>JBEVOI010000023.1:0-2749 GCA_040507665.1 Burkholderiales bacterium
AACTTCACCAAGGGTTTGCGCACGTACTGCTTCGCGATCCCCGTCTTGTGCTGGTTCGTGCACCCGGTGTTGTTCCTGGTGGCGAGCTTGACCGTTGCGGGGACGATCTACTGGATGGACTTTCATTCCAAGACCCTCGCCGCGATTCGCGAGGGGCAAGGGACGCATAGCTGAGCTGGGTGCTGTAGACCGCGGCCACGGGGGTCAACTTCCTCGTTCCAGGCTCAGCGCGCGATGGCGACCGACGTGCGTCGGAAACCGCACGCGATCGACGCGATTGCGCGGTGGATTTGTACGCCCTGGATCCATCTCCGAATTGATTCGCATCAAGCTTTTCGGGATGCCGGCCGCGATGCCGAGGCGCCGGAATCATCTAGAGGGGTAAAATTGCGGTCACTTATCTGGTGGATCAACGAGGAATGTCGAGGATGAATCGATGGAAGTAATGGAACGCAGCCTGTGCACATGCGCCGCACCGTCGGACGGCGAGAGGGACGCCAACACACAGAACCAGATCGCTGGGTGGCTTCTCGCATGCTGCGCGCTCGTGTT
The DNA here is from genome assembly GCA_040507665.1 of Burkholderiales bacterium. GTDB lineage: Bacteria > Pseudomonadota > Gammaproteobacteria > Burkholderiales > JAEUMW01 > JAEUMW01. The sequence goes on from JBEVOI010000023.1 coordinate 553, forward strand.
CGCGATGGTTGTCGTGGGCGGCGTCACGCGCCTCACGCACTCGGGGCTGTCGATCACCGAATGGCAGCCAATCGTGGGCACGGTGCCGCCGCTCTCCGACGCGGCTTGGCAGGACGCTTTCGCCAAGTATCAGCAGACGCCCGAGTACCAGCAGGTCAATCCGAACATGACGCTCGCAGAGTTCAAGCCGATCTTCTGGATGGAATGGGCGCACCGGCTGCTGGGCCGCCTGATCGGGCTTGCGTTCTTGGTCCCGTTTCTCTATTTCATGGTACGGAGAAAACTCGACTGGGAACTCGGCTGGAAGCTCGCCGGCATCTTCGCGTTGGGCGCGCTGCAGGGGGCAATGGGCTGGTACATGGTGCAGAGCGGTCTCGTGGACGATCCGCGCGTGAGCCAGTACCGGCTCACCGCGCACCTCGGGCTCGCGTTCCTGATCTACGGGCTCATGTTCTGGCTGGCGCTCGACGTGATCGGTTCACGCAATGATTCTTCCGACCCGCGGCTCGCGGGACTGCGTCGGTTCTCGGCGTGGCTGATCGGGCTCATCTTCGCGATGGTTCTCACCGGCGGCTTCGTGGCGGGTATCCGCGCGGGCTTCGCGTACAACACGTTTCCGCTCATGAACGGGCACGCGGTACCGCCGGAGCTCTTCATGCTCGAGCCGTGGTGGCAGAACTTCTTCAGCAATATGGCCACGGTTCAGTTCGACCACCGCCTATTTGCCTGGGGGCTTGCATTCGTCGCTCTGTGGTTCTGGCTGCGTAGCCGGCGCGAACCGCTCGCCGCTTCCGCCCGGCTGGCGTGCAATGCGCTGCTCGCTACGCTCGCACTCCAGGTAGGGTTGGGAATCACCACGCTGCTGCTTGTGGTGCCGATTCCGCTCGCGGCCGCGCACCCGGCCGGTGCCCTGGTGCTATTCTCAGCCGCGCTCTGGGTTGCCCATGAGCTACGGCGCAGTTGACGGGCGATGGTTTCGCACACTTTCGCCGCGCTTTGCAGGATCAATGCACGGCATTCTCCGGTCGGAGGCGCACGCGGAGCCTTGATGCGGATCAAGCGCGCGCCGCGCCGCTCTCCGTAGAATGAGATCGACGCCGCTCTCGGGAGTGGCGGTTACGGAGGAAGCGTTGAATTTGGCTGCATTGATTCGGGAAATCGGGCGCGGACCGAGCGGGGCCCGCGATCTGCCCGAGCAGGCGGCGTTCGAGCTTTACAGCGCCATGCTGGACGGGCTGGTTCCGGATCTGGAGCTGGGGGCGATCCAGATCGCACTGCGCGTGAAGGGCGAGGGGCCCGAGGAAATGTCCGGGTTTCACCGGGCGCTCCAATCCCGTGTAGCTCGTCTCGATCCGCCGCGCGCGGCCGCGCGGCCGGTGGTGCTGCCGAGCTACAACGGCGCGCGACGTCAGGCGAATCTCACGCCTCTGCTCGCGTTGCTTCTGAAACGTTGCGGCGTCCCGGTTCTGATCCACGGCGCGCCGGATGCCCACGGGCGCGTCACCACCGAGGCTGTGCTCGCAGCGTTGGATATCGCGCCGTGCCGCGATCTCCCGGAAGCGCAGGCGCGGCTCGATGGGGAAGCAATCGCTTATGCGCCGATCGAGCTCCTCTCTCCCGGACTCGCCCCGCTGCTTGCCACGCGCAAGCGGATCGGCCTGCGTTCCAGCGCTCACAGCCTCGCCAAATTGATCGACCCCTTCGGCGGCGAGGCACTGCGCGTGGTATCCGTTTCACACCCCGACTACCTCCAGCGCATGGGGCGGTTCCTGCGCGCTACCGGCGCCCGGGCGCTGCTCCTGCGCGGCACCGAGGGCGAGCCGTTCGCAAACCCCAAGCGGCGGCCGCGCATCGAGTTCTTCCACGATGGCGAGGCAGAGGTCCTGTGCGAGGCCGAGACGGGCCCGATTGCGTCACTGCCCGTCCTTCCCACCGCCATCGACCCCGCGTGTACGGCGGAATGGACACGACGCGTCCTCGCAGGTGAAGTTCCGTTGCCACCGCCGCTATTGCACGAGCTCGGCTGCTGTCTCTATGGGAGCGGGCGCACCGCGCCCATCCCCGAGGCGAGCGTGTTCGCTGAACCGCGCGCGCTGGATTTCGCGGCGAACTGAACGCGCTCCTACGGATCTCCGTTCGATAGGCACGGTGGCGTCGCCGCTGGTGGTTGGATTGATTTCCAGATCGACACGCGGAA
>JBEVOI010000299.1:0-3311 GCA_040507665.1 Burkholderiales bacterium
AACGACAGCGAGGCCCGCACGACTCCCACGATCAGCGTGACAGTGCTGTATTTCGCACGCTTGAGGGAGAGTCTCGGACTCGGGTCCGAGCGCATCGAGCTGCCCGGCAACATCGTGGACGTCGATGGGCTGCGCGACTGGCTGCGGGCGCGCGGCGGTGCGTGGGCTGATGAGCTCGCATCGGGGCGCGCGGTGCGCATCGCAGTGAACCAGGAGATGGCGGCGCCTGCATCACCTTTGCGCGGCGGCGACGAAATCGCTTTCTTTCCACCGGTCACCGGAGGCTGACTTGGAGGGGATCCGGGTCCAGCGCGAGGACTTCGATGCCGGCCGCGAGATTGCGCGGCTGCGGGCGGGCAACCCGAAGATCGGCGCTATTGCGAGCTTCATCGGCGTGGCGCGCGACGTGAACGACGGCGACGCCGTGGGCGAGCTCACGCTGGAGCACTATCCGGGGATGACGGAAAAGGCGCTGGCGCAGATCGTCGAGGAAGCGAAAGGTCGCTGGGACATCATCGATGCGCTGGTGATCCACCGCGTCGGCACCCTGCGACCCACCGACCAGATCGTGCTCGTCATCGTGGCAGGCGCGCATCGCGGCGATGCGTTCGCCGCGTGCGAATTCCTGATGGACTACCTCAAGACCCAGGCGCCGTTCTGGACGAAGGAGCGGACAGCGGAGGGCGACCGGTGGGTCGATGCGCGCGCCAGCGACGACGTGGCGGCAGGGCGATGGAAGGGCAGTTCGTAGCGGCGACCGTCGTCTGGAACGGAAAAAGTGTGCAACGGCGTTTCCTTTGTAGTTCGTCTCCGCAGGTTTAGGGCTTGCGTTGCGGGCTCACGGGGCCGCATGGGGCAGTTGAGCGTTGTTCATGAACCATAAGGGCTCGCCCAGTGAACAAGGGGTTGCACTATGTCGAAACCAGTAGCTAATATTGCTATTAGGAGTTGCGTGTTTTCTTGTTCGTTGCAAGGAGGTGAGCCAAATGGCCAAATCGCAGGATACGAAGAAAGACAAGAAGAAAGCGCCCCAGAAAACAGCCAAGGAGAAAAAGCAGGCAAAGCAGGACAAGAAGAAGAAATAGTACTGTTGTCGTCGTGCGCTAGGCTTGGGGCGTGAAGGCCCGCAACCGAGCAGGTGCGGCTGCTGCCGGGGGGTGTTGCGGCCCTTTCGCCGGCGTGACTGTCTGCAGATTGCGGCGTGGGATGGACTGCGAAGAGAAAGAGCACATCGGGCGCGCGCGCTTCATTCGCGGCAACGGCTTTTCCTATGTCGCCATCAGGCCGCGAGCTGCGCCAGTTCGGCGAGTCCAATTGGCGGTCTAGTCAGCCACGGCACGACAAACACCCGTTCCGCGAGGCCCGCGTCCACACGCTCCATCTGTTTTCGTTCACCGTCGAGGCGCGCTGCGAGGAGGGGGTCCTGGGTGCCCGCCGCGGAGATGCTCTTGTTAATCACCCAGGCGTAAGGCTCGATCCCCGCCCGACGCAGGTCCTCCTGAAGGGCGGCTGCCTGAGACACCGGCGTTATCTCGGGCAATGTCACGACAAGGATTCTGGTATAGGCGGGATCCTGCAGTCGCATCAGCGGCGTGACGACTCGTCCGGCCGCGCCGGCTTCGAACTCTCGCTTCATTTGTCGATGGTAGGCGCCGGTTGCATCCATGAGGAGTAGACTGTGTCCCGTCGGAGCCGTATCGAGCACGACGAACGCACTGCGCGCTTCATTGACGATTCGCGAAAACGCGTGAAAGACCGCGACTTCCTCGGTGCACGGAGAGCGAAGATCCTCGCGCAGCAATGCTTGCCCCTGCTCATCGAGACTGGGCGCCCGCGCGGCCATGATCTTCTCCACATAGCGCTGGGTCTCCACCTTCGGATCGATTCGATCCACTTTTAAGCCGGGCAACTCACCCGCAACCGTGACCGCAAGGTGCGCCGCCGGATCCGTGGTGCTCAGGTGCACGGTATTGCCGCGTTCCACAAGGCCCACTGCCAATGCCGCGGCAATCGTGGTCTTGCCGACGCCGCCTTTGCCCATGACCATGATGAGTCCGCGCCCGGCCGCCGCCAGCTCGTCCGCCAATTGATCGAGCGCGAGAGCCTTGCGTAGCGGCGTCATGGACTGCACGTTTCCCTGACCAGTAGGGACAGTTCCGGAATCGAACAACGCTCGCAGTGCCGGCAATCCGACCATGTCGAACGCGCGCAGCGGCACTTCATCTCGCGGCAAGCCGATCAGTGCTTCGGGGAGTTCTGCTACCGCCTGGCGCCCCAGATCTTCGATCGATCGTGCGACTGGGTCGCGAGGGTCGCTTGCATGGAAGACGCCGTTGATCGTCAAGCGCTGATTACCGAGCCCTAGCGCTCGGAGCTCAACGGAAGTCCGGCCAGCCTCCGTGAGCGTTCCTTTGTCCGGTCGAGCCACCAGCACGACCGTAGTCTGCGAAGCATCGCCGAGCGAGCTGAGTGCCGCTTGAAAGCGTGTCTCCTGCATCTTCAATCCTGAATGCGGACCCAGGCATGAGGCTCCGCTGTCGTTGCCTTCCAGAAACCCGGTCCAGGCCTTCGGCAGACTGAGAAGACGCAGGGTGTGACCGGTTGGGGCAGTATCGAAGACGACATGATCGTAGTGACCCGTATCCCCGGCCAGCAGCGCGCTGAACTCGTCGAACGCGGCAATTTCGGTGGTGCAGGCGCCAGAGAGTTGTTCTCGGACAGTCGACCGCTCGGCATCACTCGCGCCCGGGTCCATTTGTTCCAGGACGCGCAGACGGTAGGACTCGGCGGCGGTGTCAGGATCGATATTCATGACCGAAAGGCCGGGCGCGCCCGCAACCGCGGTCGGCGTGTTATGGAGTTCAACACCAAGCATCTCGTCGAGATTCGAAGCTGCATCCGTGCTGACCAGCAGCACCGATTTCCCGCTGTCCGATAACGCCAGCGCCGTCGCAGTAGACAGCGAAGTCTTGCCGACGCCGCCTTTGCCAGTGAAAAACAGATAGCGAGTGGCGTGAGTCAGCAATACGGGTCCAGACATCTTGTTCATATCGCTCATCCTGTTCAGGCCTGTGCCTCGCGCTTCGAGCTTGCGACAAGCGCGCCCGCCTCGTACCAGCCCTTGCTCTCGTTGACCACCTTCACCACCAGCAGCATCACCGGCACTTCGATCAGTACGCCGACCACGGTCGCGAGGGCGGCGCCGGACTGAAAGCCGAAGAGGCTGATGGCCGCTGCGACTGCCAGCTCGAAGAAGTTGCTCGCACCGATCAATGCCGATGGTCCCGCCACGCAGTGGGCAACCCCGAGCC
>JBEVOI010000303.1:0-8794 GCA_040507665.1 Burkholderiales bacterium
TCATGAGAGCCGCGGTCAGGCCGGCGATTCTGGAAACGGACATCCGCATCTGGTGACTCCCTATGTAGTTGGGTGACGGGCGACCGGAAACGCCGCGAGCAAATCCGACACTTCCAGGCGGGATTGTAGGAAAACGGGTGCGCGAGCGTCAAATCGGGATCCCCGGAGCGCGCGGCAAGACGCTCATCGGTCGCCAAGACTGCGACGGCGCTCCTGTGCGTATTCCTCCCGCGTAATCGCGCCTGTGTCATAGGCCTCGCGCAGGCTCTTCAGTTGCTGCCCGGCGCTTGCGTCGCTGCGAGGGCTCGATGAGCCACCGCATGCAGGGAGCAGAAGCGAGAGGACCGCTGCAAACGCCGCGACCATCCCCGATCTAGTGGACCAACGCATCGTCTCGAATGGGATCCGGAAACTGGTTGGTGGCCCTAAGGAACCTCTGAACAAGTCCACGGTGGGCGCGACGGCGGCTTTCCGGGATGCATGGCGCGAAGCGACGCGCAGCCGATATCGGGAATATCGGCAAGCCGAGCGACAATGCCTGGCGCCCGGAAAGCCCCGTCCCTCTGGGTTTGCGCGAAATGCGGCGCTGGCGGCGCCGGGCTCCTCGGCATCGTAGGCCAAGCTACGACCTTCGTCGCCCGTCTAGCCATCATCCGCATTTCGTGACAAACGCGCTCCATCGGCGACTTGTTCAGAGGTTCCCTAACGCCTTTGTCCGACCATCGGGCGCGGGCGGTGGGAAGTCTAGGGAATTCCCGGCATCAGCGTCAACGTCGCAGCCGGCTCGGGGACCGTAGCGCCGGCTCTGATACACTTGTGACCCTTGTTCCGCGCAACAAAGCGCCCCGGTTCCGCATCGAGGGAGTCCATTATTGAAAATTGACGTCTTTGCGGCGTTCGCCGTCCTCGTCTTCCTAGCGGTCGCTGATTGCGGGTCGGCACGCGCGGACTCTCTCGATGGTACGCTGAAGAAAATCAAGAGCAGCCACACCCTCGTCGTGGGCTACCGTGCCGATTCGTGGCCGTTCTCGTTCGCGACCGAGGCGGGAAAGGCCGCGGGCTATTCGGTCGAGCTTTGCCAGCGCATTGCCACCGGCGTACAGCAGCAACTCGGCCTTGAGAAGCTCGATGTGAAGTACGTGGAGGTGACAGCCCAGAACCGATTTCAATCGGTCGCAGACGGCAAGGTCGATATCGAGTGCGGGTCTTCGACGATGACGTTGTCCCGGATGGAGAAGGTGGAGTTCTCGAGCATGATCTTCGTCGATGGCGCCAGCGTGCTCGCGAAGAAGCAGTCGAACATCCGGAGGTTCGCGGACCTTGCCGGCAGGAAGGTGGCAGTAATCCTCGGCACGACGACCGAAACGGCGCTGCGCGACGCGATGAACAGCCAGTCCCTGACGCTCGAGTTAGTGCCGGTGAAGGAGCACGGCGAAGGGTTGGCTCTCGTCGAAGCGGGCCAGGCGGACGCTCTGGCCTCGGATCGGGTCATCCTGGTCGGGCAGATGCTCAAGGCGAAGGACCCGCTCGCGTGGGCGCTGTCCGAGGATCAGTTCTCGTACGAGCCGTACGCGCTGATGCTGAAGCGCGGCGACTGGAATTTCCGCCTCGCGGCCAATCGCGTGCTGGCGCGCCTGTACCGCAGCGGCGAGGTCGCCGACATCTACAAGAAATGGTTCGGGCCGCTCGGGGATCCGTCGGGCGTGCTGGTCATCATGTATGTCCTGAATGCGCTTCCTGAGTGATCGTAGGGTGCGACGCCGACGCGCAGGCCGGTTCAATCGGACGTCCTCCATAGCGCGCCTTTTCGGGGCGCTGCTCTGAATGCCTGATGCGCCGTCGATGGCTGCTTCGCGCAGCGGCCCAAGCTCTGCCCTGCCAGCCGGCGCCGGCTCCCGCTCCCTCGAGCTGCAGGAGGATGCGGCAGCATTGACCCTCGTGCTCGCCGGCCCATGGACGACCGCTGCGGGTCTGCCCGATCCCTCCGACCTCTTGCGGCGGCTATCCGCCGAACCGCGACCAAAGCAGGTTCGATTCGATGCAGCCGGGCTCACGCGCTGGGATAGTTCGCTGCTCGTTTTTCTGGAGCAGGTGTTCGCTGATGCAAAGCGCACAGGCGTGGCAGTGGACGCATCGGGCCTGCCCGACGGCGTGCGCCGCCTGCACCGGCTGGCGAATGCGGTTACGCCACGAACCGACGCCACTGGCGGCACGGATGAGGGCTGGTTGGCCCGGGTGGGTCGCAGCGCCCTGTCGGTGTCGGCGGGTATTCGAGACGCGGCGACGTTTGTTGGCGAAGTGACGCTCGCGTTCGCTCGCCTGTTCGTCGGGCAGGCACGCTTTCGCTGGGCCGACCTGATCACGGCACTCGCGGACTGCGGGCACCGAGCGCTTCCGATCGTCTCGCTCATCAGCTTCCTCACCGGGATGATCCTCGCCTTCGTCGGGTCCATCCAGCTCTCCGCCTTTGGAGCCCAGATCTTCGTCGCGAACCTCGTCGGCATTGGGATGGCGGTCGAGATGGGCGCCCTCATGACCGGAATCATCATGGCGGGTCGGGCGGGCGCGGCGTTCGCTGCGCAGATCGGCACCATGCAGGTGAACGAGGAGATCGACGCCCTGCGTACCACCGGCATCTCGCCCATCGAGTTTCTCGTGGTGCCGCGCACCCTGTCGCTTTTCGTCATGACGCCGCTGCTGGCTTTGTATTCGGTTTTCATCGGTATCCTGGGCGGTGCGGTGATCGGTACCCTGATGCTCGATCTTTCGTGGACCGGATACATGGCCCAGACCCAGAGCGTTCTGACCCTCACGTTTTTTGCGAAAGGCCTGATCAAGGCCGCAGTGTTCGGCGTGCTGGTGGGGATGGCAGGCTGCCTGCGCGGGATGCAGTGCGGGCGCAGCGCCCAAGCCGTTGGCGTCGTGACCACCTCCGCGGTGGTGACGAGCCTGGTGCTGATTGTCGTCGCCGATGCGACGCTGACCGTGATCTACGACGCGCTGAAATGGTGACGGCCGAGCCCGCTCCGACTTCCGTCGCCACGGACGCCGACCACATCGTGGTGACGGACCTGACGCTTGGGTACGGTGACCGGATCGTGCAGAGAAACCTCGACTTCACTATCCGCCGTGGCGACATCTTCGTCATCATGGGCGGCAGCGGCTGCGGGAAAAGCACCGTGATGCGGACCCTGATCGGCCTGGTGGCACCCAGGACTGGCAGTGTGATCGTGGACGGCCGGAATCTGTGGGAGATGGAGGACGATGCACGCACAGAGTTCATCCGCCGTTTCGGGGCCCTGTACCAGAGCGGGGCGCTCTGGAGCTCGATGACGCTCGCTGAGAACGTGGCGCTTGCCCTCGAGCAATTCACGACCCTCTCGTCGGCCGAGATCCGGGAGCTGGTCGGCCTCAAGCTCGCCCTGGTCGGGCTCGCGGGGTTCGAAGACTTCTATCCGTCCGAGATCAGCGGCGGCATGCGCAAGCGCGCGGGACTCGCGCGGGCGATGGCGCTCGATCCGGAAGTCCTGTTCTTCGACGAGCCGTCCGCTGGGCTCGATCCCATCAGCTCGCACCTTCTGGATGAACTGATTCTCGAGCTGCGCGACAGCCTCGGCGCTACGGTAGTGATGGTCACCCACGAGCTGCCCAGCATCTTTGCGATCGGCACCAACTCGGTGTTTCTGGACGCGGAGACCAAGACCCAGATCGCCACCGGGGATCCGAAGGTGCTGCTGAAGGAATGCACGGACCCGAAGGTCCGCACCTTTCTCACGCGGGGTGCCGGGGAGGCAGCGACCAACAGTGCGCGCGACCCGGGCCAGGCTCCCGCGTCCATGGCAGAATCCTGAGCGAGGACTATCTCATTGAAGCAGAAAGCGACTCCCGCGCTGATTGGCGCCTTCGTGCTGGGGGCCATCGCGCTCGCCGCTCTCGCCTTGATCCTCTTCACCCCGCTCCTGACGGCGGAGAAAGCCACGCGCGTCCTGTTCAACTTCGATTCCGGCGTGACCGGGCTGCAGATCGGCGCTCCAGTCACGTTTCGAGGCGTGCGGATGGGCGAGGTCACCAGCATCCGGGTCGTCTATGATCCGGCAAGGAAAGTCTTCCTGTTTCCCGTGGAGGCACGGCTGACGAATCAGATCCAACTGGGCGGCGAGGCACAGCGAGAACTGACTGACGACGAGGTCGCGGCGCTCAAGAAGCGGCTGGTGGAAGGAGAAGGTCTGCGCGCGCGCATGGAGCTCATCAGCTTTGTCACCGGGCAGCAGCGCATCCAGATCGACTTCATCCCGGATGCGCCCCTCGAGCTGCACGGCGCGCCGCCGGGGTGGTGGGAGATTCCGACGCTGCCCTCGAAGACGGAGCAGCTCGAGAACGCTCTGCGCGAGCTGCCGCTCGAGGAGATCGTGATCGAGGTGCGCGATGTACTGGCAAATCTTAACAGCGTGCTCGGCCCCAGCGGCGCAAAGGATGCCAAGAACTTGCGCGATGTGCTCGCTGCCGCCACGGCTGCCCTGCGCGAACTCGAAAGAGATCTGCCGCGGGTCACGGCGAGCATCGACGGCACGGCGACGGCAGCGAAACAGACCCTTGCCACGGGCAAGCTCACGCTCGAGCAAATCCGCGCTACCGCCGCAGCCGCCGAGACACGGGTGAACACTGTCGCTGAGGCGATCGATCGCCTCGCCGCGAGCACGGACAAGACGCTGGGCCAGACCCGGAACACCCTCGCGAACGTCGAGAATCTCACCGCGGAGAACGCCCCCCTCGTGTATGAGCTCTCGACCGCGCTTAAGGACCTGGGCGCGGCGGCGCGATCGATCCGCCTGCTCGCGAGCGAGCTGGAGAAGCGGCCCGACGGGCTGATTCGTGGCAGGCCTGCCGAGGAGGAGAAGCGATGACAAAGATCCATGCCCGCACGTGTCTGCTCGCGTTGCTCGTCGTTGCACTGCTGGCGGCGTGCGTAAACATCGGCGCAGGCACCCCGCCGCGGCAGCCAAGCTACATTTTGGAGGCGACTGTTCCCGCCGCTGCCCTCGACCCCGCAGGCATCGCGGTCGGCGTCGGCCCGGTCACCATCTCCGCGTATCTCGATCGCGACGAGATGATCGTGCGCGAAGCCGAGAATCGGGTGCGCATCGAACCGCGTCACTATTGGGGTGCTCCGTTGAGCGACGAGGTTCAGCGCGTCCTGGGAGAGAATCTCGCGCGCCTGTTGCACACAGAGCGGGTGCGCACCTGGCCCTGGTCGAGGAATGCCGGTATCGTTGTGCGCGTGCCGGTCGAGGTGCTGCAGTTCGAACCCGTGGCCGGAAGAGGGGTGGTCCTCGTTGTGCGCTGGCAGGTGCTCTCGCCGGATGCGTCGAAAGTGCTGGTCGTGCGCCAGTCGGAGATCGTCGAGCCGCTCGCGGCCGCCGGCCCCGGGCCGCAATCGGTGGGTATGAGCCGGGCGCTCGCCAGTCTCTCCGGCGAGATTGCCGCCGCGATCCGTGCCGCCCCGGCGACGGGCGCGACGGCAGCGGCTCGTCAGACACAGACCGGTGCGGCGAACTAGGTGTTCCTGCCGCCCCAACGCGTGGTGGCTGCGCGACGGGCTCTGTTCCAGGGGGCGCAAGCGCGCAGCGATGGCGCGCCGCCGCGCGAGCGGTAGAATAGGCACGCGGCGAGCGTTGTCCCGGGGCACCGCCTGCCTCTCCGATCACAGACCAGGGGAATCCGATCATGTCGATGTCGTTCAAGGTATTCACCCGCGGCTTCGTCGTGGGTCTCCCGGCGCTGCTGCTCGTGTCCTGCGTCACGTCCACGTCTCTCGTCAACGTCTGGGAGGACCCTGCGTACAAAGGGGGGCCATTCAAGAAGATCATCGTTCTCGGCGTCGGTGCCGACGGCGGGATGAGCCGCGCGTTCGAGGATATCTTCGCGGCAGAACTGACGCAGCGCGGCGTTGAAGGCATTCCGGGGCACACGGTGGTACCGGAGGGCGAACAAGCAGACCGGGCGGCGATCGAAAAGGCGGCGCGGGCCGCCGGCGCGGATGGATTCCTCCTCGCGCGCCTCGTCAAGGCCGATAAAGAGTCGCAAAACGCGCCGGGCTACACGCCCGCCGTGCCGCCGGACCTGTCGACCATGCCAGGAGGGATCGGTTACTACAACAACAACTTCTACGGGTATTACGGCGCGGCCTACATCTATTCCCCCCCCGCTTCCTATCAGTATGAAGTGGTCACCGTGGAAACCAACCTCTGGGATGTAAGGACGGAAAAGCTCGTCTGGTCCGGCACCACGCAAACGTTTGCGCCAGGCAGCGTGAGCCGGGAGGCCCCCGGTTTCGCGAAGCTCATCGTCAACACGCTCGCTGCGCGCGACCTGGTCCCGGTCAAGAAGTAAGCGTTGCAGGCGTCACCGGGGACGCGGGTCCCCAAGCGGCGCGAGGCGGTAGCGGAGAGGTGGGGCGATGAAGAAGAAGCTTTTCCTTTACGGCGTCGTCCTGCTCACCGCCGTGATCCTGTTCTCGGCGATCGGTTTCCTCGCGGTGCCCCCCCTCCTCAAGAGCCAGCTCGAGAAGTACGCGCGCAACGAGCTGCAACGCGAGCTCACCATCGGCGAGATCAAGTTGAATCCCTTCGATCTCGCGCTCGAGATCAAGGATCTGTCGCTCAAGGACAAGGACGGGTCAGAGCTCGCCGGATTCAAGCGGCTTTTCGTCGACTACGAACTGTTCCCTGCGCTGTTTAAACGTGCGTTCGGCTTCCGCGAAATCTCTCTCTCGCGTCCGGTGGCAAACCTCGTCATCGACACGTCGGGCAGCGTCAACTTCGCGCGTCTGGTAGCCGACGCGACGAAGAACCAGCCGAAGGAGGAGAAGAAGGAGGGTGGGGGACTTCCGCGCCTCGTGATCGTGAAGCTCGCAATCGACGACGCCGGGTTCGAATTCACGGATCACCGCCGCACGGGACCGTTCAAAACGGAGGTCGATCCGGTCGATCTCCTCCTGACCAATTTCAACACGCTGCCGAACGAATCGGGCAAGCAAACGATCGCTGCGAGTACCCCGGACGGTGAAGGGCTCAAGTGGGAGGGCGACTTTACCCTTTCACCGGTTCGCTCCAGCGGCAACATCGAGCTCACGAAGGTGTCCGGGCCGAAGCTGTGGCGTTACTTCCGCGACTTCGTGAACTTCGAGGTTCCGAGCGGTACGGCCGACTTCAGCACGGCCTACGACTTCAGCCTCGAGCAACCCGAGGTTCGCCTGACGCTCTCGGGTATGAAGGCGCATCTCAAGGATTGGCAGCTCAAATCCCGCGACGCGGAGGACCGCGTGCTCGCGCTGAACGACGTGCAGGTAGGACCGGGAGATGTCGACCTGCAGAAGCGCGCGGTCTCGATCGAGAAAGTGCTCTTCCAGGGCGGGCGGATCGGGATCGTGCTTGGCTCGGACAATCTCATCAACTGGGTCGAATTATTGAAGCTTAGGGGCGCGGCTGCGGCGAAGGAAACCGCCGTGGAAGCGAAGACGGCCACGCCCGCTGCCGAGGGTGGACCGTGGAACATTGCGCTCAGGGAATTCCGCCTGAGCGATCTCGCCGTCACGTTCACTTCCTTGACCGCGCAAACGCCGTTCGACTTCAACATCGCCAAAGCGGGGCTGGGATTCGGCGCAGTTATCGACTATGCACCGACCGGGTCGCAGCTCATGGTTGACAACATTGCGCTGGGGCTCGCGGACTTGGCACTCAAGGTACACGCTGAGCCTGCGCCAGTCATGAACGTCGCAAACATCGACCTTGGATCGGGAAGCTTCGACTACAAGGAGAAGGCGGTGCGGTTCGAGGCCCTCAAGATCACACGGCCTCGCATCGACGCCTGGCTCGACAAGGATCGACAACTGAACCTGCTTGGTCTTGCGCCAAAGGCGAGCGGTTCCGCAGCAACAACCGCTGCACCGGAGGTCGCGCCGGTCGCGCAGCGGCAGAAGGCGGTGCCGCGCAAGCCGAAGAAGACGGTGAAGCGGAAGCCGAACCAGGAGGCAGCGCCGCTTCCGCAGCAGGCATCCTCGCCCGCTGCGCCGGAGACGCCGGTCGAGTCTGCTCCAGTGACCCAGGCAACGGCACCTCCCGGGGAGCAGCCCTGGCGCTTCAGCCTAAAGACTATCAGCGTTACGGAGGGTGCGGTAGCCGTAAGCGACCGCGCCATGGAACCGCCGGTGACGGTCAATCTGGAGCCGATTCTCGTCAAGCTCGACGGCGTCTCGAGCGATCTCAAGCAGGCGGTAGGTTACGACGTCGCGGTGGGCGTGAAGCAGGGTGGGCAGTTCAACACAAAGGGGTCGGTCGTTCCGGCGGCACCATCGGCCGAGGGAACGCTCGCCCTGAAGGACCTCTCGCTCAAGCCGAGCGAGCACTACGTCAACAAGTTCGCGCTGCTCGTGCTCAACTCCGGCACTGTGTCCGCGGCGGGCAAGTTCGCGGTCGCCATGAGGGACAAGAAGCCCATCGCGCAATTCAACGGCGGCTTCCAGGTGGTGAAGCTCGATCTCATCGAAGAGGGAACGAAAGAGCGCTTCCTCGGCTGGGACATGATGGATGTCCGTGGCATCGACTTCAAGCTCGAGCCCGGGAAGCTCGACATCTCCGAGGTTCGGTTCGACAAGCCCGGCGGCAAGTTCATCATCTACGAGGATCGGACCCTCAACGTGCAGCGCATCCTCCGCCAGAAGGGAGGAACAGGAGCCGACGGAGGGCCGAAGCCCGTGTTCGAAAAGAAGAAGGGTGGCGTCCGCGCGGCGGCTGGC
>JBEVOI010000332.1:0-3257 GCA_040507665.1 Burkholderiales bacterium
GCCGATTTCCGTCGCCATCGAGAACGTCTCTGTCGAGACGCTTTCGATATCCCGAGCCGGTGCCAACCACGAGCTGCGCGGGCTCCGCGTTGCCCTCACCGGAACCCGCCGCGCCTGGGAGGTCCAGCTCAAATCCCTCGCCGCGCCGTGGGGCGACATGCGGGACGTGAAGCTGGAAGCGCGCGAACCGTTACGGAAGCGCGGCGACCCGAGCGAGCGTTCATGAACCACTCCTCGAGTTCCTCGCTCTTGAGCGGGGGGCTGATGAAGTAGCCTTGGGCTCGGTCACAGCCTAGTCGCCGGAGCGCCTTCAGTACAGCCTCGTCTTCAACGCCTTCGGCGGTGACACTAAGTCCCATGACGTGTGCGAGGTCGATGGTGGCGCGAACAATCGCCGCATCGTCGCCTTCGCCCACCAAGCCCCTCACGAAAGACTTGTCAATCTTCAGCTCGTCCACCGGCAGGCGTTTCAGATAGGCGAGTGATGAATATCCGGTGCCGAAATCGTCGATCGCCAGTTGGAAGCCGATTTCATGGAGCCGGTGCAGTACCTCCAAAGCGTGCGACGGATCCTCCATCACGGTACTTTCGGTCAATTCCAGGCAGATCTGGGCCGGATCGACCGCATGCCGTTGTAAGAGCTCGGTCACGCTCCGCAGGAAATCGGCGGTGTGCAGATCGCGGGCCGAGATGTTCACGGATACTCCGATTCCCAGTCCGCGGTCATGCCACTCGGCGCATTGACGGAACGCGCTGTCCAACACCCAGCGGGTGAGCACCTTGATGTATCCGGTTTGTTCCGCAAAGGGCACAAACCTGTCCGGGGCGATCAGTCCCCGCTCCGGGTGATTCCATCGAAGCAACGCTTCAGCGGCCCGTTTGGGTGCGCCAGAGAGGACGACCTTAGGTTGGTAGGCCAGCGTTAGCTGGTCTTGTTCAACGGCCTGACGTAGCTCCCCCCAGCAGCGACAGCCGCCCCGGGCTATTTTGGTCCTGGCGTGGATCATAGGACTCATGGCCTGTGCCAGCGCGCTTCGCCGCATACATCGCTATGTCTGCGTGTCGCATCAGGCTGTCGGCGTCCTCTCCATGCTCCGGGTATACGGCGATTCCCGTGCTCGCGCCGAGATCGATGAGGTGCCCCTCGATCGTGAGCGACTCGGACATCACTTCGGTGACCTTTCTCGCGGCGACTTGTGCGCCGCCGAGTGTTTGCAGGGGTAAGAGCACCGCAAACTCGTCACCGCCCAGTCGCGCCACGGTGTCGGTTTGTCGCTCGAGCGCGCGCCGGAGCCGGGCAGCGACCTCACGGAGCAGCAGATCCCCCATCGGATGACCAAGGGTGTCGTTTACATACTTGAAGCGGTCCAGGTCGATGGTAAGGACTGCTAGGCGCCCGTGGGTACGTCGGGCCGTGCTCACCGCTTGCCCGAGCCTGTCCGTGAAAAGGGCGCGGTTGGGCAGTCCGGTGAGGGGATCGGCGTACGCAAGATCGCTGATCCGGCGCTCCCGAGCGGCGATTGCATCGCGCATGTGCTTGAAGGCGGCTCCCAACTCGCCCACCTCATCGCCGCGGGGAACCATGACGCCGTGCTCATAGTCGCCGTCTTCAATCCTGCGCGCTGCACTGACCAGCTCCCGTAGCGGGCGGGTAACGCGTCGCGCAATCAATACGCTTCCAATTGCCGAGAGGACCAGGCCGACGAGGGTGAGTACGAGAAAGGTGTCTTGCAACCCGTTGAACGGCGCCGCCGCGCTTGCTATCGATCGCTCCAACATGACTGCGACTTTCGGCTCCGGATCACGTCGAAGAGTGACGACGTGTCTCTCCCATTCATCGTCAGGCGACGTCGCGGGTTCCCACAGGAGCGATGACGCGGGGCCTGCACCTAGTGACGGGCGCGCGCGACGCAGAGGGGCGTCCCCTGACGCATTGAGGACCCGCCAGTGGCTGTCTGACGCTTTGGCGCCCAACGAGACTTCGAGCGAGGTCAAACGGGCAACTTGGCTCAAGAGGCGTCCATCCAGGCGGACTCCGAGCACCACCCAGGCGACCGGTGCATTGGAGCGGACCGGGACTGCAACAAACTGGATTGCGGCCTCTCCTACCGTCTCTATGCCGGCGACAGGCTCACCGCGCGTCGATGTGGGGATGCGGCGCGTCGCCCACTCGGCCGCTCGACCGATCGCGGAGGTCGCGTCGGCGAGCACCTGTCCACGCGGACCCAAAATCATTGCGACCTCGGCGCCCGTCCGCTCGCGGTGCCGACGAAGGGCGCTGATCAGAGACGCGGGGTCGCGGATTGCCATTGCCTCACGCAGCGGGTAGTCGTTAGCCACCCGCTCAGCCGCGTCGGTGAGGCGCGAAACGCGTTCCTCCAGGAGCTGGTTGAGCACGCGCTCCCCGATGCTCAGCTCCTCGCGGCCATGGTGGCGCGCATTGCGGTCGATCGCGTTTCGTACGATGGCGTAGCCCGCAATCTGCATCGAGGCGATGAGCAGCAGAAACACGCCGGCGATCTGCGCCTGCAACGTGCGCGTTCGCGGAGGATCCGGCTGCATCGCAGTACTTCCTAAGACCCGGCGAGCGACAGATGGTGTTCAGCTACGACCCAAGCACCACCTCGCTTCACGCAAACCATAACGAAGCGCACCGGCGTGGCGATCTGCCGGCCGTCACTGCCGGCCCCGTGCAGGATGTAAGTTCCAGCCATCACGGCGGTGTCCCCGTACAGCCGCGCGCTCGTATCTCGCAACGCGACACGCGAACCGGGGACACCTTCGAAGAGCAGACCGTAGTAGTCGCGGATGGCTCGGGTGCCCTTGCGCATGCTTGAAGCCGAGGTGCCCCAGAGGATGGCATCGCGGTCGTAGACGCCCATGAGCGTGTTGAGGTCGCGCTTGCTAAACGCGACAGCCCATCGGTCCGCGAGGAGCGCAGGATCCTCTGGACCAGCCTCGAGTGTCGCCCAATGCGCGCAGCTCACGGGCGCTAAGAGCGTAAGCACTAGCAGCGCTCGACGGAAAAGGGACATGCATCCCTGCATGGGAAAGGTCATCCTTATGAAACGTCCCCTGCTCAGGGACGCGCTCGACGATTTATAGCGAGGACCGCGCCACAGGCGGGTCGGATTCCCGTCGGGCTGTGCCTAATCGCACGGTCGCGGACTGCGGATCTGAGCGACCCCAGAAGGCGACGGTACGTCACGGATATGCCAATGCCGCGACTTACTTCACGAGTTCGGTAGCGTCGCCAC
>JBEVOI010000333.1:0-5265 GCA_040507665.1 Burkholderiales bacterium
GGAAAGGTAGCCCGGATATTTCGCGGATACGCCCGGAATCAGCCGGAAGCCCATAGGCTCGGCTACGGGCTTGGCGCGAGATGCGCAAATTGCCTCGCAACTCGCCACGCCGTCATCGCCAGTTCCTCGTGAAGTATCCGGGCTAGCCCGGCAGCGGAATCCACTCCGTTTCGCCCGGAACGGGGGCGAAGCGCTGCTCGCTCCAGCGGCGCTTTGCCGCTTCGATCAGCTCTTTCGAGCTCGCGACGAAGTTCCACCAGATGAAGCGGTCGCCGTCCATCTTCGCGCCGCCGAGCAGCATGAGCCGGGCGGGCATGTCCGCGCGTATCTCGACGCTTTCGCCAGCAGCGATCACCGCAAGGTGGAAAGGTTCGACGCGCTGACCGGCGACTTGGACTTCGCCTTCGACGATGTACACGCCACGTTCCTCATGCTCGGGTGGAAGCTCGACGCGGGATCCCGCCTCCATCCGGACGGCGATGTAGAACATTTCCGAGTAGGTGCGCACCGGTGCGCGCAGGCCGAACGCCGTGCCGGCGATCAGACGCATCTCGACGCCGGGCTGCTCGATCATCGGGAGCATTGCGCACGGGTGGTGCCTGAACTCGGGCTCCGCGCGCTCATGCGCCTTTGGGAGCGCAACCCACGTCTGGATGCCGTGGAGCCGGGGCCCCACCGGTCGCTCGTCGTCGGGCGAACGCTCCGAATGCACGATGCCGTCGCCGGCGGTCATCCAGTTCACGTCACCAGGCGCGATCCGCTGCACGCTGCCCAGGCTGTCCCGGTGCACGAGCGCGCCTTCGAACAGATATGTCACGGTGGCGAGACCGATGTGCGGGTGCGGGCGCACGTCCACTCCCCCGCCCGGAGCCAGGATCACCGGCCCCATGTGATCGAAGAAGATGAACGGCCCGATCATCTTGGTCGGGAACGCTGGCAACAGTCTCCTGACCTGAAATCCACCCAGGTCCTTGGTGTGCGGTTTGAGCACGCTGTCCGAAGCGAGTGGCATGGCGTCGTGATGTGCGGGGTGACGATGGGACCGGTCCCTGAATGATAGCGCGCCGACGCAGCGCGCGGTTCAGGTTCCCTCTAGTGCGCGAGCTCCGCAGACCGTCTCTTATTGGCGACAGATGACCTTGGACCGGGTGCGTCGTCGCTGCCGCGCGGCGAGCGATTCGGCATCGTTTTCCGCAGTGCGGTGTCGTTCACCCACGACGGATCACCCCTGCACAATGGGGTCGGTAGGTTGTGGCAGCAACGCTCGAAGCGTTGCCTTAACCTCCGGAACCGTCAAGCTTTTCCCCTCTGCACTTGGATGCTGACGCACACGGATCGAACAAGTGGCACGGCCATTGCGCTACCTGTGATCGCACGGCAAGCGGCACCGTGACCGCAACGCAGGATCCGCGGAGACAGCGCCGTAGCCGTGCACCCATTACTTATCTATTCAACACTGATGTTTGCTGCTGCACGAAGTGAGTTACCGATGATTCCCGGCCCGTTTCGAAGGACGTCCGACAAGCGTCACTTCGCGACCCAGGTGGTGAGCAACATCTTGGCGCTGCAGATCAGCCTTGCGTCTGCGGTCCCGTCGTCGATCCGGCGTGACCCCTTCGCCCTCGGCTATGTCTTCGGCTACCACGATCGCGTCCTGCAGATGCTGGGAATCGAGGACCGGAAGGAAGGATTGGCGATGATGGCCGCCGGCTACCAAAATCTGTTCGGCGAGCATCTCGGCACGGTGGTGCTGGGCAAGTGCGTGGACCTGCAGGGCCATCCGCGGTTCGTGAAGGGGGCCTTCCAGGGCGAGGAAGATGCGGGGCAGTATCTGCAGGGGCAGCGACTGTCCATGGGGCTTGCCTCGTACCTCCGGATCTTCGGCTGAGAAAACTTCGACCGGGTGGACACCCGGCTCGGGTGCACACACCGCTATAATCCCGGCGCAATGGACCGAGGCGGTAAGTTCCGCCGGCCTCGCCCGAACCATCCCGCGCCGGGACGCGCATGGACAACGAGCCGAGTTCGTCCGGATCACCCATCCAACCGAGCCACGGCCCTTTCGCGCAGGCCGTGGCCCTCGCGGTATTCGCACTGCTGCTGTTCGCGGCCTGGAAGATCGCATCACCATTCCTCGTTTCGCTCGCGTGGGCCGTGGCAATCGCCGTGTCGGTCCAGCCTCTGCATGCGCGGTTCTCGGTGCGCATCGGGAAGCGCCCGAAGCTCGCTGCCGCGCTGGTCACACTGGCGGCGGCCGCGATCGTGCTGGTGCCTGTCGGGCTACTCTTCCTGTTTGCAGCCGACGGCATCGACGCCGCGGGCAGGTGGCTGTCGGCGGTCGATCTCAGCACGCTTGCGCCCCCAGAGTGGTTTAGAAAGGTGCCGATCGCCGGCGCTGCGCTAGACCAATACTGGCGCGACGCGACCGCCGGTCGCATCGGGACCATCGAGGACCTGCAGACCCAGGTAGCGGCACGCGGCGGGTGGCTGGCCGAGCAGGGTCTCGCGCTCGGCGTGTCCTTCGTGCAGATCCTGGTCGCGGTGTTGATCGTATTTCCGCTGCTCGTTGGGGCGCGCAAGAGTGCGGCGCTGGTGCGCAGCCTGTCGACGGCCATCGCCGGGGCGCGCGGCGGGATGCTGATCGATGTCGCGATTCATGTCATCCGCGGCGTCTCGATCGGCGTCGTCGGGGTCTCGCTGCTCGCGACGCTCGCGCTCACGCTCGGGCTGTGGATCGCTGGTGTGGGCGGGCTCGGCCTGCTGGCGTTCGTCACCTTCCTCGTGTGCATGATACAAGGGCCGGTGATGCTCGTCGGTTTCGGCGTTGCACTCTGGCTCTGGCACGCCGGGGCACCCGGCTGGGCGCTCTTCGTTGCGGTTTGGGGCATCGGGGTGAACGTCGCAGCAAGCGTTCTGGAGCCTTACCTCATCAGCTCGAAGGCCGGCCTGCCGATGACCGTGATGTTCGTTGGCGTGGTCGGCGGCTTCATCGCGTGGGGATTCATCGGGATCTTCATCGGTGCCACCGTGCTCGGCGTGCTGTATGCGATCACGATGGCGTGGATCGGTGGCGACAAGCGCTACGACGACACGCCGCATTGAGGGTCGCACCAACGCCGGATCAGGCACTCCGCTCCGCCAGGAAGTTTGCGAGCACCCGCGCCGTGTGCGAGCACTCCGGCTTCCTCGCCACCTCTTCCGGCGTTCCCTGCGCGACCACCTCGCCGCCCGCGTCCCCCCCCTCCGGACCGAGGTCGAGGATCCAGTCGGCCTCCGCCATCACGTCAAGGTTGTGCTCGATGACGACGGCCGTGTTGCCGGCGTCGACCAGGCGATGCAGCACGCGGAGGAGCTTTTCGACATCCGCCATATGCAGGCCGACGGTGGGCTCGTCGAGCACGTAGAGCGTGCTTCCCCGGGAAGGCGATAGGCGTGAGCCCGGAGGCGAAAGCTCTTTCCCGCCGGTCTTGGCCAGCTCGGTCACGAGCTTGATCCGCTGCGCCTCGCCGCCCGAGAGCGTCGGGCTCTGCTGCCCGAGGTTGAGGTAACCGAGCCCCACATCCTGGAGCAGGCGCAGCGCGTGATGGATCGACCGGTGGGCCGAAAAGAAGTCGACTGCCTCGTCCACACTCATCCCGAGCACCTCGCCGACACTCTTTTCCTTGAAGCGCACCATCAGCGTTTCGGGATTGAAGCGTGCGCCACCGCACGCCTCGCACGTCACCTTCACGTCGGGCAGGAAACTCATCTCGATGGTCTTGATGCCCTGGCCCTCGCAGACCTCGCAGCGTCCGCCCGCGGTGTTGAAGGAGAAGCGGCTCGCGGAGTAGCCGCGGATGCGCGCCTCCTGCGTATCGGCGAAGAGCCGCCGAATCGAGTCCCAGAAGCCGACGTAGGTGGCGGGGCAGGAGCGCGGCGTCTTGCCGATGGGCGTCTGGTCCACTTCCAGTACGCGACCGACCCCCTCCCACCCACGCAGGTCGCGGCAACCCGCTAGCGGCACCTGTTTCCTCCTTTCCCCCGCGACGAGCCGCTGCAGATTGGCGTGGAGCACGTCGCGCGCGAGCGTCGACTTGCCGGACCCCGACACGCCGGTCACCACCGTGAGGCGGCCCAGCGGGACGCGCGTCGTGACATTCTTCAGGTTGTGCAGGCTCGCTCCGACCACCTCCAATTGCGGTGCTTTCGTATCGACCGGGCGGCGCGGCACCAGCGGGTGCCGTAGCGGCTGCGCAAGGAAGCGGCCGGTGATCGAATCGGCATTGCGCATCAATTCGGCGGCGGAGCCCGCGGCGATCACTTTCCCGCCCAGCTTGCCGGCGCCGGGTCCGAGGTCGATGACATGCTCGGCGCGGCGGATCGTGTCCTCGTCGTGCTCGACGACGACCAGGGTGTTCCCCTTCGCTTCCAACCTGGCAAGCGTATCGAGAAGAACGCGGTTGTCGCGCGGATGCAGGCCGATGGTGGGCTCGTCCAGGATGTAGCACACGCCCCGCAGGTTCGAGCCGAGCTGCGCGGCGAGCCGGATGCGCTGCGCCTCGCCGCCCGACAGGCTGGGTGCCGGGCGGTCGAGCGCGAGATACGAGAGCCCAACGTCCTGCAGGAAGCGCAGCCGCGAGTGGAGTTCGGCCAGAAGGTCGCGTGCGATCTCGGCTTCGCGCCCTTCGAGGTGCAGCTCATGGACAAACGCTGCGACCCCCTCGACAGGCAGCGCCGCGAGCTCCGCGATCGAGCGGTCGCGAAAGCGCACGTGCAGCGCGGTCGGGTTGAGACGCTGGCCTTCGCAAGTTGGGCACGTCTCGTCGATCTCGAGCCACTCGAGCCAGGAGTCGAGCACATGATCTTCCGCGCCGGTCTTCGCTCTTTCCTCGCTCCACTCGAAGCCGGAGAGCTTGAGGCCGGTCCCGTAGCACGCAGGACACCAGCCGTGCTTCGAGTTGAAGGAAAAGAGCCGCGGGTCGAGCTCGGGGAAGCTCGTGCCGCAGGAAGGACAACCGCGCTTGGTCGAAAACACCGCCTCGCTTACCGGCGCCTCGCCCTCCATGAGTCGATCCAGCGGCGCGATCACGTGCACGACCCCCTTGCCGACGTCAAGGGTGCGCGCCAGTGCCTCGCGCATCACGGACTCGCACTCCCGGCCGACGCGCAGGTCAGCCACCGGCAGCTCAATGGTGTGCTCCTGGAAGCGCGAGAGACGCGGCCATTGGCGGGTGGGCAGAAACGCGCCGTCGACGCGCAGGTGGGTGTGGCCTTTTGCGGCGGCCC
>JBEVOI010000015.1:0-3869 GCA_040507665.1 Burkholderiales bacterium
CGAGTCCCGCGAACGTGTCGGGACGCGCCCCCACGGCCACGCCGAGGCGCGTCATCTCGGCGAGCCCGCGCGTGATCAGCGCTGCACGCGAATTGAGGCCGAGGCCCACACCCTCCGCGATACCAGTCGCCACGGCCATGACGTTCTTGAGCGCACCACCGAGTTCGACGCCAATCACGTCATCGTTGGTGTACACGCGCACGGTCCCGTTGCCGATTGCCTGTTGTACGAATTGACTGGCGGTGCTGCTCGTCGAAGCGGCAACCACCGCGGTGGGCTGGCCCTGCGCCACTTCGAGCGCGAAGCTCGGGCCCGAGAGCACGCCGAGGGGAACGGAGCCGGTCAATTCGTCCTCGGCGACCTGATGCGGCAGCTTTGCACTTTCCGCCTCGAACCCCTTGCTTGCCCAAACGACTGGCAAGCGGCGGCCAGATGCAGCGATACGCCGGAAGGTCTCGCGGAGGGCTGACGTGGGCACCGCAACGAGGGCGAACTCCGCTACGGTCAATGCCGTCGCAGCATCGCCTTCAAGGGTCAGCTCGTCGGGAAGGGGAAACCCCGGCAGAAAGCGGGCGTTCTCTCGCAAGGCGCGCATTTCGTCGAGCTGCGCACGGTCCCAGATCCAGAGCGTGACCTGATGCCGTGGGCACAGGCTGAGCGCGAGCGCCGTTCCCCAAGCCCCGGCACCGAGTACGGCGATCCTCATGCGCCCCAGATCTGAGACAGCTTGATGAAGCCAGTCTGCCCATCGCGCAGGCGCACCTTCACCCAGCCCGGCACTGGCTGTTCGAGCAGCTCCAGCACGACGTTCTGCTCCGCCTGAAAAGCGACTGGGGCGCTATCCTCCGGCGCCTGCCGAACCTCAGCTATGGACAATCTTACGAGGACGGTTCGGCGCTCGCCGAAGGCCTTGTCCTCGACCCAGGCGAACTCTCCCGCGGCGTCGCGCACCTTGGTCCAGCCGTCGAGCTGGATGATTACTTCGAGGGGGTAACCGGCGCTGTAGACGTACACCTTCTTGCCCCGGGCCGACGGTGCGTCGACGGCGACCGCAGGACCCTCTCCCACCGAACGATAGTCGGCCGCCGACGCGGCGCCTACGGCAAGCCCTGCGAGGCAGGCAAGAACACGGGTAGCGCGTCCAGACACTTCGGGCTCAGTGCGTGGTGACCTGCCCCGCCGCCTCGGTGGCCTTCTGCTGCTTGCGCTGCTGGTACATGGCCTCGAAGTTCATGGGGTTCAACACGACGGGCGGAAAGCCGGCGCGGCTCACGGCGTCGGAGACCACCTCGCGCGCGTAAGGGAACAGGATATTGGGGCAGGCGATCCCGAGGATCGGCTCCATATCGTCCTGAGGAACGTTGCGAATCTGGAAGATTCCGCCCTGAGCCACCTCGACCAGGAACACGGTCTTGTCTTTCAGCTTGGCAGTCACCGTCACGGTGAGGACGACCTCGAACACGCCGTCCTGAACGCCCTTGCCCTGAGTCTGAAGCTGAACATCCACTTGCGGGGCCTCGCGCTCGAGGAAGATCTCGGGGGCATTGGGGATCTCCAGGG
Organism: Burkholderiales bacterium; assembly: GCA_040507665.1. Lineage (GTDB taxonomy): Bacteria > Pseudomonadota > Gammaproteobacteria > Burkholderiales > JAEUMW01 > JAEUMW01. Next base: position 1,561 of record JBEVOI010000015.1, read on the forward strand.
ATAAATCCTTGACGTAAAGCTTCTCGATGGAGAAGACGGGTTGCTGCTCGGATTGCTCGGCCATGGGGCACCTCAGGAAAAGCGCGGATGATAACCCATCGAGGTTCTCGGCGGCTTGGCGACTCCCCTCGGCGGCGTAACGCCAGCGGTCATCGCGGCTGGGTCAGCCATGCCCGCAGGCGGGCGGCGTCGAGCGCACCAGCCACGCGGTCGATCTCGACTCCGCCGCGGAACAGAAGCAGGCTGGGGATACTGTGAATGCCGAAGCGATCGGCGAGCGCGGTTTCCGCCTCGGTGTCGACCTTGGCGAAGCGCGCTTGCTCGGCGAGCTGCCCTGCTAGGTCCTCGAACACGGGAGCCATCGCGCGACAGGGCCCACACCATGCCGCCCAGAAGTCAACGACGACGGGCAGCTCGTTCCGCTCGACGAACACGCTGAAGGTTTCGGTTGTAAGCGAGACGGATGGGATCGAGCACACGACCGCGACAGCGGCCACAGGTTGGATGATCGCCGAGGCGATCGTCGGGTACGCGGTTGACGGCAAAGCAGGACGGGCAGACCAAGTTCACGGAACAGCGCCTATGCAGAATCCTTGAGCAGCAGCTCGAGCGTTCCGGCGCGATCGAGAGCGGACAAGTCCTCGAAGCCCCCGACATGGCGATCGCCGATGTAGATCTGGGGAACGGTGCGCCGCCCGCTGCGTTCCGTCATCTCCGCGCGCCGCTCCGGCTCGAGGTCGACCCGAATCTTCTCGATCTCGCACACGCCTTTCGAGCGCAGCAGGCGCTCGGCCATGACGCAGTAGGGGCAGGTACCGGTCGCGTACATGGAAATCTTCGGCATCTATCTCTTTTCGAGCGGCAGACTTGCCTGTTGCCAGGCCGCGATTCCGCCCTTGAGATTGACCGCTTCGTTGAAGCCGCCCTTGCGCAGAATACCGATCGCGGTCCCGGAGCGATTACCGCCGGCGCAGGTCACGACGATCGGCCGTTGCTTGAACTTCTCGAGTTCCTTCAGGCGCGCCGCGAGGTTCGCCAAGGGAATATGCTTCGCGCCCGGAATGTGACCATTGGCGTACTCGCCTGGCTCACGCACGTCAACCACGATGGCGTCGCGCCGGTTGATGAGTTGCGTGGCCTCCAGGGTGCTAACCTCATGGCTGCCGCCCACTACGTGCCGGATCGCGGGCCAGACGAGCATGCCACCACTCACCACGGCGATCAGAATCAGCCAGATGTTAGTTTGGACGAACTGCATCACGTCTGGGCTCATACAGCCTTTCCTCCGAGTACCGCAGCAACGGACCGATTGCCTCCGGGTCGGTTCCCTCCAACTCCTTCAGCACGCGCGCGAAGGTCGCGAGGAAACCTGGATAGTAGGCCGCGGCACGGGCAAGCTGCGACCTCGCCGCTTCGGCCTCGCCGTCCATGGCGAGCAGCACTGCCTGGCGATACACGATCTCCCGAGTCGGCGCAAACCGCAACGCTCGTGTGTTGCGGGCCAGCTTCTCCGTCAGCCGGTCCCGCCCCAGCGGCTCCGCAGTGGCGAGCCCGAGGTCGAGGTAAGGTTGAAGCAGCGAACGGCCGTCCGCCTCCCGCAACGTTTCGCGGACGCGAACCATACGATCGCCGCCCGACCCGGCCGTAAACAGATTGAAGCTCAGGCCTTCCACGCGCGAATAGTCGAAGTAGAGCCACGCACACAGTGCCCACCCGGTCGCGATCGCCGGCACCAGCATGAGGCGAAGTGGAAAGACTTGAAGGGAAAGCATCTGGCGGCGGTCCCCTAGACCCGCCAAGAGCGCGGCGACCGCGAGGAAATACGCATACCAGAGGGGATATTCTAGCATGCTGTGAATCCCGGCCACGGCAGCGAGGGCGAGCACCCACCAGCGTTCGGGAGAGGCACGCTCATGCAGGACGCCGGTGACCCAGGCGATCGCTGTGAGCACGGTTGCCGCTGCAGCAAACAGCCCGAGCTCCGCCATTAGCTGAAGGACGAGGTTGTGAGCTTGATCATAGAGACCCGGCGCCGGCGCGGCTAATACGGCGGAAACCTGCAGAAAGTGGTGCCACGCGAACTGGCCGAACCCTACGCCGATCCACGGTGCCGAAGCGTACATTTGCCAAGCCTCCTTCCACACCGCGACTCGCGGCGCCCAGCCGGAGGCCACCTCGAACAGTCGATCCATCGGCGAAATGACGTGGGAGGCTGGCTGGAGAAACGGCAGTAGCACCGCCAACTGGGCTGCGGCGAGGCCTGGCAGCAGCAGCAGCGAGCCGAGCAGCAACCGCCTGCCTTCAGCACT
>JBEVOI010000035.1:0-2720 GCA_040507665.1 Burkholderiales bacterium
AGCTCATCGGAAACCAGGTTCTCGTCCGATTCCTTTACGAAAGCTCGGCTCATCATCGGATCCTATGCGCGGGCTAGCCGCAGGGTGAATTTCTATTGTGGTGGCTCGGACCGCTTGCGGCAATAGCACCCGATATTGCGTCCTCGCTTTTCAATTCGCGCGCCCACACCAGCAGGTGGTTGTTGGCTGGCATGGGCGCGTCGTCCGACAGCGCGAGACCGTTTGCCGATGCAAGCGTCTCGAGCGCCTCGAAGTCGCGAACCCCCATGCGCGGGTCCTCGCGTCTGAGCGCCGCATCGAAGCGCTCGTTGCTCTCCGACGTGTGCTGGCCGCCAAAGCGGAACGGACCGTAGAGACAGAACCGCCCGCCTGGTGCGAGCACGCGCCCGACGCCCCGAAACATCGCTTGAACCTCGGCCCAGCTCATGATGTGCGCAGTGTTGGCGGAGAATACGGCATCCACCCGGGACACCGGCCACGGTTCCCGGCTGACGTCGAGCGCGATCGGTGGCAGCAGATTTGGCAGCCGTGCCTGCTCGATCCACCTACGAATCCCTGCATGGTTGCCCGGCAGGTCGCTCGGCTGCCAGATCCAACCCGGGAGCGCCGCGCCGAAATGCACCGCGTGCTGACCGGTACCGGAGCCAATCTCGAGCGCGAACCCAGTCCCGTCGAGTACTTTCCGCAGCACATCGAGGATCGGGGCCTTGTTGCGCTCACACGCATCGGACCAGGGCTTTGCGGTGAAAGGCTCCACCATACGCAGGAAAGGCGCCGCGCCATCGGCCGCCGAGATTCAGCGGGCCAGGATGCGGTGGAGGTTGACGATGATCGCCGCAGTCGCGCCCCAGATGTGCCGGCCCTCGTACGGCATGGCGAAATACTGGCGGCGACCCCCATTGGATTCGTAGCTGTGGCGCTCATGGCGCGCCGGGTGCATCAGGAAGTCGAGCGGTACCTCGAACACGTCCGCGACCTCGAAGCTGTCGGGATTGAGGGAGAACGGTGGCTCGATCCAGCCCACCACCGGCGTCACGCGGTAACCCGTAATCGTCCAATAGTCCGCGAGAAGTCCGATGATCTCGACATGGTTGCGCCCGAGACCCACCTCCTCCTCTGCCTCGCGCAAGGCGGTATGCACTGGACCGGCGTCCTCGGGCTCGGCGCGTCCGCCGGGGAAGCTGATCTGGCCGGCGTGGTCCGCGAGATGAGCCGTGCGCTGCGTGAGCAGGACGGTGGCACCGGACGGCCGATTGACGATCGGGACCAGCACCGAAGCCGAAATGGCGTCGCGGGACGCCACCTCGGGACGGTCGACCACGTCGCCATGGAGGCGCACTTCCTCAGACCGCGGTGCGGCGAGTCGATCCCTGAGCCAGTCGCGGGTCACGCCCGCGATTGGCGAGCCGGGTAAGAGTGTGGTCTGTTGCTCAATCAACATGCGTGAATCCATGCAAGGGTTGTGCGCACTGGACCGGTCCAGCCGGTCTATACTGGTCAGGAACGCCTTCTTCACCAGACTGTCTGTCGAGGGCGGGAGTTCCTCATCGCAACCACTTCAAGGAGATCGACCATGCGCATCCGCCACTGGCTCGCCGGCGCGGCTTTCGCTCTCATCAGCAGCGCCGCTTTCGCTTTCCATTGCCCGGTCGAAATGAAAAAGATCGACGACGCCCTCGCCAAGAATCCGAAGCTCACTGCGGAGCAGATGGCCGAGGTGAAGAAATACCGCGCCGAGGGCGAGGCGCTGCACAATGCCGGCAAGCACCAGGAGTCGGTCGACACACTAGCCAAAGCCGAGGCGATCCTGGGCATCAAGTAACGAATCTCCTGCTTCGCAGAGGTCTCGATCGGGGCCTCTGTCAGCTCGATGACGCTCCGATGGCTGGCGCGTCATCAACCGGTACCACGGCGTCGCCGACCTGGATCTCGCCCCCGGTCAATGCGCGCGCGGTGATACCTCCATGTCCGCGCATGGCGGCGTAGCCGCCGGCGCCGAGCGCCTCTTCCATGCGCGAGCAAGGATGGCAGGCGCCGGTACCCTCCAGCAGCACCTTTCCGACGCGGAAGCGCCGATCCTTTAGCGCCACGAGGTTGATCCCCGACACGACGAGATTGCGGCGGAGCCACTCGGGTTGCGCGGCGGCGCCGAGCAACGCGGCGACCACCGGCAGGTGCTCGGACTGGATCAGCGTGACATGCCGCTTACCCGAGCCACTGCCCTCGACGGCGTGGTCGCCAGCGAGACCGTGGCCGGCGAGTACGACCGCACGCTCCACTTCCTCGATCGGCACTCGGTAGGCAGGCCGCAGCCCAATCCACTCGAGCCTGCCTTGCTTCCCGAAGCCGGCTTGCAATCGAACGAGCACAGCTTCCTTCTCATCCTCGTCGCGCACTCTTCTCCTTCCGGCGTCCCGATTCCAGCCCTACCACGCGATCGGCTTGCAATCCCGGAAGAAGCCACCGGTTGGCCCGCCGTCGGGTAGGGTCGCGAGCCAGATCACCGTTTCAGCTCCCTCCTCAACGGAGCGAAGCGCGTGGGGGCCGCCCATGTCGGTGCGCACCCACCCCGGGCACACGGCGTTGACGAGAATGTTGGTACCGCCGAGTTCCGCCGTCAGCGTGCGCGTAAGGGCGTTCAGCGCCGCTTTCGACAGGCGATAGGCCGGCGTGCCCGCCCCCATTTCCGAGAGCTGCCCGAGTCCGCTGGACAGATTCAC
>JBEVOI010000042.1:0-3392 GCA_040507665.1 Burkholderiales bacterium
ATCTCGCCGTTCAGTTTTTTCTCCAGCTTGCGGTCATCCTGATCTTTTGCCGCATGGTTGGAGCCGTGGCGGCGCGTTTCGGACAGCCGCAGGTCGTCGCGGAAATGATTGCGGGAGTCATGCTGGGGCCATCCCTGTTCGGCCTGGTTTGGCCGGACGCGCAACAGTGGCTCTTCCCCTGGGACGCCACGCAGAAAACGCGCGACACACAAAGCTACCTCTTCCCTGCCTCGCAGCTCGGCCTCGCCCTCTACATGTTCATTGTCGGCATGGAATTTCGCGTGGACATCGTTCAGCGGCAGCTAAAGAGCTCGGTGACAGTGTCGATCGCGGGAATGATCACGCCATTCATTCTGGGGGCAGGGCTGGCTTGGATCTTTTTCAACTTCACCGAGCTCTTTCCGGAAAGAACGTCGTTGTTTGAAGCAATGCTCTTTCTGGGAGCTTCCATGTGCATTACCGCCTTTCCGATGCTCGCCCGCATCATTCATTTTAAAAAGCTCACCGGGACGTCGATGGGCACCGTCGCTCTTGGGGCGGGCGCCATTGATGATGCCACGGCATGGTGCCTCCTTGCGATCGTCCTGGCCAGCTTCGATAGCAATTGGAGTCATGCAATCGTGAACATCGGCGGCGGCGTCGCTTACGTCACCTTTGTGCTTCTTGTTTTGCGTCCGGCGCTCGCTCTGTCGAAGCAATGGCTAATCAACGACGGTGCGCTCACGGATGCTGGGTTGGTGCTCGGGTTGGCGCTGATGGCACTCGGTGCCTGGTTCACTGATCTGATCGGATTGCACGCGGTCTTCGGAGCCTTCGTCATGGGCGCGGCCATGCCCCGTGGAATGGTCACGCGTGACCTGGTCGGACGCATTCAACCGCTGACTGTCGCGCTCCTCCTGCCACTATTTTTCACCTACTCAGGCCTCAACACGAAGGTTGGTCTGCTCAACACCGGTTTCCTATGGCTAATGTGCGGCGCAGTCCTGCTCGCCGCGGTGCTGGGTAAGGGAGTCGCCTGCTGGCTGGCAGCACGCGCCACCGGTATCTCGAATCGCGAGGCTCTCGGCATTGGGACACTGATGAACGCCCGCGGCTTGATGGAGTTGATCATCATCAACATCGGACTGCAGCGTGGTATCATCTCGGAGGGGCTCTTCGCCACGCTGGTCATTATGGCCGTGATCACCACTCTCATGGCCTCGCCACTTTTCGAGCGACTGGTCGGGACCAGGACTCACCAGCCCATCCCTGAAGCCGATCCGGGCCGTCAGTCCGGGCTCGGCAACGGAGAACCGCGACAGCCATCCTCATCGAGGGAGGCCTCGAGAGTCGGCACTTAAGGGCTTGGCCTTCAAGCCAGCCGAGGTTGATAAGTATCGGCGCGATCGCCGAACACCTGCATGCTTGGCATCACTCGGGCACCCGCTTAGCTTAGAGGCCGGTATGACGACTCCCTCGTCAGACACGATTGCTCAGCTTCCATCACCCCGGAGCTGGCTGATAGCTTCGATTGCCGGGCTCCTTTGTTTCTTTCAGCTCGTTCTGCAGTCACTGCCGAGCGTGATACGGGCAAGGATTGCTTGTGGATTTTCGCTCTCGCACGCCGGGTTTGGCGGGCTCTCCTCCAGCTTCTATTATCCCTATATCTTGCTGCAAATGCCGGCGGGCTTGCTCGTTCTTCGACTTGGAGCGCGCTAACTCCTGTTGGTAGGAATCGTGATTTGTACCGTCTCCTGCTTTCTCACCGCGTTTTCCCGGGGCTCGAAGCGGCCCGCATCCTGATGGGATTCGGCTCGGCGCCAACTTTCGTGCATCCGATACCTATCCCGAAGTTCGTGTCGGCGTCGCCTAGCGAACGTCCATCCACGTGTTGGGCGTATTATCGCTTCCTGTGGCAGTAGGACCATAGGATCCTGGATCAGAAGTTTTTGAAGTTGACGAGATTGAGCGGGCAAACGCCGCGGTAAGAAGCGCGAGGCGATGCTGACGGAGTATGATCGCGATGACTGGGGCCGAGCGCAGTTCGTGGCAGGATCATCCGCGTCGGCTGGAAGCGCGCGCGACTATGACGCCTACGGTCAAAACCACGGTTATATCAATACGAAAATACGGGCGTTTGTGTGACCTGTGACGCTTACTCTTGTCGGTCGAGCCTTACCTGTATCCCGCTCGCCCAGGAGGTGACATTCGGCGCTCGCACGATTGTGAGATGGGATCCCTCGCACTGTCGCGCTCGTAGATCGGGCGCGAAATGTCGCCAGCATGTAACGATAGCGTCAATGCGGCGAGCGGCCTCATCCCATGTCGGCACGGACGTCTGAGACCAGCACTAAATTTACCGGTCGGTCGAACGATCATTCGGGTCGATAGGTGGTTCGCAGCGCTGCCTCGAGCGCCCGCAGCCGGGCGAGGAGAGCCTTGGGGACGAGCGCTGCGGCATGCACCGATTTCTACGGCCCGGGCATGAACCACCGCGATCTGCGCTGGCCGATCGAGCTCCTCGAGCTGCGAGGCGTCGAAGCCCAGCGCTTGTTTCGCAGAGTCCTCGTAGAGAGCCACCAGCTCCCTCAACGCCTCCACGCGCCTGCACTCTCGACATACGCGCTCGTCGGTGTCCGGGCACATTGTATCTAGGAGCCAGCTCGAACGCCACCCACCCCCCGAAAAAGTATCCGACAAGATGAACGCTCTTCTGAAAACTCAATTGCGCGCTCACGGTTCGGAGGCGATAGCGCCCCGCGGCTTCGACCGTCGGGTGTGGGAAGGACATCTCGCCGTTCAAACCACGAGCTTTGAAGACCGTAAACACCATAATCGGGGCCGAGCGCACCGCTCAGTGGGACAAAATCGGTACGGGCGCGCCGAATGCAGCTACATAGAAAATGCACGCGCGGCCAGGGGGCGCCCCGCTAGTTTGTGACCACGGAAGAGTCCTCATTCCCGTCGGCGCTGGACATCTGGACGAGCGCGGTTCTCGCAGCGAGCGAGGCGTCACTGCGCGCAGTAGACGACGCGGCGCGACTCACAGCAACCAGTTGACTCACGATCACGTTCGTCGTGCCTGGCGGAGGCGGATCGGGCGTTCGAAGCGCACCAGCTGGCACGAGCGCGCCCCACCCAAGGTGTGCCCCATAACTCGCACCACGATTCTGTGGCGAGGATATGAAGAACGAGGGGCAAGGGAGGGACATCGTAGTTCGTCAACGCGCGTTGAATCGCACAGGCTCGCGTCCCTTTCACCGCGCTCGCCACTCGCGCCATCCGAGGCACTCGGATTCACCCAAGGCGACGATCTCTACAAGTCATCTGCGGTGTAGATTTTGCACGGCGACCTCATAAGCGAGCACGCCGGCATCGTAAAACCCCGCCAGCCGATACGGTCCCGACGCTTG
>JBEVOI010000043.1:0-31212 GCA_040507665.1 Burkholderiales bacterium
CGAGTCAGGTTGCAAGCCTGAGGCAGGGCAAGGCCATTGAGGACCTCGGCGGCCTCGCGAAAGACGGTCTTTACGGCATCCAGCAGATCTCGCAGCTCGTGAACAACCTCCGTAACTTCAGTCGCCTCGACCGCAGTCACATTGCGAGCTTCGACGTAAACGAGGGCCTGGAGAGCAGCGTCGCACTCGCCCGGCATCTCCTGAAATCGATCGACGTGCGCAAGGACCTCGGCGACGTCCCGGCGATCCGATGCTCCCCGTCGCAGATCAACCAGATCTTCCTCAATCTCGTCACCAACGCGGCCCAGGCAGCAAAGCACAACGGCGCGGTCATCACGCTGCGCTCGCGCACGGAGGGGACAGACCGTGTGGCGGTGGAGGTGGAGGACAACGGTACGGGAATCCCGCCCGAGGTCGTGCCGAAGATATTCGACCCGTTTTTCACGACGAAAGAAATCGGCAAGGGCACCGGTCTCGGCCTGTCCATTGCCTACAAGATCGTGCAACAGCATGGCGGTCGCATCGACGTGGCCTCCACAGTTGGCAAGGGCACTCGGTTCACCGTCGTGCTCCCGATCGCCCCGCCCGATGCAACCGAGATGGCAGCCTGAGCCCGACGGAGGAACGATGACAATCTCGACCCACATCGGAAAGTACGAGATCCAGGGAACCCTCGGCGAGGGAGGAATGGGTGTCGTCTACAAGGCCTTCGACCCGGCGATCCGGCGCACCGTCGCGATCAAAACGGTGATCAAGGCGCGGCTGGAGCCTTCGGCCAGCCGCAGCGCGCTGGAACGCTTTCGCAACGAGGCGCAGGCGGCGGGGCGTCTGCTGCATCCAGGAATCGTCGCGGTCTACGACTATGGCGAAGACAACGACGTTGCATTCATCGTGATGGAGTACGTGCGAGGCAAGTCCCTCCACGAGCACCTCTCCAACGAGACTCAGTACGATCTCTCGGAAGCGTGGCAGATCCTCGGTCAGCTCCTCGATGCGGTCGGCTACTCCCACGCCCACGGAGTTGTGCACCGGGACCTCAAGCCGGCCAATATCCTCATCAACGACGACGGCCGCATCAAGATCAGCGACTTCGGTATTGCGCGCATGGACTCCAACCATCTCACGGAGCATGGAGAGGTGGTCGGCACGCTTTACTACATGGCCCCCGAGCAGGTCCGGGGTGACCGCGTCGATCACCGAGCCGACCTGTACTCCGTGGGCATCATCTGTTACCAGCTGCTGACTGGCCGGCGCCCGTTTGCGGGAACGCCGATGGAAGTGATGAACCAGGTCCTCGACTTCATGCCGGTGGACCCATCCCGGCTCAATTCGGACCTCCCGCGGGACCTCGACCGCATTGTCCGCAAGGCTCTCGCGAAGCATGTAGAGGATCGTTTCCAGAGTGCGCGAGAATTGGCCGAGCGACTGCGTCAGACGCTGGATCCGGCGCTCGTGCACCCTGCGCCGGCAGCGCCCGCACTTTCCCCGTCACCGGTTGAGCCAAGTCCGTTGCCGCGGCCGCGTTCGGGACTGCTGGAGGCAGCACGCCGCATTAGCCTCGTCCAAGTCCCGCGCGACTCTGTTCCAGACATAGACCTTGCCACCGTGGAGCCGCAGGCTCCAACCGCTCCGTCCAGGCCTAGGGTGATCTTTGTAGACGACGAGGAGCGCATCCTTAACGCGCTGCGGTCGCTGTTTCGAGCCGACTACGACGTGGTCACCGCTACCGAAGGTGAGCAAGCCCTGGAAGCGCTCAAAACAGGGGAGTTCGATGTAGTGGTGAGCGATCAACGAATGCCGAAGATGCTGGGCGTGGAGGTGCTACGGCGCGTGCGCGAGCTCTCCCCCGATACGGTGCGGATCCTCCTCACCGGATACTCCGACCTTGCGTCCATCGTAGGCTCGATCAACGAAGGGGAGATCTACCGCTTTGTGAGCAAGCCGTGGGACAACCAGGAGCTCGCACGGATCCTGAACGAGTCGGTCGCCGTGTCGCGCGCCGTACGCGAGATGCGCCACGCGCCGGTGCCATCGCTTGCGGTGGACGGCACGCTCCTCGTGGTGGAGAGCGAGCCCGACCTGATCCGTGCTGTGCGCGAACTGTTCGGACGTCGGCACCGGGTCCTGTACGCGCCGAGCGGCGAAGAGGCCCTCGATCTGATGTTGAACGAGGACGTTTCGGTATTGCTAGCCGACGTTGACGGCAACCAAACGCAGATGACCACGATGCTGAAGCTCCTCAAGCAGGAGCAGCCGCAGGTCCTCGCCATCGTCGCCACCGGCGCCTCCGATTCGGAGCTCGTGATCGAGCTTGTGAACCAGGCCCAGATCTTCCGATTTATGAATAAACCCCTGAATCCTACACTGCTCAAGCAGCATATCGAATCAGCGATGGCGCGGCATCGGACGCTGCGCCAGACACCGGCGCTCGCCCGGCAACAGAAGGTCGAGCCGCCCACGCCAGCAGTCCGCGAATCCGACTTCGGCCGGAGCATCCTCGGCAAGCTCAGGCTCCTGCGGCGGCGTGTCGTGGGGGCCTGACCCCGACTACTTCCTGCAGCGCGCAATCGGCCCGCTTGCACAGCGGGCGGCCCATGGCCTATCGTGGCCGCGTGTCGCGATACAACCTCGACCTCAAGGCGCTCGTCAGGACCGTCCCCGACTTCCCCAAACCGGGGATTCTCTTCCGGGACATTACTACCCTCCTTCGCGATGCGCGCGGGCTTTCCCAATGTATCGAGCAGCTGGCGGAAGCGGTAGCGCCCTACCGGTTCAGCCGCATCGTTGGCATCGAATCACGAGGCTTCATCATTGGCGCCGCGCTGGCGCAGTGTATGGGTGCCGGGTTCGTACCGATACGCAAGGCAGGAAAGCTGCCGGCCGAGAATTTCGGCCACGATTACCAGCTGGAATACGGTTCCGATCGCATCGAGATGCATGCCGACGCGCTCGACCCCGATGAACGCGTGCTGCTGGTGGATGATCTGGTGGCGACCGGCGGCACGGCGCTCGCCGCGTGCCACCTGATCAAGGCCGCCGGAGCGCACGTGTCCGCGTGCGCGTTTGTGATCGAACTGGTAGGACTGCCAGGACGCCCACGCCTGGAAGCCTTGCCGGTTCCGGTGGTCGCATTGCTGGAATTCGCCGAGGGCTAGTGTCCTCAGGCGCCTTGGATCAGGAGAGGACTCGAGGCCATGGCCTCGTCCTTCGTGCTAGATCCAGTCGCGGGCGATGAGGAAATCCGAGTACAGGCGCGCCTCCGGTGTGCCGGGGGCCGGGCGCCAGTCGTAACGCCACTTCACGACCGGGGGCAGCGAAAGCAGAATCGACTCGGTGCGCCCCCCTGACTGGAGCCCGAACAGCGTACCGCGATCGTAGACGAGATTGAACTCCACGTACCGGCCCCGCCGGTACGCCTGGAAGTCCCGCTCTCGCTCCCCGTATGCCAGATCTTGGCGGCGGGCCACGATCGGAAGATACGCAGGCAGGAAGTGGTCGCCGATACCGCGGGTCAGGGCGAAACAGGTATCGAAGTCAGGTTCGGAAAGATCGTCGAAAAAGATTCCGCCGATGCCGCGCGGCTCCCCGCGGTGCCGCAGGTAGAAATACTCGTCGCACCATTTCTTGAAGCGCGGATGGTAGGTTGCCCCGAACGGCGCGAGCGCGTCGCGACAGGTGCGGTGGAAATGTACCGCGTCCTCTTCGAACGGATAGTAGGGGGTAAGATCCATGCCTCCCCCGAACCACCAGACTGGCACCGCGTCCGTTCGGATGGCAGCGAACATCCTCACGTTCAAATGCACCGTGGGCACGTAGGGATTGCAGGGATGCAATACCAGCGACACGCCCATCGCCTCGAAGGAGCGTCCCGCGAGTTCCGGTCGGGTGGCGGTGGCCGACGACGGAAGACGGTCTCCGTGCACGTGGGAGAACAGCACTCCCGCCCGTTCGAAAAGATTCCCCCCCTCCAAAAAATAGCTGGTGCCGCCGCCGCCCTCCGGCCGATCCCATCGGTCGCGCGCAAACGCCGCCCCATCCATCTCCGTAAGGCCGACAACGATCCGCTCCTGGAGTCCGGTGAGGTAATCCTTGACCGCGACCGCACTCATGGTCGTCGCGTCCCGCCGCACGCTCACCCCGGCCGCCTGACTGCGCGATGGCCGATGTCGCGCCGCATTTGGCAACCATCGAACGTGATCTGGTCCGCGACCTGATAGGCCCGGCGCTGGGCCATGCGTACACTGTCGCCCAGCGCCGTGACCGTGAGGATGCGCCCGCCGCTGGTGACAACTTCACCCTTCTGAAGCGCGGTGCCCCCGTGGAAGACGTGGAAGTCCTCCTCGGCCTTTGGCAGTCCATGGATCGCATCGCCCGTCCTGGGCGCCTCCGGATAGCCTTCCGCCGCGAGCACGATGCCCAGGGCTGCTCGACGGTCCCACTCCGCCTCGACCTTGTCGAGCGTGCCGTTGACGCCGTGCTCGAGCAACGGGAGCAGATCGGTCTTCAGGCGCATGAGAATGGGCTGTGCCTCCGGATCCCCGAGCCGGCAGTTGAACTCCAGCACCTTGACACTGCCGTCGCGGGCGATCATGAGCCCCGCGTATAGGAAGCCGAGGTAGGGCGTGCCGTCGCGCTCCAGACCTGCGACGGCAGGCTGGATGACATCGCGCATGATGCGCGCGTGTACCGTCGGCGTGACAACCTGCGCCGGCGAGTAGGCGCCCATGCCGCCCGTATTGGGTCCGTGGTCGCCATCGAGAAGTCGCTTGTGATCCTGGGTCGTCGCAAGCGGCAGCACGTGCTTGCCGCCTACCATCACGATGAAACTCGCCTCCTCACCCTCCAGGAAGTCCTCGATCACGACCCGCCGACCGGCCTCACCCAGCTTCCCCTTCACCAGCATTTGTTCTACGGCTTCGTGGGCTTGGTCCACATCGGTGGCAACCACGACCCCCTTCCCCGCAGCAAGTCCGTCGGCCTTGATCACAATCGGAGCGCCGCGCGTTCGGATATGTGCATGGGCTCCGCCGGCGCTGGTAAAAACCTCATGCTGGCCCGTCGGAAGACCGTGGCGAACCATGAAGGACTTTGCGTACTGCTTCGACGTCTCGAGCTGCGCGGCGGCCCGCGTCGGCCCAAAAATGCGCAGACCCGCCGCCTGGAAGGCATCCACAATGCCCTGAGCGAGCGGCGCTTCCGGCCCGACCACGGTGAGGCTGATCGCCTCTCGCTGCGCAAACTTCAGCAATAGCGGGATCTTGTCGAGGGGAACATTGTCGACGCCGTCTTCGAGAGCCGTGCCGGCGTTACCAGGCGCGACGAAGACCTTGGACACGCGCGGCGAAGCAGCGAGCTTCCACGCAATGACGTGCTCGCGGGCGCCACCGCCGATGACGAGGACCTTCACGATGCTAGTGACGGAAGTGCCGGAAACCGGTGAAGACCATGGCCATGCCGTGCTCGTCGGCGGCTGCGATTACCTCCTCGTCGCGCACGCTGCCGCCGGGCTGGATAATCGCCGTCGCCCCCGCTTCTGCGACCACGTCGACCGCGTCTCGGAACGGGAAAAATGCATCGGAGGCCACCACCGAACCGGTCAAGGTAAGACCCGCGTTGCGCGCCTTGATGGACGCGATGCGGGCACTGTCGACTCTGCTCATCTGCCCGGCCCCGACGCCCACAGTCTGACCGTTGAGCGCGAATAGAATCGCGTTGGACTTGACGAATTTCGCCACGCGCCACGCGAAGACGAGGTCCCGCAGCTGTTCGTCGCTGGGCGCTTTGCGCGTGACCGCTTTCAATTCGGCGGCGTCGACGTTCTTGGAATCGGGTGTCTGCACCAGAATACCGCCCCCGACCCGCTTTAGGTCGTACCGGTTCTCTCCGATCGCAAGCGGTACTTCGAGGACTCGCACGTTGGTCTTGACCGCAAGCGCGGCCTTCGCGTCAGCGGTCACCTCGGGGGCGATGATCACTTCCACGAACTGCTGGGTCACCGCCTGCGCCGTCGCAGCATCGAGCGCACGGTTGAACGCGATGATGCCGCCGAAGGCAGAGGTGGGATCGGTGGCGAAGGCCAAGCGGTACGCTGCGAGCAGGTTGTCTCCGACGGCCACGCCGCACGGATTCGCGTGCTTGACGATCACGCACGCGGACGAATCGAATGTCTTCACGCAATCCCACGCCGAGTCGGCATCGGCGATGTTGTTGTACGAAAGCTCCTTCCCCTGCAGTTGCGCATAGGCGGCAAGCGCGCCCGGCACGGGCGCGAGGTCGCGATAGAACGCTGCGTCCTGGTGCGGGTTCTCGCCATAGCGCAGGTCCTGCACCTTGTCGAACTGCAGGTTGAGGCGCTTTGGAAAGCGTGCTCGACCGCCGTCAGGCTCAAGCGCCGTCAGATAGTTGCTGATGGCACCATCGTAGGCGGCGGTATGCGAAAACGCCTTCTTGGCCAGCGCGAAACGCGTCGCCGAGCTGAGCGAACCGCCATTCGCCTTCAACTCCGTTCCGACCCACGCGTAGTCGGCGGGATCGGTCACGACAGCCACGTGGGGATAGTTCTTCGCGGCGGAGCGCACCATCGCTGGACCACCGATATCGATATTCTCGATTGCCTCCTCGAGCGAACCGCCCGGCTTCGTGATGGTCGCGCTGAAGGGATAGAGGTTAACCACGACCATGTCGATGGTCGCGATGCCATGTGCATCAAGGGCGGCCATGTGGGCGGGCACGTCGCGGCGCGCAAGAATGCCCCCGTGCACCCGGGGATGCAGCGTCTTCACGCGGCCGTCCAGCATCTCCGGGAAACCGGTGCGGTCCGACACATCGGTCACCGGTATGCCCGAATCGCGCAGAATCGCAGCGGTTCCGCCCGTGGAAAGGAGGGTCACGCCGATTTCGTGCAACAACCTTGCAAACTCGATGATCCCGCTCTTGTCGGAGACACTGACGAGCGCTTGCCTGACAATGGTCATGGATTTCCTGATTGGACCGCTCTAAGCGCGGGCGCCGAATTCTGCGTGGCGGCGGCTATCTCAGCCCGTGCTGCTTCATCTTCTTGCGCAGGGTATTCCGGTTCATTCCCAGCATCTCGGCGGCGCGGGTCTGATTGCCCTCCGCCTTGTGCAGCACCACCTCGATCAGGGGCTTCTCGATGCAGCCGATGACCATCTCGTAGATCGCACTCGGTTCCTCGCCGTCGAGGTCGCGAAAGTAACCGTCGATGGCCTTTCGCACACACCGGGCGATGTCGTTTTCGTTCATCATGCCGCCAGTTCCTCTCCGTATCCAGGCCGCTCGCTGCCGCAGGCTAACTCTGCGAAAAGGTCGTCGATCGCAGTCAACTGTTCGTCACAGGTTTCGAGCCCGTGGAACCGGGTGCGAAAACTGTCCATGCCCGGGAGCGCACGGGTGTACCACCCGATATGCTTGCGCGCGACGCGAACGCCCGTGAACTCGCCATAGATGCCATAGAGATCGAGCAGGTGCTGCGAGAGGACCGTGCGAATCTCTGCCATCGCTGGCGGGGCAATTCGTCTGCCGTAATCGAGAAAGTAACGAATTTCGCGAAAGATCCACGGCCTGCCCTGGGCTGCACGCCCAATCATGACAGCATCGGCGCGGGTGTAATCGAAAACGGCCTTCACCTTCTCCGGCGTATCGATATCGCCGTTGGCGATCACCGGGATCGTGACCGCCGCCTTGACGGCCGCAATGGTGTCGTACTCGGCATCACCGCCGAATCCGCACGCCCGGGTGCGGCCGTGCACCGCCAGCGCCCTTACCCCTGCGCCTTCCGCGATCTGTGCGATGCGCACCGCGTTTCGCCTCGCGGGATCGGAGCCGGTACGTATCTTGAGGGTAACTGGCACCTCGACAGCCCCGACTACGGACCGCAGAATCCGTGCCACGAGAGCTTCGTTCGCAAGTAACGCGGACCCTGCGAGCGCGCTGCACACCTTCTTCGCAGGACACCCCATGTTGATGTCGATGATCTGGGCACCGTGCTCAACATTGAGGCGCGCCGCATGCGCAAGCGACTGCGGATCCGCACCCACGATCTGCACCGAAATCGGCTCCCGTTCCCCGGCATGATCGAGGCGCCGACGCGTTTTCGCTGAACTGCGCAACTGCGGCGCCGCACTCACCATTTCGGACACGGCCAGATCGGCACCGAACGATCGGCAGAGACGCCGGAACGCGCGATCCGTGACGCCAGCCATGGGCGCGACCACGAGCTTCCTGGGGAAGAAATAGCGACCGATCTGCATGCCCAAGTGGCGAAGAGACGAGGATCATTCGACTTCAGGAGAGGACGGAGATTGTAATCATAATCCGGAGGTGAACAAAGCGCGTGCGACGGAAAATTTCTGCGGCGCGACGGCACGATGACGAAGGCACGCCCACTGCCCACTCGGACCGGCCGTTACGCTCCGAACGTCATGCGCCGCATGAGGAAATGTTTCGCGCCATCTGAAAAGCCAAGCATCGCGAGACCAAGACCGCGCGCCGACCGCAGCCAGCGCGTATCGTTGGAGAAAAGTCGCACGAGCGAATCGGTGACGAGGATACCGGATGCGCGATCCCTGGCACGCTCCCTTCGATATCGCGAGAGCATGGCGCGTCCTCCGAGCTCGTCTGCGGACGTGCGAAGTGCGAGCTGTGCGAGTGTCCACGCATCCCGCAACCCCAGGTTGAACCCTTGTCCCGCCACGGGATGCAGGGTCTGCGCCGCATTTCCGACGAGCACCGTGCGCTCGCTGGTGATCGCGCTGACATAGCGGAGCGTCAGTGGAAAACGCGAGCGGGGCGAGCACCGCGAGAAACCGGCGACGCGACCGCCGAAGATCGTTCGCAGCCGATTGAGGAAATCCGCCTCCGAGCCTGAGGCAAGTGCCTCGGCGTCCGCTTGCGGCACCGTGAGGACGACCGAGTAACCGTCCCCTGCCGGCAGCAACGCCGCTGGCCCTGATGGTGTAAATCGCTCATAGGCGCAGTGACCGTGTCCCACGTCCGTGCGCACCCATGCCACAACGGCCCACTGGCGGTAATCGCGCACGAGCGGCGCGGTAAGCCCGCCCTTCCTCGCGAGTGATCCACCGCCGTCGGCAAGCACCAAGAGCGAGGCCGAGACGAGGCGTGTCTGGCCATCGGCCGCGCAGTCCACCGCGGCGAAATCGCGGGTGGTTCTCACGTCTGTAACCATCACACCGTTCGCAGAGCGCCCTCCTTGCTCCAGGGCACGGGAGAGGATCCGCGCGAGGTCGCGATAGCGCACCACGTAGCCGAGGGCCGCCAACCCGAGCTCGTCGGCGTTGAGTTCGGTGCGCCCGAAGCCGCCCTGCTGGGTAACCTCGATGTGGCGAATGGGCGTGGCCTCCCGCTCGATGCTCGTCCACACGCCGAGGCGTTCAAGGATCAGGCGGCTGCCGAAGGAGAGCGCCAGAAACCGCGTGTCGTCGCTGTCGCTGGGTGCGCTGCGCCCTTCCAGAAGAAGAGGATCGATGTGACTGCCTTGCAAACCGAGAGCGAGCGCCGCACCCACGGGCCCTCCCCCAGCTATGACGACGGGAACGTGCTCAGGCAGCTGCCGCACGTTCTCGGGCAGCGCCCATGAGCGCCTCGATATCGCTCACGTGCTTGGGGGCATCTGATGTGAGGACCTCGCCGCCGGTGGCGGTCACGAGCACGTCGTCCTCGATGCGAATGCCAATATTCCAGAATCGCTCGGGTACGTCCTCGGCAGGGCGGACATAACAACCTGGCTCGACCGTGAGCACCATGCCGGGCTCGAGGGGCCGCCAACTGCCGTTGCGCTTGTAGTCGCCGGCATCGTGAACATCGAGTCCGAGCCAGTGCCCGGTGCGGTGCATATAGAAGCGCTTGTAGTCGCCCGCTTCGAGCACCTTTTCGAGGCTGCCCGACAGGAGCCCCAGATCGATGAACCCTTGCGCCAGAACCTTCACCGCAGCATCGTGGGGCTGGTCCCAGGTATTGCCGGGCTTCACAGAATCAAGAGCCGCCTGCTGCGCGCCGAGAACAAGCTCGTAGACATCCTTCTGTATCGCGCTGAAACGCCCGTTCACCGGGTAAGTCCGCGTGATGTCGGACGCGTAGCCATCGAGCTCGCAGCCGGCATCGACCAGAAGCAGGTCGCCATCGGCGAGTGTCGCGTCGTTGCGCACGTAGTGGAGCACGCAGGCGTTGGCGCCAGCGGCGACGATGGGCGTGTAGGAAGGCGCCTGCGCGCCCTGGCGCCGGAACTCGTGGAGGAACTCCGCTTCGACCTCATTCTCCGTCAGGCCGGGGCGCACGATGCGCATGGCACGAGTGTGCGCCGCTGCGCCGATTTGACCGGCGCGCCGCATAAGCACGACCTCTTCCTCGCCCTTGAAGAGGCGCATCTCGTCGAGAAGACTGCGCACGTCCCGGATTTCGTCCGGCGCGGACGCACCGGCCCGCACCCGCTCCCGCACCCGGTTCAACCACCCTGTCATGTGCGCGTCCCATGCGGGGTCCGCGCCGATTGCGTAGAACACAGCAGTCTGATTCTCGATCACGGTCGGCGCCAACTCGTCGAGCTTCGCAATGGGGTGCGCCTCGTCGACGCCAAAGCGATCCTTCGCCGTCTCGGGTCCGAAACGGAATCCGTCCCAGATCTCGCGCTCACGGTCCTTTTCGCGGCAGATGAGAAGCGACCGTGGCGACTCCCCAGCCACCACGACCAATACCGCCTCGGGCTCAGGAAATCCGGTCAGGTAGTGAAAGTAGCTATCGAACCGGAAGGGATAGTGGGAGTCCCGATTGCGGACGCGCTCCGGCGCCGTGGGAATGAAGGCCACGCCCCGGATCATGCGCAACGCGAGCTGTTGGCGGCGCTGTTGATAGATGGCAATATCGTGCATGAGAGATACGCTAAATCACTCCGCGGATTCGGTCCCAGCCGGTCCGGCCGCGCGGTTGACCGAACAACTCCCGGCAAGGCAGTTCGACCAACGTGGCACGGAAGGATTCCGGTCGGTCGCCGCGTCACCCACGGGCGCACGCCTCTTTCCGGAGGCTGAGCTCCCGATCCAGCTCGGCCAGCCGCTGCGGTGTGCCGACATCCTCCCAGCGTCCACGATAGTGCTCCCCAGTCACCGCGCCGGCATCGGCCGCCCGCCGCAGTAGCGGCGCGAGCGGCACCTTCTCGCCGGGCGTCAGGCCCAGGAAGAGTTCCGGGTTGTAGAGCCCGATGCCCGAAAACGTCAGCCGTGCGGAGCCGTCGTTGCGCACGCGTTCGTCCACCAAGGCGAAGTCACCGTCTGGACGGTGGAGCGGATTCGCGACCAGAACGAGATGCGCAATCGCGCCGCTCGTCTTCATGAGCGCCCACCGCCGCAAGAGCGTGCCGAAGTCGAACTCGCAGTAAATGTCACCGTTAACGACAAGGAATGGCGCGTCGCCGAGCAATGGCAGGGCAAGCGCGATGCCTCCCGCGGTGTCGAGCGCCTGTCCCTCGCGCGAGTAGTCGATAGAAAGTCCAAGAGCGCTGCCGTCACCGACCCTCTCCTCGATCATCGCGCCCAGGTGAGCATGGTTGATGACAATGCGCGTAAACCCGGCGCGGACGAGGTTCTCAAGGTGGCGCACGATCAGCGCCTTGCCGCCCACCTCGAGCAGCGGCTTGGGAACCGTGTCCGTGAGGGGCCGCATGCGCTCGCCGCGCCCGGCCGCAAGGATCATCGCTCGCATGGTCAGAAACTGTAGCCAACGCCCGCTGGCCGCCCCTCGATATCGTCGAACAGCCTCAACAGGGGCTTGAGCGCGTTGTAGCGGCTGGCCACCGTGCGCACGTAGCCAACGAAGCGCGGGGTGTCCTCCACGTAGCCCGACTTTCCGTCCCGGTAGCGCAGACGAGCGAATATGCCCAGTACCTTGAGGTGCCGCTGCAGTCCCATCCACTCGAAATCCCGGTAGAAAGCACCGAAGTCGGCGTCCACGGGTAGCCCTGCCTTCAGAGCCCTTTCCCAGTAGCGTACGGTCCAGTCGAGCACCTCTTCCTCATCCCAGCTGATGAAGGCGTCCCGGAACAGCGAGGCGACGTCATACGTGATCGGCCCGTATACCGCATCCTGGAAATCGAGGATACCGGGATTGGGGTCAGACAGCATGAGATTGCGCGGCATGTAGTCGCGATGGACGTATACCTTGGGCTGGGCGAGATTGGAAGCGATGATGAGCGCGAAGGTCCGTTCGAGCGCTTCCTTCT
Source organism: Burkholderiales bacterium (assembly GCA_040507665.1). Taxonomy (GTDB): domain Bacteria; phylum Pseudomonadota; class Gammaproteobacteria; order Burkholderiales; family JAEUMW01; genus JAEUMW01. Next base: position 12,251 of record JBEVOI010000043.1, read on the forward strand.
GTGCCGGCGTCAAGGCAGTCCCGAGATGGCGCGCGAGGTACCAGTCCGGAAACAGCTCGAGTTCGCGCCGCAGGAGCGCGGCGTCATACGGCGGCAGCTCACCGGGATCGCTCGCGAGCTGCCAGCGAATCAGGGCTGCGGTCGCATCCTCGAATAGCGCCCTCCCGCGGGTCCGATCCTCGTTCAACGCGGCGAGATAGGTGGTATCGCCGAGGTCCGTGAGCAGGAGGAAACCCTGTTCCAGATCCTGCGCGAGGACACGCGGTGCCGTGAGCCCGGCACGGGAAAGCAGATCGGCCACGTGAACGAAGGGGCGGCAGTCCTCGTGCGCAGGCGGTGCGTCCATCACGATGAGCGTGTCGGCATTCGCGAAGCGCGCGCGAAAGTAGCGGCGGAAGCTGGCGTCGGCAGAAGCGGGAGTGAGGTCGAACGGCTGGCCGGAGCGCAGCGTTTCGATCCAGGCGTGAAGTTGCTCGAGTCGGTCCACGTGCGATGTCGCATGCCCATCGTCACGCGTTCGGCGCGACGGCGGCTCGGTTGCCGTTCGTCATGAATTGTGCGATTTTAACACCCGCTTCGCCCCGCCCCCCAAGATGTCCATTCCCCGCCTCTGGCCGCTGAGCCTCGCCGCGCTCGTCGCCTTCGCGCCCGTCGCGCGGGCAGAGGAGGCATCGGGCGAAATGATCGGCCTCAAGCTGCGCCCCGAAGCAACGCTCCGACCCTATTCGCCGCCGAGCGCCGCTCCGATTCCAGTTTACGTCGAGGCCGACCAGATCGAGGGCAATTCGGAGACGAACGTCGAGCTCGTCGGGGACGTCAAGCTGCGCCGGCGTGGCCAGGCGGTGTTCGCGGACTGGATGCTCTACGACGTGCCGGATGAGGAGGTGTACGCGATCGGCAATGTGCGGCTGTTCCAGCAAGGAAACATCCTCACGGGTGACAAGGCCCGCCTGAACCTCAATACCGACATCGGCTTCGTCGAGCACCCGCGCTACAGCATCGCCCAGACCGGCGGCTACGGTGAGGGCGCGCAGCTCAATCTCGAGGGGCCCGGGAAACTGAGTTTCGAGAAAGCGAACTACACCACGTGCGGGCCGGAGAGTCAGGATTGGGTGTTCGAGAGCCGAACCCTTGCGCTGGATCGGGATGCTGAAACAGGTGTTGCGCGCGATGCCACCTTCTACTTCCTGGGTACGCCGCTCGCCTACACGCCGTATATTGAGTTCCCCCTCGTAGGCGAGCGCAAGAGCGGTTTCCTCACCCCGATCTGGGGCACCAGCAAGAGCACCGGCTTCGAGGTCACCGCGCCCTACTACTGGAACATCGCGCCGAACATGGACTATACGTTCTTGCCGCGCTTCATGGCGGACCGAGGCCTGTTGCTCGGTAACGAGTTCCGCTACCTGGATCCGAAGTACAAGGGGTTCGTTCGCGCGGAGTATCTCCCCTACGATAAGGAGCTCGGGACCGACCGCTGGGCAGTGTTGCAGCGGCACGAGCAAGTCTTTACGCCCCAGCTGAGCGGGTACTTGAGCATCCAGCGCGTGTCGGACGACAACTACTTCCGGGACCTGTCGAATCGCGTCGGCCTCACGTCGACGGTCACGCTACCTTCCGAGGGTTGGCTGCGCTACGCGTCCGGCTGGTGGAGCGCCCTCGGAAGGGTGCAGACGTGGCAGACCCTGCAGGACCCGGGCGCGCCGATTGTGCCCCCCTATCGCCGGCTTCCACAAATTCTTTTCAATGGAACGCAGTTGGACGTACTCGGGGGCACGGATATCAGCGTGATCGGCGAGTACAACTACTTCTCGGCGCCATTGGAAAACCAAGTCGAGGGGTCACGGTTCGCCATCTACCCGAGCGTGTCATACCCGATCCGGACCGCCTACTCGTTCATTACGCCGAAAGTCGGGGTGAGCTACACGCAATATGCGCTGAACCATCCCGATTTCACGCTGGATCCGAACCCCAACGGGCCGACATCCTTGAGTCGTACGCTGCCGATCGCGAGCCTGGACACCGGACTCATCTTCGAGCGCGACACGACCATGCCTCTGCAGGGCAAAGCCGTAGTGCAAACGTTCGAGCCGCGCCTCTACTACCTCTACATACCCACCAATACTGAGCAGAACAAGTTCCCTGTTTTCGACACGGCGGTAGCGACCTTCAGCTACCCCCAGCTGTTCTCGGAGAACCTGTTCGTCGGCGGGGACCGGATCAACAACGCGAATCAGCTCACGGCGGCCGTCACCTCACGCCTCATCGATCCCGCGAACGGGACCGAGTTCATGCGTGCGTCCATCGGCCAGATCTATTATTTTGCCCGGCAGGAGGTAACCTTGCCCGGGGCCGTGACCAGCACCAGCAACACCTCGAACTTTGTTGCCCTCCTCAGCGGGCGCCTGAACCCGTTCTGGAGCGGGGATGTCTCGTGGCAGTACAGTCCCGCCACCTCCTCTACCGCAAGGTTTTACGGAAACGTTCGCTACCAGCCGGGTCCCGGGCGCGTGGTGAATCTGGGCTATCGGTTCATCGAGGGTCAGCCCGGAATTGGGACGGCAAATCAGGAGACCAGCCAGATCGATGTCTCGGGCCAGTGGCCCCTCACCTCAAAGCTGACAGGGCTCGGGCGGGTCAGCTACTCGTTGATCGGCGGGGGCATACTGGAAGGGATCGCCGGCTTTGAATACAATGCGGGATGCTGGACAATCCGAGCGGTAGCGCAGAAGTTTGTCACCAGCGCCACCACCGATAACACGACTTTCTTCCTTCAGTTCGAGCTCACGGGCATCTCCAGCGTCGGTTCCTCCTTCTTTAACGTCCTGAACCGCTACATTCCGGGCTACAGCCGCGACCGCCAGCTGACCGAGCCCCAAGAGCAGTACTATCTTCCGCAGTGAGGCCATGTCCAAAGCTCCCATTGCCGGCGCCGTGAGGTGCCGTCTCGAGGCACTGTTCCTGGTGCTCTGTCTTTTGGCGTCGGCAACAACATCCGTCGCGGCTCCGGAGCCAAAGCCTGGTCGGCGCGTGCTTGCGCTTGACCGCATCGTGGCAGTAGTGAACGACGACGTCATCACTGAGCACGAATTGGAAGAACGTTACGACCTGGTGATCCGTCAGCTGGGCAAGCAGGGCACGCAGCTTCCACCGAAGGAGGTACTTGAGAAGCAGTTGCTCGAGCGCATGATCAACGACCGCGTCCAACTCCAGTACGCGAAGGAAACCGGCATCCGCGTAGACGACGTGCAACTCGAGCGCGCCCTCTCGCGGATCGCGCAGGACAGCGGCTTGACGCTGCAGCAGTTCCGGGACACGCTGGAGAGAGAAGGAATCAGCTTCAGCCAGTTCCGCGAAGAGATCCGCAGCGAGATCCTGCTCGCCCGCTTGAAAGAACGCGAGATCGACGCAAAGCTCGTGGTCAGCGATAGCGAGATCGACGGCTTCCTGACCACGAGCGAGGCGCAACAGGGCAAGGGTGAGGAATACAATGTCGCCCACATCCTCCTCCTCGTCCCCGAGCAGGCGAGCCCGGAGCAGATTCAGAAGCAGCGCGCGAGGGCGGAAGACGCCCTCAACCAGCTGCGCGCGGGCGCCGACTTCGCGCTGATCGCGGCGAGCTTCTCCGACGCCCCGGACGCGCTCCAGGGCGGACAGCTCGGATGGCGCACCCCGGCAAGACTGCCCGGTATCTTTGTCGAAGCACTGGCACCAATGAACCCCGGCGATCTCAGCCCGGTCCTGCGCAGCCCCAACGGCTTTCACATCGTGAAGCTGCTCGACCGCCGCGGCACCGGTGGGCCGGTCATGATCCAGCAGACCCGTGCGCGGCACATCCTGATCAAGACGAGCGAGCTCGTGTCCCAGCGCGAGGCCCGCGAGCGGCTCGTCAAAGTCAAGGAGCGCATCGACAACGGAGCCAATTTCGCGGAGCTCGCGCGACTGCACTCAGAGGACGGCAGCGCGTCCCGCGGAGGCGATCTGGGCTGGCTCTCGCCGGGAGACACGGTCCCCGAGTTCGAGCAGGCGATGAACGCGCTTCAGATTGGACAGGTGAGCGAACCAGTCCAGAGCCCATTCGGGTGGCACCTGATCCAGGTGGAGGAACGTCGCACGGAAGATATGTCGAAGGAGCGCCAACGGCTGGTGGCGAAGCAGGCGATCCGGCAGCGAAAGGCCGAGGAATCCTACCAGGAGTGGGTCCGCCAACTGCGCGACCGCGCCTACGTTGAATATCGCCTGGAGGAAAAGTAACTTGCCACGCATGAGAGTTCGGGCGTAATGCGAGGGACGCGCGATCCTGCCCTCGCGGAACCGAACCCGGTGTTGTTGCCTTCCGCGCTGCCTGTCATCGCGATAACCGCTGGCGAGCCGGCCGGGATTGGACCGGACTTGGTCGCGATGGTGGCGCAATACGGCTTCCCCGCGCGTCTGGTTGCGATTGGCGACCGTCCTCTTCTCGAGGCACGCGCGGCGGCGCTTGGGCTGCCTCTTCGAACTCTCTCCTGTGCTCCATGCCCGACAGATCCGCCGGAAACGGGTCAGCTCAATGTCGAACACGTGCCTCTGGCGGTCGCCTCGCAAGCAGGCAAACTCGATTCCCGTAACGGGCCCGCAGTAATTGCGACGCTCGACCAGGCCATAGCTGGCTGTCGCGCCCGGCGTTTCGATGCCCTCGTTACCGCACCAGTACACAAGGGCGTGCTGAACGACGCCGGCATCGCATTCACCGGCCACACGGAATTTCTCGCCGAACGGTGTGGCGTGCCGCGAGTGGTGATGATGCTCGTTGGCGATCGGCTGCGCGTCGCTCTCGCCACCACCCATGTTCCGCTGAAAGAGGTGCCGCAGGCGATCACCCGGGAATCGCTCACCGAGACGCTGCGTATACTCAACGGGGAGCTGGCGCGACGCTTCGGGATCGCCTCGCCCCGCATTCTCGTGGCGGGCTTGAATCCACACGCGGGAGAATCCGGGCACCTCGGCCTCGAGGAAATCGACATCATCGTCCCGGTGCTCGATCGGCTTCGCGCGGAAGGCCTCGATCTTCGCGGACCGCTGTCGGCCGACACGCTATTCAATCCCGATCGCCTCTCCGATGCCGACTGCGTGCTAGCGATGTACCACGATCAGGGACTCCCCGTTCTCAAGTACGCCACGTTCGGGCGCGGGGTAAATATCACGCTCGGGCTGCCCTTCATCCGCACCTCGGTCGATCATGGCACCGCCCTCGAGCTCGCGGGCACGGGTGAAGCCAATCCCGGGAGCCTCGTCGCGGCGATCGAGCTCGCCATCGAATTGGCCCTCCGACAGCGCGCGGAAACCGCGCCCGCGCTCAATTGAATGCGTGGCGGACCCGCCGCACGTCCTGCGTTACATGAGTGCCGAGCACATCGCGCGCAAGCGCTTCGGACAGCACTTTCTGGTCGACGGGAACGTTGTGCGGCGCATAGTCGATGCTATTGACCCGCAGCCTGGGGACGCGATGGTGGAGATCGGGCCCGGACTCGGCGCGCTGACGCGGCCTCTGCTCGAACGCTTGCGCCATCTCCGTGCTGTGGAGATCGACCGCGACATCGCGGCCCGGCTGCGGACGGAGTTCCCGCCAGACCGGCTCACAGTGCACCAGCAGGACGCGCTGGACTTCGATTTCGCGTCGGTCGGCACCGAGGTGCGCGTGGTCGGCAACCTGCCCTACAACATTTCCTCGCCGCTGCTGTTCCACCTGGCGTCGGCAAGCGCGGTGCTGAAGGACTTGCACTTCATGCTGCAAAGGGAGGTGGTCGACAGAATGGCGGCGAAGCCGGATACACCGGAGTATGGACGTCTCTCCGTGATGCTCCAGTACCGATTCAGCGTCGAGCCGCTCTTTCGGGTGCCGGCGGGTGCTTTCCGCCCGCCGCCGAAAGTCGAATCCGCGGTAGTTCGACTGAAGCCTCTGCGCATCCCCCGCCAGCGTGCGAAGGACGAGGCGATGCTCGCGGAAGTCGTAACCAAGGCATTCGGGCAGCGCCGCAAGACCCTGCGAAACGCGCTGAGGGGGCTGGTACCGGAAGGAACGCTGGTTGCGCTCGGCATCGATCCCGGCGCGCGCGGCGAGGTGTTGCCGTTGGAGGCGTTCGTAGCAATCGCAAACGCGAGCTTCGAATCAGCCTCGAGTCTCAGGCCGTCTTCTTCTGGATGAATTCGATCTTGTAACCGTCGGGGTCTTCGACGAAGGCGATCACCGTGGTGCCGTGCTTCATGGGCCCCGCAGCGCGCGTTACCTTTCCGCCGCGGTTCGTTACTTCCTCGCACGCCTTGTATGCATCGTCTACCTCGAGCGCGACGTGACCGTAGCCGGTGCCGAGCTCGTAGGCCTTTGTGTCCCAGTTGTGGGTGAGTTCCAATACCGCGCCCTCGGACTCGGGGCCGTAGCCCACGAAGGCCAGGGTGAACTTGCCCTCCGGGTAGTCATGTTTGCGCAGCAGCTTCATCCCGAGCACGTTCGTATAGAAGTCGAGGGACCGCTTGAGATCCCCAACCCTCAGCATCGTATGCAGAATACGCATGGTTCGCTCCCGCGTCGCTCAACAGCGTTGGCTAGATCTCCACCATCTCGAACTCGTCCTTGCGCGCGCCGCAATCCGGGCAAGTCCAGTTGATGGGCAGGTCTTCCCAGCGGGTTCCCGCCGCTATGCCGAGCTCGGGCATGCCCTTTTCTTCGTCGTAGATGAGACCGCAGATTAGGCACATGTAGGTCCGGTAGACGGTAACTTCGCTGGTTGCCATGGGCGCTTCCGTTTTCGGATAAACTCCAAGTTTACCAAAATGCCGCGGCGTCTCCGGACCGCTTGGCCCCAAGCGGTGGGCTATGCCACTCTCTCCGACACCCCCGATCGTACTCACGTTTGCTGCCACCGACCCCACCGGAGGCGCCGGGTTGCAGGCGGATATTCTGACGCTCGCCAGCATGGGCTGTCACCCCCTCTCCGTGGTCACCGCGGTCACGGTGCAGGACACCACCGGTGTCGAGCAGATTCACGCACTTGACGCGGAGTGGGTCGCGGACCAGGCGCGCAGTGTCCTGGAGGACATGCCGGTCGCCGCGTTCAAGATTGGCGTGGTTGGCAGCGTGGAGATCATCAGCGCGGTAGCCGAAGTCGTTTCGGATTACCCCGATGTGCCGCTCATCCTCGACCCCGTCCTCATATCCGGCCGCGGCGACGAGCTCGCAACCGAGGAGATGGTCGAGGCGATCCGCGATCTGCTCATTCCCCAGACCACACTTATCACGCCGAACAGCATTGAGGCTCGGCGCCTCACGACATCGGACGACGAGAACGATGATCCGGATCTGCCCGAGTGTGCGCGGCGTCTGATCGCGCTGGGTTGCGAATACGTGCTGATTACCGGTACCCACGAGAACACTTCGCAGGTCGTGAACATACTCTACAGCGCCGATGGTGTTGCGCGCAGCGACGCATGGCAGCGTTTGCCGGGCAGCTTCCACGGCTCCGGTTGCACCCTTGCGTCCGCGGTGGCTGCGACCATCGCGAACGGTCTGACGATCCCGGAGGCCGTGCGAGATGCCCAGGAATACACCTGGCAGACGCTCCAGTCCGCGTTCCGTCCGGGCATGGGCCAAAACATCCCTGATCGTTTATTTTGGGCACGAGCGCCAGAAGAGGACGAGGAAGCAGGCGCTACTGGCTAAGGATCCTATGCTGCGCGGGTTGTACGCCGTCACGCCGGAGGAGCCGGACACCGTGCGTCTCTTGCGGGCTGTCGCCGCTGCGGTCGAAGGCGGGGCGCAACTCGTGCAGTTCCGCAGTAAGACCGGCTCGAGGGAAGTTCGCATCGCGCAGGGGTCTGCGCTGCTGTCGCTGTGCCGCCGCCATCGAGTCCCACTGATCGTGAACGACAGCGTGGAGATCGCTGCGCTGATCGACGCGGATGGTGTGCATCTCGGACGCGACGACGAGAAGGTCGCGGAAGCGCGCCGGGTCCTGGGACGCCGAAAAATCATCGGCGCCTCAAGCTACGACCGCCTCGAGCTTGCGCTGGAAGCGCAGGCGGCCGGAGCCGATTACGTGGCGTTCGGAAGTTTCTTCCCGTCTTGCGTCAAACCCGACGCGCCTCGCCCGTCGCCCGATCTGCTCCGTCGCGCGCGCCGGTCCCTCGTGGTACCGATTGTGGCCATCGGCGGCATCACAGTCGCGAATGCGGCGCAGTTGATCGACGCGGGGGCACACGCCATCGCCGTCATCAGCGGGCTGTTTTCCGCGCCCGAAATACGGGTTGCGGCGCGCGGCTTCCAGGCGTTGTTCGAAACGGAAGAACCGTCCCCATGACGAGTCGCAATGAGGAATTGTTCGAACGATCCCAGCAGTTCATTCCTGGCGGCGTGAACTCGCCAGTGCGTGCTTTCCGTTCGGTGGGCGGTACGCCACGCTTCTTCGAGCGAGCGAGCGGTGCCTATCTCTGGGACGCCGACGGCAAGCGCTACATCGACTATGTTGGCTCTTGGGGTCCCGCCATCCTCGGTCACGCTCACCCGGAAGTGGTGGCGGCCGTCCAGCGCGCCGCGGAGTTGGGCCTCTCCTTCGGCGCGCCAACGGCAACAGAGTTGCAGATGGCCGAAACGCTCTGCCGGCTCGTGCCGTCGATCGAGCAAGTGCGCCTCGTCAGTTCCGGGACCGAGGCAACGATGAGCGCGATCCGGCTCGCGCGCGGGTTCACGGGACGCAGCTGCATCGTCAAGTTTGATGGTTGCTATCACGGCCACGCCGATGCACTGCTGGTGAAAGCGGGCTCTGGCGCCCTCACATTTGGACAGCCCAGTTCCGCAGGTGTGCCAACGGAAGCGACGAGTCACACCGTGGTCCTCGACTACAACGATGTCGCCGGGGTAGAGCGCGCGTTCGCGCAGCACGGCGCCAAAATCGCTGCCGTGATCGTGGAACCTGTAGCGGGCAATATGAATCTTGTCGTGCCGACGCTGGAGTTCCTGACCGCGCTTCGAGATCACTGCACGCGAGACGGCGCCCTGCTGATCTTCGACGAGGTCATGACCGGCTTTCGGGTCCACCGCGGAGGGGCTCAGGCGCTGTTCGGTATCCGCCCGGACCTCACGACTCTGGGCAAGATCGTGGGTGGTGGCCTTCCCTTGGGCGCGTTCGGCGGTCGGCGCGACATCATGCAGTGCATCGCTCCGCTCGGGCCGGTTTACCAAGCGGGGACACTCTCGGGGAATCCGGTGGCTGTGGCGGCAGGGTTGACGACACTTGGGCTGGTTCAGACACCAGGTCTGCACGAGGCACTTGCGCTATCCACGCGGCGACTCGTCGACGCTTTGGTTCTTGCCGCCGCGGATGCTGGTGTGCCGTTTTCCGCGCAGTCAGTGGGCGGCATGTTCGGCTTCTACTTCCGACCTCAGATACCGGCAAGCTTAGGGGAAGTGATGAACAGCGATCTGGAGGCTTTCAACCTGTTTTTCCAAGGCATGCTTGATCGCGGCATCTATTTTGCCCCGTCGGCGTTCGAGGCTGGATTCGTCTCGGCGGCGCATGCCGAGGCAGATATCGATGCCACCGTCGCAGCAGCCAGTGAAACGTTCAGGACGCTTTTTGCGGCGCAAAAGCGCGCATTTCCATCAGCTTGAAGTGTTTCGGGACTGCAGAAGGAGCCTGCGGAATGAATTACGAAGGGCGACCTAGTTGTCGCCCTTTCGATTCCAAGCCGTGCCCGGAGTCAGCGAAGGCCAGCGATAAACTCAGCCACCGCTTGCATCTCCCGTTCGGACATCTTGGCTGCGATCATGCGCATCATCCTGTTTGGATCATTCGCTCTTTCGCCTGCCCGGAACGCCTTGAGCTGAGCGATGGTATACGCCGCATGCTGACCCGAAAGCCGTGGGTACTGCTTCGGAATCCCTGCTCCGTTGGGAGAATGGCACGCGGCACAGGCGGGAACGCCCGTACCAGAGTTACCTCCGCGGTAGAGATTCTGGCCTAGTGCAACCAATTCCTTGTCCGTCGCGGTGCCCGGCTTCGCCGCCTGATTCGCGAAGTAAGCCCCAAGGCTGGTCATGTCCTCAGGAGACAGCGTCGAGGCGATTCCACTCATCACAGCATTGCTGCGCTCGCCACCCTTGAAGTTTGCAAGCTGCTTCGCGGTGTACTCGGGGATCTGGGCCGCAAGGTTCGGATTGGCCGGGATCGCACTGTTGCCGTCCGCACCGTGGCAGGCGGCACAGACTTGGGTGGCGATCTGCTGCGCCTTAGCCGGGTCCGCCTTAGCGGTTTCGGCAGCCCACGCAGGGGAAATACCGAGGAAGAACGAAAAAACCAGGGAGGAGGGGTAACGCGGGCTCATCATCGACTCACTCGTTGCTGGGTATGTCAAGGCCGGCGTATTCTATCGCAGTCCCTGCCAAGCCGGCGAAACTTCCCGATTTTCATGAGCTTGTTCCAACATGCCCGGTTCGTCGCGGGTGCGGTCGAGCTTGCCCAGTTGCCCCGCACAAGTCGAGCAGAAGTCGCCTTCGCGGGCCGCTCCAACGCGGGCAAATCGAGCGCGATCAACGCGTTGCTCAATCGGAAAAAGCTTGCCTTCGTGAGCAAGACACCGGGGCGTACACAGCAGCTCAATTACTTCGACCTCGGTGACGACCGCTATCTCGTAGACCTGCCGGGGTACGGCTATGCACGGGTTTCCAAACCCGAGCAGGCGCGGTGGGAGCGCCTGCTGCCAACATACCTTCAGACCCGCGAGGCCCTCAGGGGTCTGGTAAGCATCATGGACATTCGCCATCCCATTACCCATCTGGACGAGCTGCTCATCGGAGTTTTCGCGCCAACAACGAAGCCGATTCATGCCCTGCTGACGAAGTCCGACAAGCTTTCGCGGGGCGCGGCGCAGGCAGCGCTGCTCGCTGTACAATCAAAGCTGCAATCGCGATTTCCCTTTGCCACCTGTCAGCTTTTCTCGAGCTTGTCTCGGGAGGGGGTGGACGAGGCGAAAGCAGTGATCGAAGGCTGGCTGCGGGATGGCCGGGCGACGCAACCGGCATCGGAATAAAAAACCCCCGGTTAAAGGGGAGTAAAACCGGGGGTGAAAGCCTTAATTTGGATTAAGGCGCCCGCTCAGGGAGGAGAAGCGGGAGACGACTCGTCATCGTCTGTTCCCTGAGTCACGATTTCGCACTGGAAGTTCCCCACCCTTGCCTATTGTTCCCTCAGATTAGCCGAGCCAAAATGCATGCCCTAGGGAAGTACCCCGCCAGGCGGATGCGCCGAATGAGGAGAAGCGAGTTCAGCCGGCGCCTGATGTGCGAGCACTCGCTCTCGACCTCCGACCTGATTTATCCGGTGTTTATCCTGGACGGGGTGGGGCGCCGAGAGCCAGTCCCGTCCATGCCCGGGATCTTTCGCCAATCTTTGGATTCGCTGCTCGAGGAGGCAGAGGCTTGCCTCGCGCTTGGCATTCCGGCCCTCGCGCTGTTCCCCGTCATCGACCCAAACCTGAAAAGCAGCGATGGACATGAGGCCTTAAACCCACAAGGGCTCGTACCGAACACCGTCCGCGCTCTAAAGTCCCGCTTTCCCGAGCTCGGAATCATTACGGACGTCGCCCTCGACCCGTATACCAATCACGGTCAGGATGGGCTGATCGACGCAAGCGGCGACGTTCTCAATGACGAAACGGTGGCCGTGCTAGTGCATCAAGCCCAAGCCCATGCAGAAGCGGGCGCGGATGTGGTGGCGCCATCGGACATGATGGACGGTCGCATCGGTGCTATCCGGGCGGGCCTTGATACCCTTAAGTACCAGCAGGTTGCGATTCTGGCGTACGCCGCCAAGTACGCTTCGAGCTTTTACGGACCGTTCCGGGACGCCGTGGGCTCGGCCGCCAACCTGGGAGGCGGGAACAAGTACACGTATCAGATGGACCCGGCCAACGCAGACGAAGCGCTTTGGGAGGTCGGGCTCGACTTGGAGGAAGGTGCTGACATGGTCATGATAAAGCCCGGATTGCCTTACCTCGACATCGTGCAGCGTGTGAAGGATACCTACCGCGCGCCAACCTTCGTCTACCACGTAAGCGGGGAATACGCCATGCTGAAGGCCGCTACCCAACAAGGCTGGCTGTTCGAGAGACCCTGCGTGCTGGAAACTCTTGTCTCCTTCAAGCGCGCCGGGGCCGATGGCATCCTGACCTATTACGCACTCCAGGCGGGCAAGTGGCTGAAAGAGCAGGCGCTGTGATCACTCACAATCTCTCCGTGGTGGCCCGCTCGTGACTAGTCCTTCTCCAAGAGCGCGAGCACGTTGTTGAGCCGTGCGCGCTCCAAAGGTCGGCCTTCGGGAGTGCGTCGGACGCTGCGACGCACGTCGTCGGACGGGAGTACCGTCAGGGTAACGACCGCCTCTCCGCCAGTAAGCACGAAGCAGGGGAGCGTGCGTAGCCGCTCGCCTACATGGAGACGCATATCGGCCTGTCGGTACTCCACTTGCCGGTCGAGCAGATAAAGCTCGACCTCCTTTACGTTGTCCGTGAACAGCTGAAGATTGATGTCCGAGTAACGCCCGGCACTACCTGATAGCACCGAGCCGACGAGGTGGGGGTTGAAGCGTGAGAACTCGCGCATCGCCCGAAGCGCCTCCACCCGCAAAAACTGCAAACGACTACGGTGTTCGTCTTCCTGGTAAAGCGATTGGTAGGACCGGAGCGCGTGCTCGACCTCTTCATTGGTGGGGAGGTGGCGCGTGTCCGGAACGCCAGCCTGTCTGGCTGCCTTGCGCTTTGCCAGTGCGAAGTCCTCGATGCCGTCCTCCGCCATTATGCGCGCCGCAAGATGCGCGAGGCGCTCGCGCATCAAGTTGCGGCGGCCGGTTGGATCTCGCGCCATCTAGCTCAGAACAATTGATTGCGAACTTCCTCCGCGGGAGGCAATCCTCCGGAGGCGTCGCTTGGAACAAGGGGCTGCTCTGCAGGCACGAACTCTTGGAAGAAATACTCCGTGAGAGTACCGGTCGGGCCCGAATCCCGTAGACCAGACTCGGGGTTGATCTTGGCGGTAACGACTCCCGGCGGCGTCACCAGCTTCGCTTCGGGCACGCCCTTGAGCGCTCTGCCCATGTAGCTGATCCACATGGGCAGGGCGGCGTGGCCACCGGTCTCGTTCTTACCAAGGGTGCGCGGCGTGTCGAATCCGATCCAAGCCACAGCCACCAGCGAGGACTGGTAGCCGGCGAACCAGGCATCGATGAAATCGTTCGTCGTCCCTGTCTTCCCAGCGAGGTCACTGCGGCCGAGGCTTTTTGCCTTGGTCGCAGTCCCATAGCGGATGACGTCTTGCATTAGGCTTGTCATCAGGAATGCGTTGCGAGGATCAATGATGCGATCGGCGCCCTCTCCGGCACGAGTGGGTTGGTACTCCTCAAGCACCTTGCCGCGATCGTCGAGCACGCGTGTGATGTAGTTCGGCTCGATGCGGTAGCCCCGATTCGCAAACGCCGAATACGCAACCGCCATCTGTAGCGGCGTAACCGCACCCGCCCCCAACGCGAGAGTGAGAAAGGGTGGATTCAGCTTCGGATCAAAGCCGAATCGAGCGATGTAATCCTGCGCATACTTCGGGCCGATTGCCTGCATGATTCGAACGGAAACGAGGTTTTTCGATTTCGCCAACGCAGTGCGGAGACGCATTGGACCGTCGAAGCTCCCATCGTAATTCTTCGGTTCCCAGGCCTCGCTACCAGTCTGGCTTGCCTCGAAACGCAGCGGCGCATCGTTGATGACAGTGGCCGCGGTGAATCCCTTTTCGAGAGCGGCAGAGTAGATGAAGGGCTTGAATGCGGAACCGGGCTGCCGCAAGGCTTGGGTTATGTGGTTGAACTTGTTGCGATTGAAGTCGAAGCCGCCGACCAAGGCAAGGATCCTGCCGTCAACCGGGTCCATGGACACAAGCGCGCCCTCGACCTCCGGAAGCTGGACAATCTGCCATCGCCCCTTGTCATCCTTCATCACCCGGATCACCGAACCGCGGCGAATCCGATGATCAAGCGGTGTCTTGTCGCCCAGCGCCGCCTGCGCAAAGCCGAGGCCGTCCGCGGTCAGGTCGAGCGTCTCCCCGCCCCTTCGGTAAGCCTTGACGAGCTGTGGTCCCGCGTCGAGCACGAGCGCAGGGAAAAGACCCTCCACTTCGGTGTACTCCTGCAGTGCGTCCTCGAGCCCATCCTCGTTGACACCGGGCGCGAGGGAGACGAACGCCTCGGGGCCGCGGTAACCATGGCGACGGTCATATTCGAGCAAGCCCTTCCGGACCGCGAGACGCCCCGCATCCTGATGAGTCTTGATGAGCGTCGTGAAGACGTGGAGGCCGCGGGCGTATGCTTCCTCGCGATAGCGTTCGTACATTGCCTGCCGAACCATTTCGGCAAAGTAGTCGGCCTGGATGGCGTTTTCCGCGACCTGTGGGCGCGCCACAGGTGTCTCCGTGTCGGCGGCTTGGAATTGCGCTTCGCTGATGTAGCCCAGTTCGCGCATTCTCCGCAGCACGTACTGCTGGCGTTGGTGCGCCCGCTTCGGGTTCGCTACCGGGTTGAATCGGGAGGGAGCCTTGGGCAGACCTGCAAGCATCGCAGCCTCCGCAAGGGAGAGCCGTTGGAGGCTCGTGCCGTAATAGGTCTGCGCCGCCTCCGCGAACCCGTAAGCACGCTGGCCGAGGTAGATTTGATTGATGTAGAGCTCGAGTATCTCGTCTTTGGTCAGATTTGCTTCTATCTTGAACGCGAGAAGGACTTCATTGAACTTGCGCGCGACGGTCTTTTCCTTCGTCAGAAAAAAGTTACGCGCGACCTGCATCGTAATCGTGCTTGCCCCCTGGCGCGTCTCGCCGGAGACGAAGTTTGAGTGGGCGGCGCGCAGCACACCGATGTAATCTACCCCGCTGTGTTCATAGAAACGCTCGTCCTCTGCGGCGAGTATTGCTTGCTTGAGTTTCATTGGAACTTCTGCAATCCGCACCACCGTCCGCCGCTCATCACCAAATTCACCGATAAGAAAACCTTCCGCGCTGTAGATACGAAGCGGAATCTTGGGGCGGTAGTCCGTCAACGCCTCGAGCGTTGGCAAGTTCGGATAAGCAACCACCGCTGCCACGCCGATGATAATCACCGCGATGAGGCAAATAGCAACGATGCCGAATACAAAGAGAGCCCCGAGCCGAGCAATCATGGGAGGTCGAGTGGAGGCCGGATATCGGTGGAGTCGGGCATTATAGTTGCTACCCTTGCCGCGGTGGGAGAAACCAGAAAGGTCCATCTTCCACGGGAAGTTGTCGATAGCACCTCACATGCTTGATTAACTGCGCACCCAACCTATCCATGCTTAAAGGTAATCTGGATTCTAGCCTCGACTTCCTGAGCGGACTCCTGCAAACAAAGTCTCCGCCTCTCATTGGTGTGGATATCAGTTCGTCGTCCATAAAGATGGTGGAGCTTGCGGAGGATGGGAAGAACGGTCTCCGGCTCGAGCGCTATCACGTGGAGCCCCTTCCGAAGGACGCGGTCAGCGAAGGGAACATCAACAATCTCGACGCTGTTGCGGAAGCACTGCGCGTCGGTTGGAAGCGCATGGGAACGCGCGTGAAGAACCTCGCCCTCGCTCTTCCCACGGCCGCCGTGATTACCAAAAAAATAATTGTGCCCGCGGGCCAGCGCGAAGACGAACTCGAGATGCAAGTGGAGACCGAGGCCAATCAATACATTCCGTTCGCCTTAGACGAAGTAAACCTCGATTTTCAGGTTCTCGGGGTGTCCCCATCCAATCCGGACGAAATCGAGGTTCTGATTGCCGCCTCCCGAAAAGACAAAGTGGAGGACCGCGTCGCGGCCGCGGAAGCCGCTGGACTAAAGGCGATGGTCATGGACGTCGAATCATTCGCCACCCAGACCGCTTTCGCACTCATAGAGCGTCAACAACTGCCCAACGGCGGCAAGGACCAGACCATTGCGATAGTGGACGTCGGTACCAATCTCACGAACGTTAATGTCGTCCGCAATGACCATTCTCTCTACATGCGCGAGGCGCCTTTCGGGGGCAACCAGCTGACCCAGGACATCTGCAACCGATACAGCCTCTCCTTGCAGGATGCGGAATCGGCGAAACGCACCGGCGGGCTTCCCCAAGGCTACGAGGCGGAGGTGCTGCGGCCGTTCACCGACAACCTCGCCCTTGAAGTGGCACGAGCCCTGCAGTTCTTCTACACGTCTACCCAATATAGTCAAGTTGACCACATCGTACTCTGTGGCGGCTGCGCGGCGATACCCGGGATCAATCAGATCGTGGAACAGCGTGCCCAAGTAAACACCCTTGTAGCTAACCCCTTCGTGGGCATGGCTCAGTCTTCGAGGGTGAATCCTCGCCACCTCGCGGGCGATGCGCCGTCCCTTGTCGTGGCGTGCGGCTTGTCAATGAGGAGGCTTGATCCGTAATGGTACGCATCAACCTACTTCCCCACCGGGAGCTGAAGCGCAAGCGGCAGCGCGATGCCTTCTTTGCGTTGGCCGCGATCAACCTTCTGATCGGTAGTGCTGTCGTCTTTGCGGTCTACGGTGTAATCGGGGGCCGAATCGAACAGCAGCAGGGGCGCAATAGCTATCTGGTGGGTGAGATTGCCATCCTGGATAAGCAGATTGAGGAGATACGCAAACTCCGCGAGCAGACCCAGGCCATGCTTGCCCGCAAGAAGGTGGTGGAAACCCTTCAGGGAAACCGTTCCGAAGCGGTGCACCTGCTGGACCAGCTGGTGCGCCAGCTGCCAGATGGCGTCTACCTCAAGAGCGTCAAACAAAACGGATCCACGGTGAATATCACCGGCTATGCTCAATCGAATGCCCGCGTCTCCTCGTTGCTGCGCAACCTCGAAGCGTCCCCATGGCTGGAGCAACCAAGCTTGGTCGAGATCAAGGCGGCGGCATCTACCGCAGCAACTACCCGGCTAAACGAGTTCTCCGTAAACGTCAGATTGACCCGAGCCGCCGCAGAAGGTTTGGACAGCGGGAAGAAGACAGCGGCTGGCCATAAGGATAAGCAGTCATGAGACTCGACGAACTTAGGAGGCTCAACCCTAGGGATATTGCCTCGTGGCCGCTCGCACCCAAGCTGTTCGCATTGCTCGTGGTAATGGTCGTGATCGTGGGGGCCGGCTATTGGTTCGTGTGGCAGCACCAACTCGAGGAACTAGACACGGCGAAACGGAAGGAAGAGGAGTTGCGGACCACGTTCCTGGAGAAGAAGAAAAGGGCCATAAACCTCGAGGCGTATCGCAAGCAATTAGCCGATATCGAGCAGTCATTCGGTGCGCTCTTGAAGCAGCTGCCTAACAAATCCGAGATGGATGCCCTGCTCACGGATATCAATCAGGCCGGGCTCGGGCGTGGACTCCAGTTCGAGCTATTCCGGCCCGCTGGTCAGGAATCGATGTCGGACTTCTATGCTGAGTTGCCGATCACGCTGAAGGTTTCTGGAAACTATCACGACATGGGGGCCTTCGCGAGCGACGTCGCTCAGCTTCCCCGCATCGTAACCCTGAATGAGCTCAATGTCACAGCCGGCAAGGATGGCGCTCTCACCATGGATGCCTTGGCCAAGACCTATCGCTACCTCGACGAAGAAGAGGTCGCCCAGCAGAAAAAGTCGGCGCGCGAAAAGACGGCACAGGAGAAGGGCAAGAAATGAAACGAGCCAAGCTTATCAGCCTGCTTGTTCCCATGCTGCTCACCGCCTGCAGCGGTGAGCCGCACGAGGATCTCAAGCAGTTTGTAAAAGAGTCCGACAACCTCCCCCGTGGTCGGATCGAGCCATTGCCGGAGGTCAGGCCATACGATCCGGTGGCGTACAACGCATTCGATCTATCTGATCCCTTCAAGCCTCGCAAGATGGAACAGATAAAGCCGAACGGCGGAATTACACCTGACATCAACCGGCGCAAGGAGGCGCTCGAGGCGTATCCGCTCGACAATCTCAGGATGGTTGGCACGCTCGAGCAGGGCAAGGTCATCTTCGCCCTCGTAAAGACACCGGATAACACGCTTCACCGGGTCAAACCGGGAAATTATCTGGGCCAGAACTTTGGCTTTATCACCCAAGTCACCGATTCTTCAGTCACCCTTAAGGAAGTCGTTCAGGACGGCACGGGCGACTGGACCGAGCGGGTCAGCGTCCTGCAGCTCTTGGAAGAGGAACAGAAAAAATGAGGAAACTTTTGCCTCGCCTGAAGTCTACCGCAGGCGGCCTTCTCTTGGCGGCTGCTTGGCTCGTGAGCTCCGCAACGCACGCCGCAGATATGGCGGCCAGGAATGCCATCGAGCGTCTCGATGTCGCCCCGCAGCAGGGCGGCAAGGTTGTGGTGAAGATCGGACTCAAGCTGGCCCCGGCAGGGATGCCGGCTGGCTTCTCGATCCTGAATCCCCCGCGGGTCGCCTTCGATTTCCCGGACACTGGCAACGCGCTTGGCAAGACCTCTCAACAGGTCAGTGACGGTGATCTTCGGAGCATAAACGTCGTCCAGGCTGGCGAGCGGACGCGACTTGTGATGAACCTAAATCGCGCCATGAGTTATGACGCAAAGATCGAGGGTAATGCAATTTTGGTCACGTTGGCGCCGCAGTCAGCCGAGAACGCGCCTAGCACGTCAACGGGACGATTCGCCGACCCGTCCTCGAGCACCCAAAGGCACAGCGTGAGGGACATCGACTTCCGCCGGGGCAAAGGGGGCGAAGGTCAGGTCGTGGTCGATCTGTCGGATACAGCAACGGGCATCGATCTACGCGTACAGGGCAAGAACATCGTGATCGACATGCCGGAGACGGCTCTTCCAAAGAACCTTGAGCGACGCCTCAATGTCACCGATTTTGCCACTCCGGTCCAGAACATTACGGCGACCACCCAAAGTGGAAATACTCGCATTGTGGTCG
>JBEVOI010000073.1:0-2592 GCA_040507665.1 Burkholderiales bacterium
GGCTGCGCGGTGCTGCGGGACGGTGTATACGTCTTGCCGGCGGGGTCGGCGCGCGCCGCGGTCCTGGCGGAGATGGAGTCGGAGGTCAAGTCCGTCGGCGGCTTCGCGATGACCGCCGAGCTTCGGCTGGCGAAAGACGAGCATCGCGCCCAGCTCCGCAAGCTGTTCGATCGCAGCGAAGAGTACGGCGCGCTGGTCGCGGCGATCAGCGAGGCACGGCTAACATTGCGGCGCCTGGGTCGCCGGAAGGCGCAGACGATGACGCAGCGCCTGCAGCGCTCGTTCGACAGGCTGGCGGAGATCGATTTCTTTCCGGGACAGGCCAAACGCCAGGCCGAGGACGCGTTGTCGGGCCTGGCACGGGACTTTCAGCAGGCGTATGCGTCCGGGGAGCCGCATCCTTCCAGGAAGCAGGTTCGGCCGGTCAACCCCGCCAGGTACCGACGGCGGGTCTGGGCAACCCGGAGGGATCTCTGGGTCGACCGCCTCGCCAGCGCCTGGCTCATCAAGCGATTTATCGATCGGGACGCCCGGTTCGTGTGGATCGACCGTCCGCGCGATCGTCCGCGCAGCGCCGTAGGCTTCGATTTCGACGGCGCAGAGTTCACGCACACGGGTAACCGGGTGACGTTCGAAGTCCTGCGCGCGACCTTCGGTCTCGACGACGATCCGGCGCTCGTGAAGATCGGCGCTGCGGTGCACTTTCTCGACGTGGGCGGCATTCCGGTCGCGGACGCCAAGGGCCTGGAGACCATGCTCAGGGGAATCAAGGAGAAATCCCGGAGCGACGATGCACTCCTCGCCGAAGCGATGCGGATCCTGGATCTCTTCTATTCCGCCTACGCACCGGCTCCGGACCGGGCAAAGGCTCAATGAACTGGCTGGGCGAACGCGAGTTCGATTTACCCGGGCGGGCCCACCGGGAGAGGGACCAAGAATGGACCCTCCGCATCAAGCGGTGACCACCCGCGCACTGCGGGAAAGCGCGTTCGCGTCCCTGAAGCTCGGGCCGCGCGTTACTGCGTGCGCTCGCTGATCCGCCGCATCGCCAAGGCGACGCCGGTCGAAAGCGCCTCGCCGAGACTGGTCGCACGCGGATCCTCGAGGCGGATCATCTCCGGCGTGCTGCTCACCGCGTCCTTCCCAAGCTGCCACAGAGAAACGAGCACCTTGCATCTTGGCTCGTCCGGCCCTCGCGGCTGAACCTTCTCCGCGGTGGCGACGACCCGGAAGTCGCCGTGAAGAACCACGTGCTCAATGCGATCCATGATGAGCTCCATTCAGCGTTCGCAGCGATTTGCCGGTGCTGGGCGCGCGTGCACATCCTCGCGCCCTTGACGTTGGGATAACGCCTCGCAGCGAGTCTACGGGCGGGCGCGCCCTTCAGCAACCGTGGAGAACACAGCGACGCGTCGTCGCGGCGAGCGGGTTTGCGACGGACGGAGTCGCGCGAAGTCCGTTCGGCGCGATCCACCCAACTCGGTGCGCGTGCGGCAGTCCCGCGCGAACCGATTGACCGCCCGCGAGAAATGCTGACTCCATGCCTGTGGATAAACACCGCTGCCAGGCTCCGCTGTAATGTTTACGCCAAACGATCCACAACATGCCGCACATGCCGCACCGGATGTGTGAGGCGCACCTCGGTGCGCAGTTAGCGGCGACGCCGGGAGCGCTACGCCCGCGTGCGTGCCGCGTGCTGTGGATTCCTTCCGGGGAGGTTGGAGCCTTCGGTGCGCCATCAGGTTATCCACAGTTGCACTGGAAAAGTTGTGGATAGGTTTCCGGTTTGTCAGCGCAACCCATTGTCGTCGTTGGAACTTTGGTCCGGCGCTCAAAAAGCGTGCAACGTCAGCAAACCTGCAACCTCCACGCAACAATCGCCGACCCAGTGGCGCGACCGCCATCGTCCGGCGGCACCGCCGAGGCGGTCATCTCTCTGTCACAAAACGATCCCATCCTCGCGGGATCGAAAGGGATTCACCGACCATGAACGCCAAACGGACCGAAGTCGACGACGCGCTCTACCAGCGTATCCAGGACGACCTCGTCGACAGCTTCGACGAGGAGCTCGAGCTCGAAGTCGACGATCGCATCCTCGACGCGCGCTCGCCCCGGACCTCGACGAGCGACGAGACGTCGAAGACCGATCGCCGGTACTACTTCCGCGAGCTCTTCCGCCTGCAGCGCGAGCTCGTGAAGATGCAGGACTGGGTCGGCGCCACGAAGCATCGCCTCGTGGTCCTCTTCGAGGGGCGCGACGCCGCCGGGAAGGGCGGGACCATCAAGCGCATCACCCAGCGGCTCAATCCGCGAGTGTGCCGCGTGACGGCACTCCCGGCGCCGACCGAGCGCGAGCGCACGCAGTGGTACTTCCAGCGCTACGTCGCGCACCTGCCGGCGGGCGGGGAGATGGTGCTGTTCGACCGCCGCTGGTACAACCGCGCGGGCGTCGAGCGGGTGATGGGCTTCTGCACCGAGGCCCAGGCCGAGACCTTCCTGCGCGCGGCCCCCGACTTCGAGCGCATGCTGGTGGCCGACGGCCTCGTGCTGGTCAAGTACTGGCTCGAGGTGAGTCCCAAGGAGCAGGAGAAG
>JBEVOI010000082.1:0-15859 GCA_040507665.1 Burkholderiales bacterium
GACAGGTCTTCGAGTTCCCACTTGAACTGCCACACGCCGAGCCGGTTCGCGAGCGGTGCAAGCAGGTCGACGGTCTCACGCGCCGCCGCCTGGCGGCGCCCCTCGTCGGCGGACCTCACGAGATACCGCATACGCTGGGTCTGCTCGGCGAGCTTGATGAGCACGACGCGGATGTCCTGGACCATGGCGAGGAGCATCTTCCGCAGCCCCTCGAGCTGCGCTCCGTTTCCGTGCCCTTTCTCTGCCGCCGCGCCGCCTGACAGGCCCTGGATCTGCCCCATGCGGGCGACGCCGTCGACAAGCCCCGCCACGTCCGCCCCGAACGCTTCACGCAGCTTCTCGGCGCTGCGGGGGAAGAAACCGGGGATATCGTGCAGCAGGGCCGCAGCGAAAGCGCCGCCCTCGAGCGGGAGACCGGCAAGCACGCCGGCCGTGCCAATCGCGTGCGGAAGCGCTGGTTCTCCGTCCGCAGTCTCCATCCCCTCCAGTTCCCCGGCGGCGAAGTCGAGCGCCCGGGCAACCAGTTCCTGGTCAGGGTCGGAGAGGCGCGGCGCGAGCTGCGCCAGGAAGGCCACACGGTCCTCAGCCAACTCGGGACCGGGGCGCGCATCGGTGGATGGTGTCATCATCCGCAAATTATCTCACGCGGCTGGCGCTACCATTTCCTGTGCAAGGCGCTCAACGCACGTCACGAAAGAATTTTCCCGGAATGGGCCGCCGAAGCTGGTGGCAGGCGAGGATCGCCAACACACGCCCGAAGCTTTTCCAAACGCCCATCTCCTCGAACTTGCGGGAACCGGTCACCACGGTGAGGGCTAGCATTTTCGGCCGTGTCACCTTCAGCAGCCGCTCGCAAAACAGGATGTCTTCAAGATGCGGCACCTCGGGAAAGCCGCCGAGCCTTTCGAACACACTTCGCCGCACGAACATCGCCTGATCGCCGTAGACGATTCCGGTGATCGAGAAGCGCCAGTTGTGGAGCCGCGAGATGAGCCGCAGCCGCCAGTCCGCACCGGAAAACCGGTGCCGGAAGCAGCCCGCCGAAACACCGGGCGGCAAGGCTTCGATGGCCGACAATGACCCGCGCGGCAGCTGTGTGTCCGCGTGCAGAAACAGGATCCATTCGCCGCCCGCATGGCGAGCGCCCTCGTTCATCTGGGAGGCCCTGCCCTTGGGCGCGCTGACGAGGAGGAGGCGCGCATCGGCGGCTACGATCGCCCGCGTGCGATCGTCGCTGCCGCCGTCAGCAACGATCGCCTCAAAGCTTACCCCTTGAGCAAACACGCTCGCGAGCGTCGCCGGGAGCGCTCGCTCCTCGTTCCAGGCAGGGATAACGATCGAGATCATTCCACAACGCGCTCGGGCTTAGTCAGGGCGGGAGGGTAGCTCGAAACACGTCAATCAGGGACGGTCGATGCGCGCACACGGATGCAGGGGAATGCGCTCCAAAAAGGAGCGCTCTGCACCACGCCAGAGCGAGCGTGCATGGGCCCGCGCGAGCCGGGCGTCGCCGAGTTGGCGGCGGCGCGCCGACGCAGTACACGGCCCATCAATCGGTTAGGCTCGGTGCGGAAGGTCCTCTGCGCAGCTACCCGAACCGGAATTCCGTGGCATAGCGGTTGCAAAACAGCGAGAAACATAGTCCACTAGAGACGAGCGCACACACATGTCGGAAGCCCGCTTCTTCAACGAAATGCATTTGCCGGACGGCGCGATTCGTCAGCATTACCAGCCCTTCGCCGACTGGCTGGCGGACACGCCGCCCGACCGCATCGCCCAGAAGCGCGCGGAGGCGGACATCGTATTCCATCGCGTTGGCATCACGTTTGCCGTCTACGGCGAGGAGAGTGGCACCGAGCGCCTCATTCCCTTCGATATCGTTCCCCGCATCATCCCGGCTTCGGAGTGGCTGATGCTCGCGCAGGGGCTGCGGCAGAGGGTGAAAACGCTGAACGCTTTTCTCCACGACATCTACCACGACCAGGAGATCCTCAAAGCCGGCATCATCCCGCCGGAGAAGGTCACCGGCAACGCGCAGTACCGGCCTGAGATGGACGGGGTTACGGTGCCGAAAGGCATCTATTCTCACGTTTCGGGGGTGGACGTGGTGCGCGCGGGCCAAGGCGAGTACTACGTGCTGGAGGACAATCTGCGGGTGCCCTCGGGCGTTTCGTACATGCTGGAAAACCGCAAGATGATGATGCGGCTCTTTCCGGAGCTCTTCTCCAAGCAGCCCGTCGCGCCGGTCGATCACTACCCGGACCTTCTGCTCGAAACACTGCGTAGCGTGGCGCCGGAGGGTGTATCGAACCCCACGGTGGTGCTGCTCACCCCGGGCAGCTACAACAGCGCCTATTTCGAGCACACCTTCCTCGCCCAGCAGATGGGCATCGAGCTGGTCGAGGGGCAGGATCTCTTCGTCCGCGAGAACACGGTGTACATGCGGACCACCAAGGGTCCGCGGCGCGTTGACGTGATCTATCGCCGCATCGACGACGACTTCATCGACCCCCTGGCCTTCCGCAAGGACAGCATGCTCGGCGTGCCTGGGCTCTTCGCTGCCTACCGCGCGGGCAAGGTGACCCTCGCAAACGCGATCGGCACCGGCGTCGCCGACGACAAGTCGGTGTATCCCTACGTGCCCGAGCTGATCCGCTTCTACCTCGGGGAGGCGCCCATCCTCAACAACGTGCATACGTACCTGCTGGCGAAGCCCGAGGACCGAGACTACGTGCTCGCCCACCTTGCCGAGCTGGTGGTGAAGGAGGTCCACGGCTCCGGCGGTTACGGCATGCTCATTGGACCCACCGCCAGCGCGGCTCAGCGCGAAGAGTTCCGCCAGCGCATCATTGCCGCCCCCGAAAAGTACATCGCCCAGCCGACGCTTTCCCTGTCCGCCTGCCCGACCTTCGTCGAATCGGGCGTGGCGCCGCGCCACGTGGACCTGCGGCCCTTCGTGCTCTCCGGCCGCAACGTCACCCTCGTGCCCGGCGGGCTCACCCGCGTCGCGCTGCGCGAAGGCTCGCTGGTCGTCAACTCGTCCCAGGGCGGCGGCACCAAGGACACCTGGGTCTTGGAGTCCTGAGATGCTGTCGCGCACCGCCAGCGACCTCTACTGGATGTCACGCTACATGGAGCGCGCTGAGAACACGGCGCGCCTCCTCGACATCACCTACCGGATGTCGCTGCTGCCCTACCGGGTCCTGGAGGCAGGCCAGCAGTGGGCGGAGCCGTGGGCGGTGCCGCTCGTCATCACCGGCCTTGTGAGCCACTACTACGAGCGTTACCCGGAGCTTTCCTCCGACCACGTGCTCCGCTACATGGTGCTCGACCCGCGCAACCCTTCGTCGATCTATTCGTGCCTGCAGGCGGCGCGGGAGAGCGCGCGCTCCCAGCGCGGCGCGATCACCGCCGAGATGTGGGAGAGCCTCAACCACACGTGGCTCGAGGTGCGCCCGATGGACTTCGCCGAGGTGACGAATCGGGGCGTGCACGAATTCTTCGATTGGGTGAAGATGCGCTCGCATCTGCTGCGCGGGGTCACCTTCGGCACCATGCTGCGCGACGAGGCGTTCCTGTTTCACCGTCTCGGCACCTACATGGAGCGGGCTGACAACACCGCCCGCCTGCTCGACGTGAAGTATCACACCCTGCTGCCGAGTGCGAGCGACGTCGGCGGGGCGGTGGACTACTACCAGTGGAGCGCGCTGCTGCGCTCGCTGTCCGGCTTCCAGGCCTACCGCAAGATCTATCGCGACGCGATCACACCGGTCCGCGTAGCGGAGCTACTTATCCTGCGCGACGATATGCCGCGGTCGCTGCACGCCTGCATGAATTTCGTCTACGACATCCTCAAGCAAGCCTGCGACTCGACGATACAGGAGCCGGAGCGGCTCGCCGGCGAGATCCACGCGCAGCTCCATTACGGTCGCATCGAGAAGATCATCGCCTTCGGTTTGCATGAGTACCTCACGAACTTCCTGGGGCAGATCGGCACCCTGAGCGAGGAGATCAACGAGGATTTCTTTACGCCGGCTTACGCGTGATTTCACCGCAGCGTCGCGGATGGTCGGGCCCGCCGTTGTATTGCTGACCCAAGATGATTCACTTATCCTTGCGCGCTGCCCATAACCCTCTCTACTGGAGCCAGCATGACCTACGGCGTGGCGATGATGCTGGGCGCGGGGATGATCTTCGCGTCGGACTCCCGCACCAACGCGGGCGTCGACCACGTGGCTTCGTTCCGCAAAATGAAGCTGTTCGTGGTCGAGGGCAATCGCGTGATTGTGGTGATCTCCTCGGGCAACCTCTCCATCACCCAGGGCGCTTTGAACCTGCTCGAGGCGGGGAAGGCGGCAGAGAGCGGTCACACCATCTGGAACATCACCTCGATGTTCGACGCGGCCCAGCTTCTCGGCGACGCGCTGAGGGAGGTGCGCGAGCGCGATGCCGCGTATCTCATGCAGGCCAACGTGGAGTCGTTCGCGTCGTTCCTGATCGGCGGTCAGATCCAGAGCGAGCGTCAGCGGCTGTTTCACATCTACTCCGAGGGCAACTTCATCGAGGCCACGCCGGAGACACCCTATTTTCAGATCGGCGAGATCAAGTACGGCAAGCCCATCATCGATCGCGTGGTGACCAGCCGCACGGCCCTCATGGACGCGGCGAAGTGCGTGCTGGTGTCGTTCGACTCCACCATGCGCTCCAACGTGTCGGTCGGCCTGCCGATCGACCTACTCGTCTACGAGAACGACAGCCTGCTCGTCGGGCTGCAGCGCCGCATCGTAGAGGGCGACCCCTATTTCTCCAAGATCCATCGGATGTGGGGAGAGGGCGTGCGCCGCGTCTTCTCCGAGTTGCCGAACCCGCACTGGGACGACTGATCGTCCCGCGCTACTTTCCGCGCGCCCCGCGATCGGGGACAGCCGAGACCACGCACGCTTCGAGGCTCGCCCGACCATGACCATTCGCGTCGCCCTGCACCATTGCACCCGCTACCGGTATGACCGTCCGGTCGCCCTGTCGCCGCACGAGATCCGGCTGCGGCCGGCCGCCCACTGTCGGACGCCGATTCACAGCTATTCCCTCAGGGTTAAGCCGGAGAAGCAGTTCCTCAACTGGCAGCAAGACGCCTACGGTAACTATCTCGCGCGCCTCGTTTTCCCCGAGAAGGCCCGGGAGCTCGAGATCACGGTGGATCTCGTGGCCGACATGACGGTGATCAATCCCTTCGACTTCTTCGTCGAGGAGTACGCCGAGCATTACCCGTTCGAGTACCGGCCGCAACTGGCGAAAGAGCTGATCCCCTTCCTCGAGCGCGAACCGCCTGGACCCCTGCTCTCGGCATGGCTCACCGACTTCCGTGCGAACCATCTGCAGGCGGGGGTGAATACCACCGATCTGCTGGTCGCGCTAAACACAAAGCTGAGCCGGGACGTGCGCTACCTGATCCGCATGGAGCCGGGCGTGCAGACCCCCGAGGAGACCCTTTCGAGCGGTGCGGGCTCGTGCCGTGACAGCGCGTGGATGTTGTGCCAGATCGTGCGCGACTTGGGGCTCGCGTCCCGCTTCGCATCGGGGTACCTGATCCAGCTCACTGCGGACATGAAGGCACTCGACGGCCCGTCCGGTCCGGAGGCAGACTTCACCGACCTGCACGCGTGGACCGAGGTCTACCTTCCCGGCGCAGGCTGGGTAGGCCTCGATCCGACCTCGGGTCTGCTCGCCGGCGAAGGGCACATTCCGCTCGCTTGCACCGCCCTTCCGTCCAGCGCGGCGCCAGTGGTCGGCTTCACCGATATGAGCGAATGCGACTTCCACTTCGAGATGAAGGTCAGCCGCATCCACGAAGACCCGCGGGTGACGAAACCCTTTCAGGAGGAGCAGTGGCAGGCGATCGAGGCCCTCGGGCAGAAGGTCGATGCCGAGCTCGAGAAAGGCGACGTGCGGCTCACCATGGGAGGAGAACCGACCTTCGTCTCGATCGACGACATGGACGGCGAGGAGTGGAACATCAACGCCCACGGCGAGAAGAAGCTCGTGCTGGCGGGCATTCTGCAATGGAAGCTGAAGGAGAAGTTCGCGCCTGGCGGCATGCTGCACTTCGGCCAGGGGAAGTGGTATCCGGGCGAGCCGCTGCCGCGCTGGGCACTGGGCATCTACTGGCGCGCGGACGGCGTGGCGCTCTGGCGCGACGACTCGCTGGTGGCGTCGGATAGCGAAACCGGGCGCGACACGGCGGATGCGAAGCGCTTAATCGAAGCGCTGGCGCGGCGGCTCGGCCTGTCCGAGCGTTATATCATGCCCGTATACGAGGACGTACGGGTTGCGATCACGGAAGAGCAGAATCTCCCGTCCAACGTGGACCCGCTCCAGCACGATCTGAAGGATGAAGCCGGCCGCTCGCGACTCGCGAAGATGCTTGACCGCGGTCTCGGCAACGTGAAGGGCTTCGTGCTGCCGCTTAAGGCCGAAGACCGCAGCGTCTTTTCGAAGGGCGCGCTCAAGGCGTCGGAGAGCCGCTGGCGATCGAGCCGCTGGCCGCTCAAACGGGAGCACGTCTATCTGATCCCGGGGGACTCCCCGGCCGGTCTGCGCCTTCCCCTCGCCTCGCTGCCGTGGGTGGCACCGGACGACATGGAGATCGAGTATCCGGTTGATCCCTTCGCAGACCGGGGGGAGCTGGGAGATCCTCGTTTCGAGGCGTCAACGCCGAAGTCCCCGGCGAGCAACGCTACCACGGACAATCCGAAGCCGAAGGAAGTGATTCACACCGCGCTCTGCACCGAAGCGAGACACGGCATGCTCCATGTGTTCATGCCGCCGATGACGCACCTCGAAGATTACGTGAACCTCGTCACCACAATCGAAACGACTGCGGAGGAGCTGAGGCTGCCGCTGCGGCTGGAAGGCTATACGCCCCCGCGCGATCCCCGCCTTCGGGTCATCAACGTCACGCCCGATCCCGGTGTCATCGAGGTCAATGTCCATCCGGCCGGGAGCTGGGACGAACTGCGGGCCAACGTCTCCACACTCTATGAGGAGGCTCGCCTGTCGCGGCTTGGCACCGAGAAGTTCATGCTCGACGGCCGTCACACCGGTACCGGCGGCGGCAATCACGTCACCCTGGGCGGTCCCACGCCCGGGGACAGCCCGCTGCTGCGCAGGCCGGACCTGCTGAAGAGCCTCATCACCTACTGGCAGAACCACCCGGCGCTGTCGTACCTCTTTTCGGGCATGTTCATCGGGCCGACCAGCCAGGCACCGCGGGTGGACGAAGCGCGCGACGACAATCTGTATGAGCTGGAGATCGCCTTCCAGCAGATGAGCGAAAGACTCCCGCCCGGCAAGCCAAGCAACCAGCCGTGGCTCGTCGACCGGCTGCTGCGCAACCTGCTCATCGACTTGACCGGCAACACCCACCGCGCCGAGTTCTCGGTCGACAAGCTCTACTCGCCCGACGGCCCGACAGGGCGCCTCGGGCTGCTCGAGTTCCGCGCGTTCGAGATGCCGCCCCACCCGCGCATGAGCCTGCTCCAGATGCTGCTGCTGCGTGCCTTGGTCGCGCGCTTCTGGCGTGAACCCTACCAGGGGCGACTGGTGAACTGGGGGACGCAGCTCCACGATCGCTTCATGCTCCAGCACTTCGTCGAGCACGATCTGCACGACGTGGTGCGCGACCTGCGCGTTGCGGGCTACGGCTTCGAGCCCGAGTGGTTCGCACCGTTCGTAGAGTTCCGCTTCCCGCGCTTCGGTACTGTCGTCTACGAAGGCGTGCGGCTGGAGCTGCGACAGGCAATAGAACCGTGGAACGTGCTCGGCGAGGAAGTCTCGCAGGCTGGTACCGCCCGCTACGTGGACTCGTCGCTGGAACGATTGCAGGTGAAGGTGAATGGCATGACCGACTCGCGTCACGTGGTCACGTGCAACGGCAGACCAGTACCGTTGCATCCCACCGGCACCCACGGCGAGTACGTCGCGGGAGTGCGCTTCCGCGCGTGGGCACCGCCGTCGGCGCTGCATCCGACGATACCGGTGCATTCACCGCTGGTGTTCGACATCGTGGACACGTGGAGCGGTCGCGCCATCGGCGGCTGCACCTATCACGTGGTCCATCCCGGAGGGCGCAGCTACGATACGTTTCCGGTGAATGCGAACGAAGCAGAAGCCCGCCGCGTCGCCCGCTTCTGGGACCACGGTCACACACCCGGGCCGATGAAGGTGAAGGAAGAGCCGCTCAACCGGCTGTTCCCGTTCACCCTCGACCTTCGGCGCAAACCGGTCGCCTAACCGGGTCGCCCCCGAAAGCTCGTCACATTAACCGGCTGTTGAAATATGCGGGCTAGCCGGGTCGGACCCTAGGAGCCGACGTCGGTTTGCCAGTAACGTTGGTGCTTAGTCCGCCACCGGTCCACACGCATCTCCCCGCCAGAGAATTCGACGAGCAGCGCCCCGTCACGGTCACTGCGCAACGTCTCGACGTTGCGCGCCCGATAGCGGGCGACAACCTCCTCCTTTGGATGCCCGAATCGATTGCGGTAGCCCGCGGTGAACGCCACTGCACGCGGCTTGACGACATCGAGCAGGGCCTCGCTCGACGATGTGCGGCTACCGTGATGGGGCGCGATCAGCAGCGTTGTCGCCGCCCGATTGGCGGCCCGCTGTGCCAGCGCGACCTCAGCCCGGTTTTCGATATCGCCCGGAATGAGCACGCTGCCGGACGCGGTTGCTATCCTCAACACGCAGCTCAAATCATTGTCGCGGTGCATGCGTGGCGAATCGCCCCACGGGGGACCGAGCATCTCGAACCGCACACCATCCCACTCCCAGCGCTGGCCGTCGAAGCACGGGAGAAATTTCGCGCCCCCGGAGCGCAGGCCATGCCCCTCGGGCAGCGACGAAACCACCCAACCCACTGGAAGTGATTGCATGATCGAGGCCGCGCCACCGATATGGTCGGCGTCGTCGTGGGAAAGCACGACGCCGTCCAGTCGGGTCACGCCAGAGGCGCGCAGGAAGGGCGCCACGATGCGGTTGCCCGCATCAGCGTCCCCGCCGAAGTCAGGCCCCGTATCGTAGAGCAACGCGTGATGCCGCGTTTGCGCGACTACCGCGAGTCCCTGTCCGACATCGAGCACCGTGAGCCGCAAGTCACCCTGCCCTGGCAATTCCGGCCGCGCGGCGAACAGCGGAACGAAGGCAACCAGCCCCAGCCATCGCGCGGGGAATCCCCGCGGAAGGAGCAGCCAGACTACTCCGCTGAGCGCGAGCACGACGGCCCACGGTTGTGGCGCGTGACTCTCCCACAACGCAGCGCTGCTCGAACTCAATCCAACGAGGAAATGCATGCAGAGGTCGACGATGAAGTTCGCCAGATAGAGAAGGAAGCCGAATGGAGGAATGCAGCCCACCAGAGTGAGCGGCACAACGACAAGGCTGATAAGCGGGATCGCAACCGCGTTCGCGACGGGAGAAGCGATCGATACCTGCTGAAAAAGCGCGAGCAGCAGCGGTACCAGCCCGAGGGTCACCGCCCACTGGACTCGTCCCCAAGCGGCGAGCCAGTGCGGTTGCCCGATGCGGCCCGTGGTGACGTGGAGGATCAGCGCGACTGCGCCGAAAGATAGCCAGAACCCCGCTGCGGTCACCGCCCACGGATCGAAGAGCACGACTGCGAGCAGCGCGAGCGCGAGCACGGTGGACGGCGCGAGCTCGACGCCGCGCATCAGGGCAAGCCCGACCACGGCAAGCATGAGCACGGTACGCTGCGCCGGCACCGCGAATCCGGCCAACAGCGCATAGGCGAGCGCAGCGACGAGCCCCGCCGCGGCTGCCGCCTTGAGCGCGGGAACGCGTAGGGACCAGCGGGTGCGCCGCCAGAGGAAACCCGTGATGCCTGCGACCAGGCCTCCTACCATGGTGATGTGAAGGCCCGAAATGCTCATGAGGTGATTGACACCCGTACGCGTAAAAACCTGCCACTGCGACGAGGGAATCGCACGCTGGTCACCGACCGCCAGCGCGATCAGAACGCCCGCATGGGGGCGATCGCCGAGCACAGTGCGCATGCGCTCGCGAATTGTTTCCCGAAGCCGTTCGACCAGGTAACCAGGACGCCACACAAGATCGTCAAGGCGGCGACTTCGGGGGTCCTTCCGCACGTAGCCGGTGGCGCCTACCTCCTCCTCCAGCAACCACAGTTCATAGTCGAACCCGTGTGGATTCGCGCTGCCGCGGGGACGCTTGAGCCGCACGGTAATTGCCCAGCGCTCCCCGGCCTTGAGCGCCGGTACCGTGGCGGAACGCTCTTCGTCGTCTTCCAGACGTCCGTACCAATTGAGCAGCACATGCCTTGGCAGGCGCACGTCGGCATCCGCGCGCTCAATGTCGAAGTCGAAGCGGACCCCACGCTCATGGGCCTGGGGCAGACCGGCAATCACGCCAACCACGTGGACGTCTTTCCCCTCGAGCGCCGGCGCAAGACGATCGGCGAGCCGCAGGTCGGCGCGACCGGCGGCCCAGAGAGATCCGACCACGATTGCAACGAGCAGCGCGGTCCAATGTGCGGCCGCGTAGCGCTGCGCGGGCTGGAGCAACAGGAGGCTCACCGCCAGCGCCACCCCCAGTCCGATCCAGACCCACGCCGAGTCGGGCAGCGCGGCCCAAGTCTGCACCCAGCCGACGCCGAGTACGAAGCAGACTATCCAGCAGCGCACGTGACGGCACGACCTAGGATCGGCGAAGCCCTGTCTCGAGGACAGGGTTTCGGGTACAGTCTGAGGCGATCCCAGCCCTCTGCATCACTGCCGGTGCCGCGCAAGCTTTTCAGAAAGTACCTCCCCAGCCATGAGAGCATAAAGGGGAATCCGTTCATCGCCCGGTTCGGCGCCTTCCTCACTCACCATAACCTGTGGCACCTGAACCGCCGCTCGGTAGCCGGCGGAGTTGCCGTGGGACTGCTCTCCGGGCTGGTGCCGGGCCCGACGCAGATTCTCTCGGCGACGATCCTGTCGGTACTGCTTCGCGTGAACCTGCCGGTGGCGGTATTTACCACCTTCTACACCAATCCGTTCACGATCGTACCACTGTACATCGCTGCCTATCAGCTGGGCGCATGGGTGACGGGAGGTGCCAACGACGGTCCGCCCGCGCCGGTCAGCCTGGAGGACAAGCCGTTTTCAGAATGGGTGCCCGCTCTGTGGGACTGGCTCCTATCCATGGGAAAGCCGCTGGCCGTGGGCCTCCCGCTCTTTGCGGTGCTACTCGCCATCGCCGGATACTTCGTCGTCCGCTGGGGGTGGCGCCTCTGGGCACTCCATGAATGGCGCAAGCGTGCGCGGCTGCGGACCCGGCGCAGTGCTGCAGCGAAAGGGTGACGCCGGACTACTGGGTGCAGGCCGCCCGCGAACTCTCAGACCGCGACGCGGTTCTGCGGGCGTTGATCGAGCGGTTTCCGGGACTCTCTTTGCGCAGTCGGGGCGATGCGTTTACCACGCTGACCCGTTCTATCGTGGGACAGCAGATCTCGGTCAAGGCGGCGGAGAGCGTATGGCAGCGCTTCGCCACTTCTGTCGGCGAGATGACGCCAGCCTGCGTACAGCAGACGCCGGCGGAACTGTTGCGCGAGGCCGGGTTGTCGCGGCAGAAAATCGGCTACCTGCACGACCTTGGCCGGCGTTTCGTCGACGGCACGATACGCCTGTCGAACTGGCCCGACCTCGACGATGAGGCGTTGATCGCGGAGTTGACTCAGGTGAAGGGCATCGGCCGCTGGACCGCGGAGATGTTTCTCATGTTTCACCTGCTGCGCCCGGACGTGCTGCCGTTGGACGACCTGGGCCTGCAAAAGGCAGTACGCCTGCATTACAACCGTGGCCGCGCCGTTTCTCCTGGCAGGCTGAGAACCCTCGGCAGGGCATGGGCGCCGTGGCGCTCGGTCGCCACTTGGTATCTGTGGCGCAGCCTTGATCCGATCCCGGTCGAGTATTAGTCGCGCAGCGGATCCGACTCGGATCCGCCCTCGACCGCGATCCTGATGTTTGTTCATCAACGGCGCCGTCGCAACAAACTTCATAGTCGTTCGACGGATGCGCCCCTAACCTTGGGCGTTCCTCTGCTGGCACCGGGATTGCTGAGATAGGCACCATGGATACGTCATCACCGTACATCTCCATGCCGACCCTTATCAATCAACTGGCCAAGCCATGAGACCCGAGCCCGACTTCTACGCGCCGAGCGCTGCGACCAATCTGCCCGAACTGCGCCTGTGGCGCGCCGTACTCTCTCGCGCCGTTCTCGATGTGCAGCATGGCAGCCAAGCGCAGGCGAGAGACGTATTGAAATGGATCGACACGAAAGACTTCGAGCGACTGGTCGTCTGGGCTGGCTTCGAGCTGGAGCAGGGCCGTCATGCAGCGCAATGGCTGCGCCAGACGTTCGCGGACAGGTTCGGACCGCGAGCAAAGAATGGTGCAAATTCGATCCTGATCGATAGCGAACCGCCTGTGCAAGACGAGTTCGATACAGAAACTCTGGCGGACGAGGGCACCCCACATGCAAACGCGCTCCTCGTCCTCATCTTCACAGCTCGCGACATCAGTCGGGCCAAGAAGATATCGCAACGAAGAGCCTCGCGACGGCGCCTGCCACAAGGCTCGGCAACCGGAGAAAGGTCTTACCCCCTCGATCGGTAGTTTTTCTGTTGCACTGCGGCAGTGCAACGTCGCTGGCTCGACACTGCTGTCGGTTCCGCCGACACGAGTATGACCATACCCGCACCCAGCTGCGAGTCCTAGGGAACCTCCGAATCAGTCACGACGGGCGCGACGGCGGCTTTCCGGGATGCATGGCGCGAAGCGACGTGCAGCCGATATCGGGAATATCGGCAAGCCGAGCGACAATGCCAGGCGCCCGGAAAGCCCCGTCCCTCTGGGTTTGCGCGAAATGCGGCGCTGGCGGCGCCGGGCTCCTCGGCATCGTAGACGAAGCTACGACCTTCGTCGCCCGTCTTGCCATCATCCGCATTTCGCGACAAACGCGCTCCATCGGCGACTTATTCAGAGGTTCCCTGGAATCACCTCCTGATTGCGCGGTACTCGTCCCGGTCAATCGCCGGCGCGGTTTCTTCGCAACAGGATCGCCGTTTGGCGAGACGATCACGCCTCTCACGATCGAGTTGTTTAGTCCACAACAGGCAGCGATGGGGTCCCTTTACCCAGCATCTGCGCGCCAACCTGGGCGCGGCCATCCTGAAATTCCCGGGCCCCGGCCGTAAGTCGGTAGAGCGATTGCGTGGACTGTGCATATACTCTCTGCAGAAACGGTCACCAGCATCCTGAATTCGCCGTGGGATAGCCCGCGTCCGACTGGACGCTGTCGCGCATAGGGGTGGCGGGGCCGAATCTGGGCGAATGCTCGCTATAACCAAGACGACTCCAATGCTGGATCTCCGCCCTCCTATGGACGCGATCTTTAAGGAAGTAGACGCGCGCGCTCCAATCCACGATGACTGTCAGCGCGGGTTGGTCGACGCTTCCTTCGCCGGCGATCGGAGAACACCTCCAGATTGGCCACCCTCCCCGGACGGAGCGATGAGCCACGTGCGATCTGTCCGGTCGTGCGGAGAAACAGACGTCGCTCGCCATGCAATTCGTCGTGCAGGTCCCCGATGGATGCCAAGCGGTCGCTGCGTCGCCTACATATTCCGTGCCCTGCAATTGCTTTACAGCCGCCTGCTGTACGCGGCGATAGTCGTTCCGCAGTTGGTGTTTGTGACATCGGCCTTGGCCGACGGTGGCTTCGAAGACATCGCGTGGGGTTCACTACCGGAGGAGATCGAAGAGAAGTTCGCTGGGAATGCGGATCCCGACGACGAACTCTGCAACGACGAGGCCGCGACGGCGGCGCTTGCCGAACAGGGTGAAGATTGCCTGTTGCTAAGGGTCGATCACTATTTCGCCAATGGTATCGACTTCTCCGCTACCTTCCGATTCGATTCGGAAAGACAGGGCTTGCGCATGGTGGTGCTAACATCGAAACTCAAGTCGAAGAACCTCAATCCCGGTGCCGTCAGGAGAATGCTGCTTGAATGTCGCAACAATTACGACAAAATTTCGCGACGACTTACCGGACAGTTCGGTTCGCCCTTGCCGTCCAACGATGTAGTCGGTCAGCCCGAGCCCACATTCACGAAAGCGGACTACAAGGCGTGGACGACGGAAGGCACCGGAGTCTGGATGCGCAGGTCCTATGGCTACACTGACCATTGGAAGCGCTGGAGAAAAGCAGACGGGTGTGAAATCGAATTACGCTACTTCTCAACCCCAGTACCGGGCCCGGACCTCGCGAGGTAATCGCCCCGGTTTTCAACTACTTTCGTTGTCCACCACGCGGCGTTCCGGAGGTGCTGCTTGCGCGCGGAAGTCGTGCGGAAGCCACGGTCGTACCGAGTGCGAAGCACGTGAGGTAGCCCACGCGTCCTTCGAGGTAGTACATGTGAGAGGACACCAAGAAGACGAATGCGGTGCCGG
Source organism: Burkholderiales bacterium (assembly GCA_040507665.1). Lineage (GTDB taxonomy): Bacteria > Pseudomonadota > Gammaproteobacteria > Burkholderiales > JAEUMW01 > JAEUMW01. Next base: position 14,529 of record JBEVOI010000082.1, read on the forward strand.
CGTGTTCAGCTCAACGCTCGCATCTAGCGCCCGTTGACCTCCACGACCGCTGCCGCGCCAACAGGTTTGGGCGCTTCTGAATGCGTAAGCTCGCAGCCGACGTTATGTATACTCAACCCGACCGGCTGGTAAACCCCGTAGCGCAGGAGAAACTCACGCTGGATCGCATAGGCTTCGCGCTCGAGCTGAATGGAATTCTCGCAACTCCACTTCGCCGGGTCGAGCCGACCTGCCTCGTGCTGTAGATGATGCACCATCTCATGGACGAGGATCGAAGCGGCAAGCAAGTTGTCCTGCGGATTCAAGCGTTCGTCGAGATAGATCGTTCGTCCGGGCGGGAACCAGCCCATCACCTTGCACTCACGCCCCGCACATGCCCGCTCGACGAGATACATATGCGAGACCCTGACGATCTCGGCCTGCTGCTCCGGCATCGGGTAGCCTGACAGCGTCACTGCCCAGGAGAGCAGGATCGCGTAGAGCTCGTTCATGATGACCTCGCACCAAAGAATTGCGTTGGCTCGAACACCGGTCGAGAACGCCCTGATGCGTGCCTCGATTCGGTGCTACTGCGCCCTCCTGTGGTGCGCGGTCCACTTCGCTTACCGCCGGACCCGGCTGGAAGCCCTTTGTTGATGGTGACTGCCTAGCCATGGTTGTGCAATGCAGCAACTAATGGGCCGGATCAGCGAGAAAATCTGTTTCCTCTTGAGAAACGCGTGCTGCTCTAACAGTTCGTATATGGACTCCCCTCACAAGGGAAGAGAACTGACCGATAGTTGCGGCAACGAGGGTGAGCCTGCAGTCGTATATCCGGCATCTTGAGTGGGCTCTGTTTGGCCCGTGCCGACATGGAATCTGCGAACACCGGTGCGCCAATCGTTGCAAGCGGCAAGCGTGAAGCTGCCGGAAGAGTTATCGGCGTCAATCGATGCGGGGGTGACCCTGGTTGCCATGGTGGGCGATCAATCTCGTCGCAAGCGGTGGTGGAATGAGGATGTCATTTCGAGGCCGCGGTTCCTAGCCGGGACGCGCGAAAGCAGTGCGTTCGATTTACTTGCTGAGCCGTGGCACTGGTTGCCCATACGGTTGCCCGTCACGCAGTGTTGCGTAGCAGATGCGCGCCAGTTTGTTGGCGAGTGCACAGGTGGCCTTGTTGTGATTGGAGCGGGTCTGGACGGCGAGCGCCCAGCGGCGTAGCGCATCGACAGTTCGACCGGCTTGTGCCGCCACGCTCGCCGCGCGCAGCACCGAACGCGCCCCGTGGGTGAGGAGCATTCTGAGGTAGCGGTCTCCGCGTTTGGATATGCGCCCGAGCAGGCGCTGGCTCA
>JBEVOI010000222.1:0-5880 GCA_040507665.1 Burkholderiales bacterium
CTCGATCTCGTGAGCGACTATCGCAGTGTGCCGATGCGCATGCAGGACGTACCCGCGGAGGACCCGCTCACCTACGCGATGATCCAGCGCGGCGACACCACGGGCGTGATCCACATCGAGTCGCGCGCGCAGATGGCGATGCTGCCACGGCTCAAGCCCCGGAATTTCTACGATCTCGTGATCGAGGTCGCGATCGTGCGCCCCGGTCCGATCCAGGGCGGCATGGTGCATCCGTACCTGCGCCGCCGGCAGGGGCTGGAGCCGGTCGCCTACCCGTCTGCGGCGGTGCGGCAGGTGCTGGAGCGCACCCTCGGCGTGCCGATCTTCCAGGAGCAGGTGATGCAGCTCGCGGTGGTCGCGGCGGGCTTCACGCCGGGCCAGGCCGACCAGCTCCGGCGCTCGATGGCGGCGTGGCGGCGCAAGGGCGGCTTGTGGAAGTTCCAGCAACCTCTCGTTGACGGCATGCGCACGCGCGGCTATCCGGAAGAGTTCGCGCAGCAGATCTTCCGCCAGATCCAGGGCTTCGGCGAGTATGGCTTTCCGGAGTCGCACTCGGCGAGCTTCGCGCTGCTCGTGTACGTGTCGGCGTGGCTCAAGTGCCAGGAGCCGGCGGCATTCTGCACGGCGCTGCTTAACAGCCAGCCGATGGGGTTCTACGCACCGTCACAGCTCGTGCAGGACGCGCGCCGTCATGGTGTGGAAGTGCGGCCGGCGGATGTTCTGGCGAGTGAGTGGGATTGCACGCTCGAGCCGGGCGGCTCGAGCGGTGAGGAGATTCACTCCTCCCTCCTCTCTCCTCACTCTTCCCTGCTCCCCACACAGGCTGCGCCTGCAGTGCGCCTCGGACTGCGCATGGTCAAGGGTCTCTCGCAGGCAGGTGCGGAGCGTATTGTCGCGGCGAGATGCGATGCCCCGTTCACCGGCGTGGACAATTTCGCTCGCCGCGCTTCCCTCGACAAGCGCGACCTCGAATGCCTCGCCGCCGCCGGCGCCCTCGCATCGCTCGCGGGTCACCGGCACGAAGCGTTCTGGCAAGTGTCCGGCATCGAGGCTCTGCCACCGGTGCTGGAAGACACTGTCATCGACGAGACGCCGGTTGCCCTTCCCTCTCCCACCGAAGGGGAGAATCTGGTGGCGGACTATGCGACCCTCGGCCTCACGCTCGGGCGCCATCCGCTCGCGCTGCTCCGGCCACGCCTCTCACGAATGAGACTTTTGACCGCAGAGCAGCTGAACCGCCTGGCGCATGGCCGGATCGCGCGCACCGCCGGCATCGTCACCTGCCGCCAGCACCCGGATACGGCGAGCGGCGTCACCTTCGTCACCATCGAGGACGAGACCGGCTGCGTGAACGTGGTGGTGTGGCTCGCGCTTGCGCAGAGGCAGCGGCGGGAGCTGCTGGCATCGCGGCTGATGGGCATCGCCGGCACCATCGAGCGCGAAGGCATGGTGGTGCATCTGGTCGCGGGACGGCTCTTCGACTACACGTCGCTACTCGGGCGGCTTGGTACCCGATCGCGGGACTTTCACTGACGATTCCTTTGCCCGGGCGCCAACGGATCATCCGGATCTGCTCTCAAGGTTTCCGGACCTTCGCGATCTCGCCCTGCAGCTCCTTCACCAGCCCTTCGCCATACTCCTTCGTGTATTTCGCGCTGACCGGTTGCGTCTTCTCCCGCATCTTTCCAAGCTCCTGCGGGGTCACTTCGTTGACCTGCATGCCGCCGGCCTTCAGCTCGCTCAGAATGCGGGCATTGCTCTCGCGGCTCACCTTGCGCTGATAATCCCGTGACTCCACGCACGAATCCTGAAGGATCTTCTGCTCCTCGGGGGAAAGCTTGTCCCAGAACCGCTTGCTCACCAGCACGACGAACGGGCTGTAGGAGTGTTTGGTCAAGCTCAGGTACTTCTGCACTTCGTTTAACTTGGAGGTCTGGATAGTGGGGATCGGATTTTCCTGCCCATCCACCGTCCTGGTCTCCAACGCCGTGTAAAGCTCGGGAAATGGCATCGGCACCGCATTCGCCCCCAAACTGTTGAAGAGGTCGATGTAGGCCGTGCTCTGCATGGTGCGGATCTTCAGCCCTTGGATGTCTTCGACCTTCGCGACCGCGTGCCTGTTATTGGTGAGCTGCCGAAAGCCGTTCTCCCAGTAGCAAAGGCCGATGAGTCCTTTGGGAGGCAGCCGGTCCAGCATTTTCTTCCCGAAGGGGCCATCGAGCACGGCATCGACTTCCTGCTCGTTGGTGAAGAGAAACGGGAGATCGAAGACGCCGAATTCCTTCACCATTCCCGCCAGCGGCGCGGTTGAAGGAATCGTCATTTCCTGGATACCGCCCTGGAGAGCGGAGACCATGGTCACGTCGCTGCCGATGGACCCCGAGTAGAAGTTCTTGACCTTGATCTTGCCGCCGCTCTTCTTGTCGACGATCTCGGCGAACCGCTTCACGCCCTGACCCTGCGGATGATCCTCCGCGAGACCGATGCCGAGCTTGATCGAACGCTCCTTCACCTGGGCGCCCGCGTTGCCAGCGGCGGCGAGCAGGAAAGCGGTGATGACGACGTGGACGAGAGACCGGGTGAAGCTCGCGTTCATGGTGATGTCCTCCGATTCGATGGTGCTCAAGTAGCAGACAGCGCGCGCCACGCGGCGACAAAGCGCCGTGCCCGCTCGGCCACCTGTTCGGGCAAAGCTCGCGGTGCATAAAGCGCGGAGCCCAGCCCGAACCCGTTCGCGCCGGCGCTCACATAGGAAGCCATGTTGTCCGGGGTGATCCCTCCCACCGGCAGCAGGCGTACCCCCTTGGGCAAGACCGCGCGCATGGCTCTGAGCACGGGCGGCGCGATCATCTCGGCTGGAAAAAGCTTGAGGGCGTCGGCCCCGGCATTGAGGGCGGCGAAGGCCTCGGTGGGCGTCGCCACGCCCGGGAGGCACAAGAGATTCGCGGCCTTGGCGGTACTGATCACTTCAGTGTCGGCATGAGGCATCACCACCAACTCGCCGCCGGCTGCGACCAGGCGCGCGAGATCATCCGTTTTCAGCACCGTGCCAGCCCCTACGAGCGTGTCAGCGGGAAGAGCGTTGCGGACGCGGGCAATGCTATCGAAAGGATCGGGCGAATTCAGCGGTACTTCGATCAAACGAAAGCCCGCTGTGTGCAAAGCGATTGCGACCGCTTCGGCATCTGCCGGCGTGATGCCGCGCAGGATGGCGACCAGGGGTAGCTCGACCATAGCCGCATCGAAGCGAGTGTAAAGGTCGATCTCGGCCACAGGGGCTCCAAGAGTGACGTCCAAGCGTCGATTCTAATGCACCAGTCCAGCGGCGCGAGCGAACTCCCATAGTCCGCGCGGCGCGGTGTTGTCGAGTCGGGTGTGCTCGGGTGCACCGAGGCGCTCCAGCGCATGCCCATAGCGCCGACATAGGGCGGCGTCTCCGATCAAAATGAGCGGCGCGCCTGCGTCGAACATTACGCGCGAGATGCCAAGTCCCGACACGAGCTCGTGCCCGATCAGCAGACCCGACAGATAATCCCCGAGGGCCTCGGTCGGCAGACGCTTGGTCAGCCCCAGCGTCCGCGTGGCAAAGAGCTGGTGGGTCAGGTCGCCGGGCATGCTCGCGCGGGCGGCTTCGAGACCCTGAGCGAACGCCGCCTCCGCCACACTCGCCCCTGCTGTTGCGCCTTCGAGCATCAGGCGACCGAGGATCGAATGCCGTCGCAGCACCGCGTACAGTTCTCCCGTCATGTAGGTGGCGAAGCTCACGATGCGGCCATCCTCGATCCGCGCCCACTTGGAATGGGTGCCGGGCAGTACGACGCAGGCGCGCTCGGCCCAAGGGGGATGCGCGGCAAGTGCGCCGGCGATCTGGATCTCCTCACCGCGCATCACATCAGGCGAGCGGTCGGGCACGTCGAACAGGACGCCCGGAGCGATCAGCACCTCCGGTCCGAGGCCGCTCTGTACGCGAACGCCTTGGGCGGCCAGCGCTCGCGCGTCGGCCGGGCAACGCGCGTAGGGGGTCTCCTTCCAGCCTTGCGCGCTGCCGACCATGCCACCGGCCACCACGGGCAGCGCCGGCCAACGTGCCAGCCAGTCACGCGCAATTTGGGCGAAGGCCTGCTCGAAGCCGCCAGTTTCAGCGGGCGCGGGCAGATGCTGGATGCCCGTCGGCGCATGGCGGCTGTCGAGTACCGCGCCGGTGTTGCTCATCAGGAACGCGCGCAGGCTCGAGGTGCCCCAATCAAGAGCAAGCAGCGCGGCGCTGCTGAATCCGCTTCCGCCCGATGAGTCGACCACGCTATGCCCCAAGACTGCGAATAATGCTGCTCATTTTAGCCTTACGCACCCTGCGCTGGGCGTCAATGCAAGGTTGCGTGTGGATCGAAATTCGGCGAAGCTTTCGGCGAAAAGCTGTACTCCGATCTCGATAAAGTAGGGAGGAGAGGTGAAACGACGCTTGTATCGGGGTTCCGATTTCCGGCGTGCCCAAAACATCGAGGAATTGCGTGAGATCGCGCGACGGCGCGCACCCAATTTTGCCTTTGAATACGTCGAAGGCGGTGCCGAGGACGAAGTCACCCTCAAGCGCAATCGCATGGTGTTCGAAGATATCGCCTTGCTGCCGCGCACGCTGATCAACGTTGGCAAGGTCAGTCAGCAGATCGAGCTTTTCGGCAAACCTTCGGCGGCGCCATTCCTGATAGGTCCGACGGGGTACAACGGTGTGCTGACGCATCAGGGAGACCTGGCGCTGGCTCGCGCCGCGGCGAAGGCCGGCATCCCTTTCACCTTGAGCAACGTCTCAACCGTTCCCCTGGAGGACATCGCTCTGCAGATCGGCAAGCAAGCCGGTGGGCGTATATGGATGCAGCTCTACGTCTTCCGCACCCGCGAGTTCGCGCGCAAGGTTGCCGAGCGCGCGGAGCGGGCAGGCTTTGAAGCGCTGGTCGTGACCACGGACAGCGCCGTGTACGGCAACCGCGAATGGGATGCGCGCAACTTCCGGCGGCCGTTGCACCTCAACCTGCGCAACACGATCGACGTTGCGCTCCATCCCCGATGGCTGTTCGACGTCGTCATCCCGCATGGCATGCCACGCTTGAAAAACCTTGGGGACCTGCTGCCGCCGGGCCAGGATTCCGCGAAGGGAGCTTCAGCCGCCATGGGCAAAGAACTGGACCCGTCGATCACTTGGGAGGACATCCGCTGGCTGCGCGGGCTCTGGCCACGGACGCTGATCGTCAAAGGCATCTGCACGGTCGAGGACGCGCTCCTCGCAGCCGAGTGCGGCGCCGACGGCATCGTGCTGACCAATCATGGCGGTCGGCAGCTCGATGGTGCCATCTCGGCCATGGAGATCCTGCCCGAGGTCGCCGCCAAGGTGGGGGACAAGCTGACGGTAATGATCGATGGCGGCTTTCGCCGCGGTTCCGACATCGTGAAAGCAGTGCTGTTGGGCGCTGACGCAGTGCTGTTGGGGCGGGCGACCTTGTACGGACTCGCTGCCGGCGGTGGAGCCGGCGCAGCCCACGCCATCAGCATTCTCAAGACCGAGGTCGATCGAGTCCTGGGACTTCTGGGATTCCCGGACATTACCAAGATGGACCCGCGCTGCCTGCGTTGGCGTGGCTCCGCCCGTTTGTTCACGACGAACGTTGCTGCCGAGCCGTCACCCGGCCCGTATCACGACCTGGTTGATCGTAACCCATCCGGGAAAAACTGAAAGCAGGTTACGAAGACTTGCCGCTCGACATGTGCCGCACGCGTTACGAGTCGGTCGGGCGCGGGGCGGATTTCACTGACCACTTCGCGCTATGAAAGGAGGTCGATCTCATGGACAACTCCGAACGCTACTCCGCCTCGGCCTTGCAGCGCTTC
>JBEVOI010000267.1:0-4066 GCA_040507665.1 Burkholderiales bacterium
CGATTTCGCGCGCCTGATGCCCGGCGCGACCCAGGTCAGCTGCTCGGGCTTCGGGCAGGTGATGATCGAGAACCTGTAGTCGGCGCGGCCCTCGTGTACGCGAGCCCCCGGGGCTCGCACGTGCACTCGGACCGGTACGGTTCGCGCAACGCGCGAACCGCTCAAGATTGATCGGTCGGCTGCGCTCCGGAGCGGCCGCGCGCTCCGCCGAGGTCCAACTGCACAGCACCCACCCCGACCCTCCCGCCAAGCGGGAGGGAGTTGGCACTCCTCCCTTCACCTTCCTCGCCCGGCGAGGAGGGAAGACAATCCTGGCGCTGCGAGATGTCTCGCGGGGAGGAGTGCGCGGGGTTGTCACTCGGCGGAGCGCGCGGCCGCCCCGGGGCGCAGCCGACTGACTTGCCGTTCCGCCTCGAGCGCGCACGTGCGACCCGCAGGGTCGCATACGCGAGCGGCGTCTCTCAAAAAAACAACCCCGCCGCGGCGGGGTCTGAATGAGCGGTGACTGCGGTCAGGCCGGTGCTGTGATGTTCGACGCCTGCTTCCCCTTGGGGCCCTGCACGACCTCGAACTGCACCTTCTGACCTTCCTTGAGGGTCTTGAATCCGTTCATCTGAATTGCGGAGAAGTGAGCGAACAAATCCTCGCCCCCGTCGTCCGGCGTGATGAAACCATACCCCTTGGCGTCGTTGAACCACTTGACCGTACCAGTAGCCATTCCTTCTTTCCTTCCCACGATGAACGGGCGGCTCCGTTGGTGTCGATCGTCGCTGCCCCGAATCCGCACACACCGGCCTCATTTTTGGTGTGCGCACCAACCCCGCATGCCCCCGCATACCTGTTTGACGCCACGATTGTTCGAGCAAAAGCCGCGGCGGTCAAGCGGTCTCTGTATCGCCGTAACGACGCGCATCGGAGGCACGTGCGGCGTCTGCGGCGAGCCTCGCGCTGCGCGGCCGCGCAATGGAAGTTACCTCGAACGAGTCAGTGCAATGGTGCTGCGATGCGCGCGCAGGATTAGGCCAAAAGACGGGCTTCGTGCAGCGTCCACGCGACGGTCGACAGGGTGATTTACCGTATGATTGGTACGCTTTTTGTACCCGAAGAAAATGGAGCGCTTTGCATAGAATGCAAGTTACAACGCAGGTCGATGAGTGAGCGGATTGATGAAGGCACTGTCGTCGAGAAGCAGGCTTCTCGCGTTAAGCCTCCACCGCTGTACCAGGTGGTGCTGCTGAACGACGACTACACGCCAATGGAATTCGTGGTCGGAGTCCTGCAGAAGTTCTTCGGCAAGGGGAGAGAGCAAGCAACCCAGATCATGTTGAAGGTGCACCATGAAGGGCGCGGCGTCTGCGGCGTCTATCCCCGCGATATCGCCGCGACCAAGGTTGAGCAGGTCGGCAGTTATTCACGCCAGCATCAGCATCCGCTGCAGTGCGTGATGGAGGAAGCATGATCGCCCAGGAACTCGAAGTCAGCCTGCACATGGCGTTCGTCGAAGCGCGACAGGCCCGGCACGAATTCATCACCGTCGAGCACCTGCTGCTCGCGCTGCTCGACAACCCGTCCGCGGCGGAGGTCCTGCGCGCCTGTGCCTGCAACATCGAGGACCTGCGCAAGAACCTGCAGAACTTCATCGCCGACAACACGCCGATCCTTCCTCCCAACTCCGAGGCCGACACGCAGCCGACGCTGGGCTTCCAGCGCGTGATCCAGCGCGCGATCATGCACGTGCAGTCCACCAGCAATGGCAAGAAGGAAGTGACCGGAGCCAACGTCCTGGTCGCCATTTTCGGCGAGAAGGATTCGCACGCTGTGTACTACCTGCACCAGCAGGGAGTGACCCGGCTCGACGTCGTCAATTTCATTTCGCACGGCATCACCAAGTCCGGCCAGGGTGAGGAAAAGGGCAAACCGGCGGCCGAGCAGGAACAGGAAGGCGAGGGCAAGGACCAGCCGTCACCGCTTGAGCAGTACACGCAAAACCTCAATGCGCTTGCCAAGGACGGCAAGATCGATCCGCTGATCGGACGCGAGCTCGAAGTCGAGCGCGTGATCCAGGTGCTGTGCCGCCGCCGCAAGAACAATCCGCTTCTGGTTGGCGAGGCCGGCGTCGGCAAGACCGCAATCGCCGAAGGACTCGCGTGGCGCATCGTCAAGGGCGACGTGCCCGAGATCCTGGAGAAGTCCAGCGTCTATTCGCTCGATATGGGCGCGTTGCTTGCCGGCACCAAGTACCGCGGTGATTTCGAGCAACGGCTGAAGGCTGTGCTGAAGCAACTGAAAGCGAACTCCAACGCGATTCTGTTCATCGACGAGATCCACACGCTGATCGGAGCGGGCTCGGCCTCAGGCGGCACGCTCGACGCATCGAACCTGCTGAAGCCGGCACTGGCGAGCGGCGCACTGAAGTGCATCGGCGCCACGACCTATAACGAGTACCGCGGGATCTTCGAGAAGGACCACGCGCTGAGCCGCCGCTTCCAGAAAATCGACGTGATCGAGCCGACGGTGGCTCAGACGATCGAGATTCTCAAGGGGCTGAAGTCGCGCTTCGAGGAGCATCACGGCGTCAAGTACTCGGCGGGCGCGATCACGGCCGCGGCCGAACTGTCGGCGAAATTCATCAATGACCGCCATCTGCCTGACAAGGCGATCGACGTGATCGACGAGGCCGGCGCCGCCCAGCGCATCCTGCCGAAGTCGAGACAGAAGAAGACGATCGGGAAGATCGAGGTCGAGGAAATCATCGCCAAGATAGCGCGCATCCCGCCGCAGACGGTGTCGACCGATGACCGCGCGCAGCTGAAGAATCTCGATCGGAATCTCAAAAACGTCGTGTTCGGCCAGGACCCGGCAATCGATGCGTTGTCGGCCGCGATCAAGATGGCGCGCTCGGGGCTCGGCAAGCCGGACAAGCCGATCGGCTCGTTCCTGTTCTCGGGTCCGACCGGGGTCGGCAAGACCGAAGTCGCAAAGCAGCTCGCCTTCACGATGGGCATCGAGCTGATCCGCTTCGACATGTCGGAGTACATGGAGCGCCACGCGGTAAGCCGCCTGATCGGCGCGCCCCCGGGCTACGTCGGGTTCGACCAGGGCGGACTGCTGACCGAGGCGATCAGCAAGAAGCCGCATGCGGTGCTGTTGCTCGACGAGATCGAAAAAGCGCATCCAGATATCTTCAACATACTGCTGCAGGTCATGGACCACGGCACGCTGACCGACAACAATGGTCGCAAGGCTGATTTCCGCAACGTCATTATCGTGATGACAACCAATGCCGGGGCGGAAACACTGCAAAAGACGGCGATCGGCTTTTCGAATACGCGCGAGGCCGGTGACGAGATGGCCGACATCAAGCGCATGTTCACGCCTGAGTTCCGCAACCGGCTCGACGCGACGATCTCGTTCAAGTCGCTCGATCAAGAAGTCGTCCTGCGCGTCGTCGACAAGTTCCTGATGCAGCTCGAGGACCAGTTGCACGAGAAGAAGGTCGACATCGGGTTCAGCGACGCCCTGCGCGCACACCTCGCCAAGAAAGGCTTCGACCCGCTGATGGGCGCTAGGCCGATGGCAAGGCTGATCCAGGACACGATCCGCAGGGCGCTGGCGGACGAACTGCTGTTCGGCAAGCTGGTTAATGGAGGCCGGGTCGAGGTTGACGTCGATTCCGACGGCAACGTCAAGCTCGATTTCCCGCCGTCTGACAGCGGCGACGCGCCTCGCCGCGAGCAGAACGAACCGGTCCTGTCGGAATAGGCACCCGCGGATCGGTCGCGGAATGAGAAAGATTCTTCTCCGCCAGAGCTAAACCCCCTTCCCTCTGTTGACGCCCGGCAGGAAACTGCCTGAAATGGAGCCCGCGCAATGCGGGCCTTTTTCTGGAGGGGGAGACTATGAAGAAGACACTCTCGGCCGGCACCTTAATGGCGCTGGCGACGATTGCTTGGGCGCAGACCGGACCGGTGCGGCCCGACAGCGCCTATCTCGCGGGCAACTGCGCGAACTGTCACGGCACCACCGGGAGCGCGAAGGGGGCGATGCCTTCGCTGGCCGGACTGCA
>JBEVOI010000271.1:0-14793 GCA_040507665.1 Burkholderiales bacterium
ATCAGCCTCTCGACCTGCGCATCGCCGCGTGCCGGATGATGGTCGCGGTCCCGCATGAGTTCGACTACGCACTGGCGGTGCGACAAGGGGCACGGCTGCGGGTCGCGACCAAGTACCTCAAGGCGGCCCGCGACCACTTTGCGCGCAAAGGTGTGCACGCGGACCTGATCAAGCTCTACGGGTCGATGGAGCTCGCCCCCTTGACGGGTCTCGCCGACGCGATCGTCGACCTCGTCTCGAGTGGTGGCACCCTGCGCGCGAACAATCTCAAGGCGGTGGAGTTGATCGCACCGGTCACCGCGCGACTGATTGTGAATCAGGTTGCGCTCAAGCTCTCCCGCGATCGCATCCAGCCGTTGCTCGAGTCCATTGGCAGGGCGGTGTCAGCGCTTCCAGCAGAACAGAATGCTGAACCTCAGACGTCTGTCCTCCACGCAGCCGGACTTTGATGCCCGCCTTGGGGCGTTGCTTGCCTTCGAGTCCGCCCAGGATCCGGAGGTCGACGCTGTCGTTGCCGGCATCCTGGACGACGTAAAGCGCCGTGGGGATGCAGCGGTCATCGACTACACGCGCCGCTTCGATCGGCTCGAGGTGAAGTCCATGGGCGATCTCGAGCTCTCCCCGGAGCGGCTGCGGGGCGCGCTCGAGGGGTTGCCCGTGTCGCAGCGCGCGGCGCTCGAGCACGCCGCCGAGCGTATTCGCGCGTTCCACCAGCGGCAGCTGCAGGATTCGTGGAGCTACGAGGAAGCCGACGGCACGTGCCTCGGCCAGCGCGTGACGCCGCTCGAGCGGGTCGGGCTTTACGTGCCGGGCGGCAAGGCCGCATACCCCTCGTCGGTGCTGATGAACGGGATTCCAGCTAAGGTCGCTGGTGTGGAGGAAGTGGTGATGGTAGTGCCGACCCCAGACGGCGAGCAAAACGAGCTCGTCCTCGCGGCGGCCTCCCTCTGCGGCGTCGACCGCGTGCTCACGATCGGTGGCGCCCAGGCGGTGGCCGCACTCGCCTACGGCACGGAGTCGGTGCGGCAGGTGGACAAGATCGTCGGCCCAGGCAACGCCTACGTCGCTGCGGCCAAGCGGCGTGTGTTCGGCGTCGTCGGCATCGACATGGTTGCCGGCCCATCAGAGATCCTTGTCATCACGGACGGTCGCACCGATCCCGCGTGGGTCGCGATGGATCTCTTTTCCCAGGCCGAGCACGACGAGCTGGCCCAAGCCATCCTGCTCTGTCCCAACGAAGGCTATATCCAAACCGTGGCGGTGTGCATGGAGCGGCTGCTGCCGGAGCTGCCGCGGGCAGAGATCATCCGTGCGTCCCTCGAGGGCAGGGGCGCACTGATCCAGGTTCGCACGCTCGCGGAGGCATGCGAGATTGCGAACCGTGTCGCGCCCGAGCACCTCGAGCTGTCGGTCGCCGACCCCGATGCGCTGCTGCCTCTTATCCGGCACGCGGGGGCGATTTTTGTCGGGCCCCACACGTCGGAAGCGCTCGGCGATTACTGCGCGGGGCCGAACCACGTGTTGCCCACATCCCGCACTGCGCGCTTCTCCAGCCCACTGGGGGTATACGACTTCCAGAAACGCTCGAGTGTGATCCGGGCCTCGCGGCTTGGAGCTGATGCGCTCGGCCGTGTGGCCAAAGAACTGGCCCGTGGGGAGGGACTCGAAGCGCACGCGCGGTCCGCCGCCTACCGGATCCACTGAGAGACTCCCGAGTCGCCGCGAGTCCGACGCCGGACCGGCTCCTCCGCTGTCCCGACTTTGCTACTGATGCCGCCGAGCCCCAACCGCCTCATCCGCGAAGACATCCTGCGCCTTTCCGCCTATCACGTGCCGGACAGCGCCGGGTTCGTGAAGCTGGACGCCATGGAAAATCCGTACCCTCTGCCGGAGGCGCTGCGGATGTCGCTCGGAGAGCTTGCGTCGAAAGCCGCGCTCAACCGGTACCCCGACCCGTCCGCCCACCGACTCAAGGAACGGCTGCGGGCCGTGATGGGAGTGCCGGACGGAATGGAGATCCTTCTCGGGAACGGCTCCGACGAGCTGATCCAGATTGTCGCCATGGCGCTTGCCCGCCCCGGTGCGGCGATGTTGGGCGTGGAGCCTTCGTTTGTGATGTACCGGATGATTGCCGCGTTCTGCGGCATGCGCTACGAGGCGGTCGCGCTGCGGAAAGACTTCACGCTGGATACCGACGCCTGTCTGCAGGCGATCGACCGCCATCAACCTGCGCTTACCTTCATCGCATACCCGAACAATCCCACGGGCAATCTGTTTGACGCCCAAGGCGTATCGCGTATCATTGAAGCAAGTCCGGGGCTGGTGGCCGTCGATGAAGCGTACTTCGCCTTCGCCGACGCAAGCTTTCTCCCCCGGCTCGCCGACTATCCGAATCTGCTCCTCATGCGCACGGTGTCGAAGCTCGGCCTGGCTGGCCTTCGCCTCGGACTGCTCGCAGGCCGCCCCGAGTGGATCGCTGAATTCGACAAGGTACGCCTGCCTTACAACATCAACGTCCTTACGCAACTGGTCGCCGAGCGCGTGCTGCGCGAGCAGACGGTGCTGGAGGAGCAGGCTGCGGCGATCCGGTCTGAGAGGGAACGACTTGGGTCCGCACTCACGCAGCTGCCCGTTTTGACGGCGTATCCCTCCGACGCGAACTTTATCCTGTTCCGGATCCCGAATGCCGCGCGTGTACACGCCGCCCTCAAGGCATGTCGCGTGCTTGTCAAGAATCTCGATGGCATGCATCCATTGTTGGCGGATTGTCTGCGCGTAACAGTTGGAACCCCTACCGAGAACGACCAGTTCATCGAAGCCTTGAGCGCAAGCGTCTAGACAACATGGTCGCGTTTACGAGGCGACCATGATGTTTGGCGGCGCGCGGCAAATGCCAACCCGCTCTTTTCCCATGTACCTCGCACCACCCATGCGCGAAGCCCAGATCACTCGCAACACCCTCGAGACGAGCATCGTTGTCGCTGTCGATCTGGACGGCAGTGGCAAATCCAAGCTCGCCACCGGCGTGCCTTTTCTGGATCACATGCTCGACCAGGTGGCACGCCACGGGATGCTCGACCTCGATGTGGCGGCGAGCGGAGACCTGCATATCGATGCCCATCACACCGTGGAGGATGTCGGCATCTCCTTCGGTCAGGCGTTCGCGAAAGCGCTCGGGGACAAGAAAGGGGTGCGCCGCTATGGTCATGCTTACGTGCCCCTCGACGAAGCGCTCTCGCGGGTGGTGGTTGATCTTTCGGGCCGTCCGGGGCTGGACTTCCACGTGGATTTCACGCGGCCGCGGGTCGGCGAGTTCGATGTGGACCTCGTCTACGAATTCTTTCAAGGCTTCGTGAATCACGCCCAGATCACCGTGCACGTGGACAACCTGCGGGGCCGCAACGCTCATCATCAGGCCGAGACTATCTTCAAGGCCTTCGGCCGCGCGCTGCGCATGGCCGTGGAGCCCGATCCGCGCGCGGCCGGCATCACGCCCTCGACGAAAGGGTCGCTCTAGGCACCTACTCTCCCCGGCGGCAGATGCAACCCGACATCGCCATCGTCGACTACGGCATGGGCAATCTGCGTTCCGTGCAGAAGGCCCTGGAGCATGTCGCGCCCGCTGCCCGGATCGTTCTGACTGACGACCCGGAGCTGGTGCGCGCGGCGGACCGCGTCGTTTTTCCGGGCCAAGGCGCAATGCCGGACTGCATGCGCGAACTGGACGCGCGCGGCCTGCGCCAGTCGGTGATGGCTGCGGCGGCGGAGAAGCCGTTCCTCGGGATCTGCATTGGCCTGCAGATGCTCTTCGACTGGAGCGAAGAGGGCGGCGCCGCAGGCCTCGGCATCATGCCTGGCAAGGTACTTCGCTTCCCGCAGGAAGCCATGGTGGACGAGCGGGGCGCGCGTTTGAAGGTTCCGCATATGGGCTGGAACCGCGTGCGCCAGACCATCACGCACCCGCTGTGGGCAGGCATCGAGGACGATACCCGCTTCTATTTCGTGCACAGCTTCTTTGTGCAGCCTGGCGAAGAGGGTCTGGTGGCGGGCGTCAGCGAATACCCGTTCGTTTTCACCTGCGCGGTAGCGCGGGATAACCTCTTCGCGGTGCAGTTCCATCCGGAAAAGAGTCAGGCCTCGGGCCTCCGGCTGCTCGCCAACTTTATCGCGTGGCGGCCGGCGGTCGCGAGCGCGGGTCGCGGGTGGGTGGTCGCGGGGGGTGAATCCCGGGCCCGCCTCGACGCCTAGCTCCAGCAAGCGAGTCTGCAATGCTCATCATCCCCGCGATCGATCTCAAGGACGGTCAATGCGTGCGCCTGAAGCAGGGCGACATGGACCGGGCCCGCGTGTTCTCGGAGGACCCGGGAGCGATGGCGAGGCACTGGATCGATCAAGGGGCGCGCCGCCTCCATGTGGTGGACCTGAACGGCGCGTTCGCTGGCAGGCCCCGCAACGAAGGCGCCATTCGGTCGATCGTGCGGGCGGTGGGCGACGAGATCCCCATCCAGCTCGGCGGTGGCATTCGCAGTCTCGACGTGATCGAGCGCTACCTCGACGACGGGGTGAGCTACATCATCATCGGCACCGCGGCGGTCAAGACGCCGGGTTTCCTGCACGATGCCTGCTATGCATTCCCGGGCCACATCCTGGTGGGACTCGATGCCCGGGACGGGAAGGTGGCGGTGGAAGGCTGGTCGAAGATGACGGGGCATGACGTGCTCGATCTCGCGAAGAAGTTTCAGGATTATGGAGTCGAGGCGATCATTCATACAGACATCGGGCGCGACGGCATGATGGGTGGCGCGAACATCGAGGCGACGGTAGCGCTGGCGCGCGCACTGACCGCACCCGTGATCGCCAGCGGCGGCGTTTCCAGCCTGGGCGAGGTGCGAGCGCTGTGCGATTTCGAGTCCGAAGGGGTCATGGGCGCCATCACCGGCCGTGCGATCTACGAGGGCACGCTCGACCTTGCGGCGGCCCAGAAGCTCGCAGACGAGCTTGCGCCAGGGGTTTGAACGGGAACCGCCACTAATGCGCCTCGCAACGCGGATCATCCCCTGCCTCGACGTGACCGGCGGCCGCGTTGTGAAGGGCGTCAACTTCGTCGAGCTGCGGGACGCCGGTGATCCGGTGGAGATCGCCCGCCGCTACGACGAGCAGGGCGCGGACGAGCTCTGTTTTCTCGACATCACCGCGAGCTCGGACGAGCGTGACACAATGGTGCAAGTTATCGAGGCGGTCGCGGCGCAGGTATTCATCCCCCTCACGGTGGGCGGCGGCGTGCGCAGCGTGGCTGACGTCCGCAAGCTGCTCAACGCTGGCGCGGACAAGGTCAGCATCAACACCGCTGCGGTGCAGAACCCTGCGCTCGTGGAAGCAGCCGCGGGGCGGTTCGGCTGTCAGTGCATCGTCGTCGCGATAGACGCGAAGCAGGTCGCCAATGGCGATGAGCCGCGTTGGGAAGTGTTCACCCACGGCGGCCGGCGGGCGACCGGACTTGATGCGTTGGAGTGGGCCAGGCGCATGCAAGCGGCTGGCGCAGGCGAAATCCTGCTCACCAGTATGGATCGCGACGGCACCAAGGCCGGCTTCGACCTGCCGCTTACCCGCGCCCTATCCGACGCGCTCGAGATCCCGATCATCGCCAGCGGCGGGGCCGGGAACCTGGATCACCTCGTCGATGCCATAAAATTAGGGCGGGCGGACGCAGTGCTCGCGGCAAGCATTTTCCACTACGGCGAATTCACCATCGACGAGGCGAAGCGCCGGTTGGCTACCAACGATATCGAGGTTCGGCAGTGACCGACATCTGGCTGAGCAAGGTGAACTGGAGCGACGAAGGTCTGGTGCCGGTGGTCGCTCAGGACGCGGCGAGCGGGCGCGTTCTCATGCTCGCCTGGATGAACCGGGCGTCGCTCGCGGAGACCGTGAAGAGCGGTGAGGCGGTGTACTGGTCGCGTTCGCGCCGCAAGCTTTGGCGAAAGGGCGAGGAGTCAGGGCACGTGCAGAAGGTGCGCGAGATCCGGCTCGACTGCGACGACGACGCGCTCCTTATCAGGGTGGAACAGGTGGGCGGCATTGCCTGCCATACCGGACGAGAGAGCTGCTTTTTCCAGAAGCTCGAAGACGGGAAGTGGGGCGACGTCGAGCCGGTGCTAAAGGACTCAATGGAAATCTACGACAGATGATCGATGCAACCGTGCTGCTGCGGCTCGGGGAGGCCCTTGAAGCCCGCAAGGGCGCCGACCCCGAGTCTTCGTACGCGGCGGAACTCTTCCATCGCGGCGAGGACGCCATTCTGCGCAAGGTCGGCGAGGAGGCGGTGGAGGTCATGCTCGCCTCCAAGAGCGGTGATAAACTGCAATTGGTGCGCGAATTGGCGGACCTCTGGTTCCACACCCTCGTGCTTCTGGCGAGTCACGGCCTGGGGCCGGCGGACGTGCTCCACGAACTGCGGCGGCGCGAGGGAATCTCAGGCCTCGACGAAAAAGCCTCACGAACACCAGATTCGTGAGGCCTTTCGGCATCGGCTCTTCGGAACTGTCGCCAACCCGCGTCCTGCCCAGACGCATCGGAAGGGATATGGAGAACTGTATCTTTTGCAAGATCGCGCGGGGCGAGATTCCGAGCCGGAAGCTCTACGAGGACGAGGACATCATGGCGTTCCACGATATTCGTCCGCTGGCGCCAGTGCACTTCATGGTCGTGCCGAAGCCCCACGTCGCCTCTCTCGCCGACCTCACCGACGCTCACCGGTCGCTGATGGGCAAGCTCATGGTCCTCGCTCCCCGGCTCGCCAAGGAACAGGGTTGCAGCGATGGTTTCCGCACCATCATCAACACCGGCCGGGTTGGTGGTCAGGAAGTCCACCACCTGCATATTCACGTCCTCGGCGGCAGCGAGTCGCTGGGACCAATGCTCGCAAAGCGCTGACAATCGGCAAATTCGAGCGAGGAGGTCAACATGGGCTCTTTCAGCATCTGGCATTGGCTCATCGTTCTGGTGGTCGTCCTGCTCATCTTCGGCACGCGCAAGCTGCGCAACGTAGGCCAGGACCTGGGCGCGGCGGTAAAGGGCTTCAAGGACGGGATCAAGGACAACGGCAGCACTGCCAAGCAGGCCGACACCCAGCAGATCAGCGGACAGACCATCGACGGCGAAGTCAAGGACAAGAACCAGACCCGGGCCTGAACGGGCGCGCGCCGCGCCGACGCCAGGACCAGTCATGTTTGACATCGGCTTCTCGGAAATGATGGTGATCGCGCTGGTGGCGCTCGTCGTCATCGGTCCGGAGCGACTCCCCAAGGTTGCGCGCACCATCGGCACCCTGCTCGGGCGCATGCAGCGCTACGTGAACGAGGTGAAGGCGGAGGTTGAGCGCGAGATGCGGGTCGAGGAGCTGAAAAAGCTGCAGTCGAGCGTGGAGGAAAACGCACGCGTCATCGAGCGCTCGGTGCACACGGAGGTGAACGAGGTCGAGCACTCCATCCGGGAGATCGCTGAGGACGCGCCACCGGTTTCAGAATCCCTGGCTAAGACCGCTGCCGAGCAAGTCCACTCCACCGGGCAGGCTGATCACGGGCAGCTGGAGCTGAGCCTGGATGATGGCACGGTGTCCCGCAAGCAGGCCTGAACCGACGCCCACCCTGCCTCCGCGGCGCTCCGGCGACCGCCCTTCAACCACGTCCCCGGAGACGGGCCGCCCCGCGTTGCAAGACGTGGCCATGATGTCTAGATGAGCGAGCAGGAAACCTTCATCTCCCACCTGATCGAGCTGCGCGACCGCGTCCTGCGGGCGCTCATCGCGTTCGCGTTGGTGTTCCTGTGCCTCTTCCCTTTCGCGCAGGACATCTACACCGTGGTTGCGGGGCCGATGCTGGCGGCGCTGCCCAAGGGCAGGGAGATGATCGCGACCGGTGTCGCCTCGCCGTTCTTCATTCCCGTGAAGGTGACGATGTTGTGCGCTCTCGTTGTCGCGCTGCCGTACATCCTTTACCAAGTCTGGGCCTTTGTCGCTCCTGGTCTGTACGTCCACGAGAAGAAGCTCGTGGCGCCGCTGGTCGTGTCGAGCACGGGGCTATTCATCTGCGGCATGGCCTTCGCCTACTTCCTCGTGCTGCCGACGGTGTTCCGGTTTCTGGCTTCGTTCACGCCCGAGGGCGTTTCGTTCGAGCCCGACATTTCGCAGTACCTTGATTTCGTGCTCACCTTGCTGGTCGCGTTCGGACTTGCCTTCCAGGTGCCGGTGTTCGTGGTCGTACTGGTGCGGGTGGGCGTGATTTCGGTCGAAAAGCTGAAGGAGATCCGCCCCTACGTGGTGGTCGGCGCGTTCGTCGTCGGTGCCATCTTCACGCCCCCGGACGTGATCTCGCAGCTTATGCTGGCGATCCCGATGTGGCTGCTGTACGAACTCGGCATCATCGTCGCAGGTTTTCTGGCCAAGCGAGCCGAAGAACAGGCTCGCGATAACCGCGCTGCACCGAGTTCGAGAAGGGAGCCGACGCTCGACCCGGTCGAGGCCGAGCAAAAAGGCTCGGGCGAGTGACGCGTGAGGTCGACGGCGGTCAGTGACCCGGCTTCGGGCGTTTGGCGACACTGACCTGAACCGTCACCGCATTTTGATCGCGCAGCAAGGTCAAGGTAGCCATCGAGCCCGGGTCCAGAGCTGCCACCAGATTGAGCATGCCCGAGGCGTCGGAGACGGGCTTGCCCTGCACCTCGGTCAGGATGTCCCCCGGCCTCACCCCCGCTTTCTCCGCCGGCCCACCGCGCAGCACCCCCGCGATCAGCGCGCCGTTTGCGGACTTGAGCCCGAACGAATCGGCGAGCTCCCGAGAAAGGTCTTGCGCCTCCACCCCGATCCAGCCCCGGGTCACGGTCCCGCTGGAGATGATCTGATGCATGACCTGCTTCGCCACGCTTTCCGGTATGGCGAAGCCGATGCCTTGGGAACCCCCGGTGCGCGAATAGATTGCGGTGTTGATCCCGATCAGATTGCCGTTCGAATCGACCAGCGCGCCCCCCGAATTGCCGGGATTGATGGCGGCATCGGTCTGGATGAAGTTCTCGAAGGTATTGATCCCGAGATGCGTGCGCCCGAGAGCGCTCACGATACCCATGGTGACGGTCTGGCCGACGCCGAACGGGTTGCCGATCGCCAGCACCACGTCCCCCACCCTCATCTGGTCCGCCTGGCCGAAGGCGATGCTCGGCGCTTGCTTGAGCTCGGCCTTCAACACTGCGAGATCGGTCTCGGGGTCCGCGCCGACCAGCCGCGCAGGGGCGCGGCGCCCGTCGGCAAGCGCGATCTCGATCTCGTCCGCCTGTTCGACAACGTGGTGGTTGGTGAGGATGTAGCCCTCGGTGCTCACGATTACGCCTGATCCGAGGCTTGACTGCTTGCGCGGCTCGCTCGGCATCTGATCGCCGAAGAAGCGGCGGAAGAACGGATCATCCATAAAGGGATGGACCGGTGTTTTCGCTTCCTTGCTGGTGAAGATGTTCACGACCGCAGGCATCGCGCGGGCCACGGCGTCGTTGTACGATGGGCCCTTGGCCGCTGGCCCTTTCGCATCTGGCGCCTCCGGCGCCGTTTCACGGATGGTCACCACCTGGCTGCGGCTGCCGCCCCACGACACCAGATCGGGCCGCAAGGTCGACACCACGAACAGCACGGCGAGGCTGATGGTTGCGGCTTGGGCGAAGATGAGCCAGAACTTGCGCACGGAGTGTTGGAAGACAGCCGGCAATGCGGACGATAGACCTGGTCGATTATACCGGACGGTTGCTGGAGGTCTCGCGCTTCCGGGACTATTGTCCCAATGGCTTACAGGTGGAGGGGCACGGCGAGACGCGCCGGCTCGTCTCCGGCGTCACGGCTTCGGTCGCCTTCTTGCAGCGCGCGATCGCGGCCGGCGCCGACACCGTGCTTGTCCACCATGGCTATTTCTGGAAAAACGAGCCCGCTCCGGTCACGGGCCCGAAAAAGGCGCGCCTTCTTCTGCTGCTCAAGAACGAAGTCAATCTCGCCGCTTATCACCTGCCGCTCGATGCTCACCGCGAGTTCGGGAACAACGCCCAGTTGGGGCGGCGCTTGGGCATCGCCGTCCAAGGCTGGTTCGGGGATCAGGAGATCGCCGCTTGGGGCGTGCCGGAGCAGCCACTTACTCTTGGGTCGTTGGCCGCGCGCGTGGAGCAACGGCTGGCGCGTGCGCCGCTCGTTGTCGGCGACCTGTCCCGACCCATCGATCGTCTTGCCTGGTGCACCGGGGGCGCGCAGGACTTCCTCGCCGATGCCGTGGAACTCGGGGTGGACGCGTTCATCACGGGGGAGGTGTCGGAGCGGACAGTCCACCTCTCCCGCGAGACCGGCGTTGCCTTTCTCGCCGCCGGCCATCACGCCACCGAGCGTTACGGGGTGCAGGCACTCGGATCCCACCTCGGAGAGCGCTTTGGGATCGAGCATACCTTCATCGACGACGATAACCCCGCCTGAGCCTGGCAGGGCGAAGTGACGCTATTCCCGTGGCATTGCTGCGCCGCAATAGTAGCCGTGCCCGTTACTCAAGCCGTCAACTCCATGATTCTTGCCGGATTTTGAGCTTACCTTCCCAAAAAAGTGCTCCGCAGGCGTGATTTTTCGCTATCGGATCAGGTAACATACCGAAGGTTTTGTCCAACATTTCAGGGACGTGCCAATGGGCGAGCAAGCGGTGATGGGTGGCCCCGCATTCCAGGGTGACCAAGGCGTCGACAAAGGCAAGCGCAATTTCCTGATCGCGGCCACTTCGGCTGTGGGTGGCGTGTTCGGCGCTGCGGTGGCGGTGCCGTTCATCGTTAGCATGCAGCCCAGCGCCCGCGCGCGGGCCGCCGGTGCACCGGTCGAGGTGGATATCAGCAAGATCGAGCCGGGCGCGATGCTGACGGTGGAGTGGCGCGGTAAACCGGTGTGGATCCTCAACCGTACCAAGCCGATGCTCGAGACCCTCGCCAAGGACCCGGGCAGACTCGCCGATCCGAACTCGGAGGCGTCCGCTCAGCCCGACAACTGCAGGAACGAGACCCGCTCCATCAAGCCGGAATATCTGGTGGCAGTCGGCATATGCACCCACCTTGGCTGTTCGCCCAGCCCCATGTTCACCCCGGGCGACGCGAGCGGCCTCGGTGCCGAGTGGCCCGGCGGTTTCCTGTGTCCCTGTCACGGCTCGCGTTTCGACCTCGCCGCTCGAGTGTTTGCGGGCCAGCCCGCCCCGACCAACCTCGAGATTCCGCCCTATTACTTCATGAGCGATGCCCGCGTGCTCGTCGGCGAAGAGAAGAAGGGGGCCTGACAGATGGCGAATGGGACGACGACGTCGGAAAAGCTGCTGCAGTGGGTGGACGACCGGTTCCCGCTGACGGCGACCTGGAAGGGCCACCTTTCCGAGTATTACGCGCCGAAGAACTTCAACTTCTGGTACTACTTCGGCTCGCTGGCGATGCTCGTGCTGGTGATCCAGATCCTCACCGGGATCTTCCTCACCATGAATTACAAGCCGTCGGCGGAGAACGCGTTTGCTTCCGTCGAGTACATCATGCGCGACGTGGAGTGGGGCTGGCTCATCCGGTACATGCATTCCACCGGCGCGTCGTTCTTCTTCATCGTGATCTATCTCCACATGTTCCGGGCCCTGCTCTACGGCTCGTACCGCAAGCCGCGCGAGCTGCTCTGGATCATCGGCTGCTTCCTCTACCTCGCCCTCATGGCGGAGGCGTTCTTCGGTTACCTGCTGCCGTGGGGCCAGATGTCCTTCTGGGGCGCGCAGGTCATCGTGAACCTGTTCGCGTCCATCCCGATCATCGGTCCCGATCTCGCGATCTGGATTCGCGGCGACTTCGTGGTCGGCGATGCGACGTTGAACCGCTTCTTCGCGTTTCACGTCATCGCCGTGCCGCTCGTGCTGCTGGTCCTCGTATTTGTCCACATCATCGCCCTGCACGAGGTGGGCTCCAACAACCCGGATGGTGTCGAGATCAAGAAAAAGAAGGATCCCAAGACCGGCATTCCACTCGACGGCATCCCCTTCCATCCCTACTACACCGTGAAGGACATCGTCGGCACCGTGGTCTTTCTCGCGATTTTCAGCGCGGTCCTGTTCTTTGTGCCGGAGATGTTCGGCTACTTTCTCGAGTACAACAACTTCATCCCGGCCGACCCGCTGAAGACACCGCTTCACATCGCGCCGGTGTGGTACTTCACGCCTTTCTACGCGATGCTGCGCGCCGTGCCATCGATCTTCGGCTCCCAGTTCCCGGGCGTCGCGGTGATGGGTGCGGCCGTGGTCATCATGTTCTTCCTGCCATGGCTGGACCGCAGCCCGGTGAAGTCGATTCGGTACCGCGGCCCGATTTACAAGATCGCCCTCACGCTCTTCGCAATCTCGTTCGTGATTCTCGGCTGGCTGGGAATCGAAGCGCCGACACCCCTCTACACCTGGATGGCGCGGGTCCTGACCGTGGTCTACTTCGCGTTCTTCCTGCTCATGCCGTGGTACACCAAGATCGACAAGGTGAAACCTGAACCGCAACGGGTGACGGAAAAGTGAGAAAGCTCTTCATCGGCCTCCTTATGCTCCTTCCCGTCGGCGCGCTCGCCGATACCGCGCACACGCTCGACCCGGCACCGATCGACCGGCGGGACGCCGCGTCCCTCCAGCGCGGGGTGCGGCTGTTTGCAAATTATTGCCTGAACTGCCACAGCGCGGATTTCATGCGCTTCACGGTTCTCGAGGCGTTCGGCCTGACCCCGGACGAAATCAGGGACAACCTGATCTTCACCGGTGCCAAGGTTGGCGATACGATGACCATCGCCATGAACAGCAGAGAAGGCAAGGCATGGTTCGGTGCCCCTCCACCCGACCTCTCGGTGATCGCCCGCTCCCGCAGCACGGACTGGCTCTACACCTACTTCCGCTCGTTTTACCGCGACGATTCCACCCTCACCGGGTGGAACAATGTTGTCTATCCCAACGTCGGCATGCCCCATGTACTGTGGCAGCTGCAGGGCGAGCAGCGCATGAAGGTCGAAGAGAAGGCCGACACCCACGGCGTCGAGCACAAGCAGCTCGTGCTCGACAAGAAGGGGATCATGACGCCGGTCGAGTACGACCAGGCGATCGCGGATCTCGTGAACTACCTCGCTTTCATGGCCGAGCCCAATCGCGCGAAGCGGATTCAGTTCGGCATCATCACGCTGCTCCTGCTCGGCGTGCTCTTCGTCTTCGCCTACTGGCTGAAGAAGGAATACTGGAAGGACGTGCACTGAGGCGCACGTTCGTCCCGCGCACCCCCCGATAAGAAGGAGGCGTAAGCCCCATGATGACCCTTTACTCGGGGACCACGTGCCCCTTCAGTCAGCGTTGCCGCATCGTCCTCTACGAAAAGGGGATGGATTTCCAGATCCACGACGTCGACATCTTCAACAAGCCCGAGGATCTGGCGCTGATGAACCCGTACAACCGGGTGCCGGTGCTGGTCGATCGCGATCTGATCCTGTACGAATCGAACATCATCAACGAGTACATCGACGACCGCTTCCCGCATCCGCAGCTCATGCCCGCAGATCCGGTCATGCGGGCGCGGGCACGGCTCTTCCTGTATCGTTTCGAGCAGGAACTCTTCAGCCACATCGAGCCGGTCGAGAAGAACCTGAAGAGCGCCGACAAGTCCCGGGCGGTGATCCGCGACAATCTGGTGCAGATCGCGCCCGTATTCGCGCGTCAGAAGTTCATGCTGGGCGAGGAGTTCTCGATGCTCGACGTAGCGATCGCGCCGCTGATGTGGCGCCTGGACCACTACAACATCGCGCTGCCGAAGCAGGCCGCGCCGCTGATGAAGTACGCCGAGCGCATCTTCGCGCGCCCCGCGTTCATCGAGGCGCTCACGCCCTCGGAAAAGGTGATGCGCAAGTGAAAGAACTGTCCACCAAACCCTACCTCATCCGCGCCATCTACGAGTGGTGCTCGGACAGCGGCCTCACGCCCTACGTCGTGGTGAAGGTCGACGCATACACCAAGGTACCGATGGAGTACGTCAAGAACGGCGAGATCGTGCTGAACCTGAGCCCCGACGCCACCCACAAGCTCACCATGGGCAACGACGTCATCCAGTTCTCGGCGCGCTTCAGCGGCGCATCGCGCGAGGTCTCAATCCCCATCGGGGCCGTCGGCGGCATCTTCGCGAAGGAGAACGGGCAGGGATTGTTCTTCGAAACGCCGGCCAATCTGGTGGCGGAAGGAGAAACTGCGCAGCCGGCCGCATCGGCGGAGCAGGACGCGAGCCCCGAGCCGACACCGCCCGACACCAATGGCACGAATCCACAGAATGGCGGCCGTGCACGCCTGCAGGTGGTGAAATAGCTTTCGGCATTTCGACGTGAGTTGGAGCGCCCTTTTGCAGCGGCGGCGCCTCCCACTCCCCGCCTCCCTCCTCCCTCCTCCCACCTCTCCCGCGCAGCGCGGCCCATCGCCCTTCTCGCGTTCCCCTTCCCCGTCGCGAATGCGACGGTCCCGATATAATTCGAACCACGTGCCGCCTTAGCTCAGCTGGTAGAGCAGCTGATTTGTAATCAGTTGGTCAGGGGTTCGATTCCTCTAGGCGGCACCATTAAATCAAACGGTTACAAACTCCTTATTGCTGTTGTCATCCCGCTGTGGGGAAATTGTGACATTGGCGGCATAGGGCGCCAAGTGAACGGGCGCGAGGTGAGCGTAGCGGCCCACCATCTCTCCCGACCTCCATCCGCCCAACTCTTGC
>JBEVOI010000071.1:0-8054 GCA_040507665.1 Burkholderiales bacterium
ACCAGACGCGCCGGCTGGCCGGGGCGATGTTCGACTATGCCGACTTGGGCCTGCAACATCTGAAGGGCTTCGAGGCGCCCGTACAGGCTTGGCAAGTGGTCGGAGAGGCCAGGGTCCGCAGCCGCTTTCATGCGTTGCGGGCGTCGGCCCTGACGCCGCTCGTGGATCGTAGATCGGAACTGGAGGCGTTGCGGCAAGCCTGGCGCTCCGCACGAGGCGGCGAAGGCAAGGTGCTGCTCCTATCGAGCGAGCCCGGGGTTGGCAAGTCCCGCCTGGCCGAAGTGGTTGCGACACAGATCGTGGACCGTCGCTGCCTGCGCCTTTGGTACTACTGCTCACCGCACCTTCAAAGCAGTCCCCTGGCGCCGCTCATTCGGCAACTGGCGCTCGCGGCGGGCATCGCGGAGTCGGACGACCAGGCGTCGAAGCTGCAAAAGCTGATCGATCTGATTCCCAAGGCCGTCGATGACGCGGATGACATCGTGCCGCTGCTGGCGGACCTGCTGTCGATCGACTATGCGAGCCGGTATCCGCCGCTCCAGATGTCGCCCCAGCGGAAGAAGCAGCGTCTCTTTCAAGGACTCATGCGCGTCCTCGAGACCTTTGCGTCGCGCCGTCCGGTGTTGCTGGTGGTGGAAGATCTGCACTGGATCGATCCGTCGTCGGACGAATTAGTCGGCGTCCTCGTCGATCGGTTGCGTGGGCTCCCGGTTCTCGCCATCCTCACTGCTCGACCCGAGTTCGAATGGCATTGGCACGATACGGGACAGTTGCTCTCCATGCCACTGCGTCCGCTGGAGCGAAGCGATTCGATCGCGATGATCGAGCTGCTGTGTGGCGGCAGGCATATCCCCGAGGTGACCATCACGCACATCGCGGACCAGACCGATGGACTGCCGCTTTTCATCGAGGATCTCACGCGGGATGTGCTGGAGGAACTGAACCAAAGCGGCGGCGGTGCTTCGGTGCCGCGCGGGCGTGCGGCCTCTGCGGTCCCGACCACACTCGCCGACGCCCTGATGGCCCGCCTCGACAGGTTGGGTGCGGCGAAGCGGGTAGCTCAGATCGGCGCGAGCATCGGACGCGAGTTCCCTTACGAGATCATCGCCAAGGTCGCGGACCTGCCGGAGGAGGACTTGAAGGAGCAGCTCGCGAGGTTGGTCGAAAGTGGGCTTCTGGTTCGCCTCCATTCGAGCCTGGTCCTCGCCCACAGATTCAAGCACGCCCTGGTTCGCGATTCCGCGTATTCGAGCTTGCTCAAGAAGGAGCAGATCACGCTCCACGCACGCATTGCCAGGACCATGTTGGAGGTCAGCCCGGAGGTCGAAGAGGCCCAGCCCGAACTCCTGGCACACCATTTCGAAGCGGCCAAGGAGATCGACCAGGCGGTGCATTATCTGATGAAGGCCGCTGAGCTCTCCGCCAAGCGCTCCGGTTTCGTCGAAGCGGTAACCCAGTTGGAGCGCGCATTGAGTCTGCTCGGAGCGCAGCCGCCATCCGAGGCCCGGGCGCGGCGGCAGCTGCAGGTATATCTCGCGCTCGGGGGCGTCAATGCCGAATACCGCGGCTTTTCCGCCGGAGAATGTGGCGCTGCCTACAATCGGGCGCTGGAGCTCTGTCGCGAGCTTGGCGATCCGCCCGAGCTCTTCTCCGTACTCTCCGGCGCCGGGTCATGCGAAATCACCCGCGCCGACTTCCCGCGCTGTCGTGCGCTTGCCGAGGAGTGTCTGGCGCGGGCGGCGCGACAGCAGACCAAGCCGCCGTTCGTCATAGGGCATCGCTTGCTCGGCGGGACGTTGTTTCTGACGGGGGAGCTTGCGGCCGCTCGCAAGCACCTGGAAGAAGCGATCGCCATCTATGAGCAGGAGCCCTCGCTCTATAGGGGTACGCAGGCGCTGCGAGTACAGGATCACAAGTCGACCGGACTTTGCTACCTCGCGTTGACACTTACCTGTCTCGGTGAGCTCGAAAGGGGCGTGCAGGCCGCGGAGAGCGGCTTGCGTCATTCCGAGATGCTGGGAGACCTGCACACCATCAATTTTTCCTTGTGCTTCCTGGCAGCGGTACTGCACTTCCAGCGTGATACGCACGACGCGATGCGGCGCGCGACAGAGTCGCTCGAGCTGGCGCGGGAGCAGGGCTTCGCCACCTGGATCGGGATTTCGCAGATGATCCGCGGCGCGGCGCTGATCAGCAGCGGCGAGCGCGAGGCAGGTCTCCGAGAGATCACCGCGGGCATTAGCGCACACAGTGGCATGGAAGCGGGCGTGTATCAGCCGTTCGGAATCTCGCTGCTGGTCAACGGGCTGATCGCCGTGGGAAGGTTCGATGAAGCGCTGGGCGCTTTGGCCCGCGCGTTCGCGGTCTGCGAGAGGACGGGAGAGCGGTTTTATCTGGCCGAGCTATGGCGTCTGCAGGGCGAAGCGCTTGGGCAGCAGGGACGCCTTGCAGAGGCCGAGGAATCGTTGCATACCGCGATCGGGATTGCCAGACAACAGGAAGCGCGACTTTTCGAGCTGCGCAGCGCGGTGAGCCTTTGCCGGCTGCTTGGCGAGCCACGCAACGTGGCGGTGTTGCGCGAGAAGCTCGAGCCGGTATACAAGTGGTTTGGAGAGGGCGCCCGCGGACGTGACGTGGAGGACGCAAGAGCGTTGCTCGCACTCTCAAACGCGGGCATTGTACGCATGTGAGAGAGGCCACCAGACGACGAAGTGTAAACGCGCGTGCTGACCCGGCACTGCCCCCCCGACACAAAACGATATTCCCCACTCATCATTAGGAGTACCCGAAAGAAGAACACCGTATTCGCCCACACCGCCACCATTGCCGTCCTGCTGCTCGCATCGGGGTCTGCTTTCGCTCAGACGCAACCGGCGCCAGCCGCTGCCACTGCCGAGGGGAAGGCGCCTCCTGCCGCAGAGGCCAAGCCGGCCGCAACACCCGAGCCCAAAGCCGCCGCTGAAGCGACGGGTGATCAGAAGCTCTCCGGCCTTGGCGCTGTCTACAGCGATCGCTTGAACGGCCACAAGACGGCGAGCGGCAAACGCTACGACAAGAACGCGCTCACCGCCGCGCATCCGACGCTGCCGTTCGGATCAAAGGTGAAGATCACGAACGAGAAGAACGGCAAGAGCGTGGTCGTGACCATCAACGACCGCGGGCCGACGCAGCCCGAGCGTGTCGTCGATATTTCCCGTGCGGCGGCGAAGAAGATCGGCATCGGTCCCAAGAGCATGGCGCCGGTGAAGCTGGAAGTGGTGAGTTAGTCTGCGGCGAGGCCGTGTTTGTTAAAGCGGATGCGTCAATGGCATCCGACGTCGAGGCCGTGGTCAAGAAAGCCGTCGGAACATACGGTCGCCTCGTGACTGATCGCAGCTTGCGAAAGAACAAACAGGCATTGCCGTCGCCTCCGGTGCTAGTTTGGGGACGCACAACACCAAACGGGAGATAAGACTCGTGATCATGGAACGTGGTCAGTCGCGGCGCCTTATCCTTCTTTACTTGTTCCTGTTTGCGTTGCTTTCCTCACGCGCCGCGCCAGGCTGCGAACCAGCATCCACGATTAAGGAGGCTACCCCGGAAAAGATCCGAGCCTTCTTCAAGGGCAAGAAGATGAAGGTTCTTACCTTCGTGGGCTACTCCGGCGCTGAATACGAGAACAAGACTGCAATGCTCGACCACGCTGCCGACATTCTCGACCGGTTTGACCCGAAGCAGACGATCGTGAACATCGGAGCCACTGCCGAGGGCATTGGCGCCGTCTACGAGACGGCCAAGCGCAAGGGATTCCTCACGGCGGGTATCGTCTCGACGCAGGCGAAGGAGAACAACGTCGAGCTGTCGCCCTGCGTCGATGTCGTGTTCTACGTAAAGGATGCGACCTGGGGCGGAATCGTCCCTGGGACGAAGCAACTGTCTCCTACCTCGACAGCAATGGTTGAAGCGAGTGATGTGATGGTCGCGATCGGCGGCGGAGAGGTAGCCAGAGACGAATTAACGGCCGCAAGACGATCGGGCAGGAAGGTGGAATTCATCCCTGCCGAGATGAACCACGAGATAGCACGACAGAAAGCGTTGAAGAAAGGACAATCTGCTCCGACCGATTTTCGCGGGGCGGCTGGGGTCGAGTTCGAGGAGGCAAAGTCGAACAAGTAGCAGGTTGAGCTCACCAATCCGCTGACGTGGACCGTGCGGTTTTCCAAGGCCTGCAAGGGCGACCCGCGGCGCGTTAGCAAGAGTGGGAAAGCGAAAAAGGGTCAAACCGTGACCGACGAAGAAGTGCCATCCACAGGGATAACGCTCACACCCGCTCAGCAAGTCCTGAACGATCTCTGGGAGGAACACATCCGATGCGAGTTCGCGACGCACGACACGGAAGCGACCCTCGGCACAATGGTGGAGGATGCCTACGTCAACCACGTGCCGGTGATGACTGGAGGCGTGGGACGGGATGCGTTGCGGGACTTCTACTCGAAGCACTTCATTCCGCAGATGCCGCCGGACACGGAGCTGACTCCGATCTCGCGCACCATCGGCACCGATCGACTCGTCGATGAGATGATCTTCAAGTTCACGCACACCATTCGAATGGACTGGATGCTCCCTGGGATCGCTCCAACGGGAAAGCGGGTCGAGGTTCCGCTCGTCGTGATCGTCGGCTTTCGTGACGGTAAGCTCGTGCACGAGCATATCTACTGGGACCAGGCGTGTGTGCTCGTTCAACTCGGTATGCTCGATGCGGACACACTCCCAATCACCGGCGTGAAAAGCGCACGCAAGGCGCTCGATCCAAGCTTGCCTTCCAATACGCTCATCGTCCGTGCGGAGCGGCGCCCATAGATGTCCTCAACCGCGATCCGCACCGTCAAGCTTCCTTCCGGAGATGCTGTGCCAGCCCTCGGCCAGGGCACCTGGTACATGGGCGAAAGCGCCGCACGCCGAAAGAGCGAGATCGCGGCCCTGCGCCTCGGCATCGACCTCGGCATGACCTTGATCGACACCGCGGAGATGGTGCGCGTTGCAATACAGGGAACCGGAACCACGCGGTACGGTGCACACTGGGGCAAAACGTGACGACTGCCAACGACGGTGAATAGGCGGAAAGCGAAATGGCCCTTTGGCGGAAACGCACTCTCCAACCTGGCTGTGAGAAGCTTGAGGCATGCGCGCAGGGCGGTCGCCAGGACAGCGCTCGCGCAGGCGACCCGCATCGGCAAGGCTGGAACACACATGCTCTCCGGCGTCGTATCGCCCGCGCCGGCGCCGGGGGTTCGCGGCAGGGGGCGCTGGCTGGAGGGACGCTGGGGATTGGGACCACACATGCTGCGCGACTACCGGCTCTTCATCCCGCCCGGCGTGAGCGCCACGCGTCCGGCGCCCCTACTGGTGCTGCTACACGGGTGCGGGCAAGACTCCGCCAGCTTCGCTGCATGCACACGTGCGGCCGCCATCGCGCGGGCCGAACGCTGCATGATGCTGTTGCCGGAGCAGTCATCGCACGCCAATGCGCAGCGCTGCTGGAACTGGTTTCGGGGCGAAGTCCACGTTGCAGCAGAGGCCATGCTGCTGATGGCAATTGTGGAACATGTCTGCCTGCTGCATCCCGCGCGTCGTGACCGGGTGTTCGCGCTGGGGATCTCGGCGGGCGGCAGCATGGCGTTGACGCTTGCGTTGCGTTTCCCCGAACGCTTCGCGGCGGTCGGCACACACTCGGGCACAGTGCCGCATAGCGCGGTCAACGCAGTCCAGGCGGCGCAGGCGATGCGTGGCCGCCGCGCCCCGGATACGGAAGGACGACGATTGCGGCTGGCCGGGCGGCGGTTGCCGCCGCTGATTGTGCTGCACGGCGATGCCGATCCAGTGGTGGCATTCGACAACGCACCGGCTTCAATAACGCTGTGGCTTGATCTCCTGCCGCAGCATGATCCACCGAAGCCCGCCCGCACCCGGCAAATCCAGCGCGGCGCGCGCAGGGCCCACACCATCTTGGACTGGAAACTCCACGCGCGGCCTTACGTCCGCCTGGTTCGCATCGCGGAGTTGGGTCACGCCTGGAGCGGGGGTGCGCCAAAGCAGGCGTTCTCCGATCCTTCCGGCCCCGATGCCCTGAAGATCGCTTTGCGCTTTTTCAGCGACAGCGCGACCGTCCGCCGCGCGAAGCGTAGTGCACGCTGAGCGAGGTTACCGTTGTTGAAGCGCACCGACACAAGGAGAAAGCCGACGACGCAGCTGACCCATCTGGGCCGGTCATAACGATGGCCGAGTCGATGCATCGCGGGGGTTGGCGGTGACTCAATCTACCTTCTCTCGCGGTGCACTCGAAAGGGAGATAGACAATCTCATCGAGTACCAAGCGTTCATCGAAGAACAATTGGAACGGGCGGCGTCAGCAGATTTCAATGAGACGCGGAAATGGCTGTCGGAGTCCCACGAATATGGGGAACAAACGGATGCCGATGTCGAATACTACGATGAACATTACCAGTACCTTTCCCCATATGTAACGGTGTTTCCGCGCTGTCTGTGGTATTCGTTCGTGGTCCTGGTTTATCTTGTTTTCGAAAGCGAAGTCGGGAGGCTTTGCGATGAGATCAACCGGCGGAGGGATATCCGAGTCCGATTGAACGATCTCAAAGGGGACCTGCTGTCGAGATGTAAGACTTACCTTGAGAAGCTTGGAGGGCTGAATGTTGTCAGCGCGGACCTCTGGGAGAAGCTGGAGGACCTTTCGAAGATCAGGAACTGCATCGTCCATACTGCGGGTAGGTACGAGCGCTCTAATGACAAAAAACGCTTGCAGTACTTGGCAGGGAGAGTCGATGGACTCACTGTCGACGAAGATGATATCCCCGAGGAGAGTTTGTTAATGATTGGTCCGGAATACTGCAAGGCAGTGGTTCAGGATGTGCGTCGATTCTTCCAGGTAGTCCTCGACGGCGCGGGAATAAGCCCGTAGTTTGATTGCTTCTCAGCGGGTGGCGCAGTTTTCCGGGCGTGATAAGCGCGCCAAAATGTTCGATCCGAGCCTGCCGTCGAATACCCTGATACGCGTGTCCTCGAACGCATGAAGAGAAGATTCCAGCCGAAGAAGCGGGTGCGCGTCCGCCGTGTTGCGGTCGCCGCGCTGCTCATGATTTCGACCGCCGCGGTGAGCCAGGGACAGCGCATGCCGTCGACGACCGGCGCGGCCTCGGTACAGGTTGCGAAGCATCGCGGAAAAGTGCCGTCGGTGCGCCGTTCGCTCGACGGTCACAGGCTCACTGGAGTCGCGTCCCGCTACAGCGACCGCTTCCAGGGGCGCCGCACCGCGAACGGCGAGCGCTACGACAAACGATCCTACACTGCGGCGCATCGGACGCTGCCCTTCGGGACGAAGGTGAAGGTTATCAACAAACGCAGCAAGCGCAGCGTCATCGTTCGCATCAACGATCGCGGTCCGTACGTGAAGGGCAGGGTGCTGGACCTTTCGGACATCGCCGCACGGGAGATCGGCTTTCATCGGGTGGGATTGGCGCAGGTCAGCGCGGTGGTGGTGGATTCTCCAGGCTAGGTGACCTATGTCTGGGTTTGAAGTCCAGCTGACCCTGGCGATAAGCAATTTCAACCGTTCGCAACCCGACGCGTTGCGACAGGTTTCTCGAAGAGATGAACCCAATGCCAGCCTGACGTATGCCACAAATGGCCGGATGCGACCCAAAGCGGCCGCCCCTCGGTTCCGAGGCTGCGGCACGCTATCCATATGTGCGTTGTAAGGCCCAGCCCTATAGGACAGGGACGCTCGCCCAATGATCGGCCCCGGGGACGGGTTGCCTTAGCGGCATTGGTCGTCAGGCCGTTGCGATATAAGACAATATGCTAGAGACCATCGGCATCGGCATCGTCGTGTTCGCCTCAGCGCATATCGACGACCTGTTCGTGATCGCTGCCTTCTTCGCAGACAAGAAGCTGAAGCGGATCTGGGTGGTGTTGGGTCAAGTCTCCGGCACGGCGGTATTGGTCGCGGTGAGCGCCGCGGCTGCGCAGCTCGCGGTGGACATGGAAGAAGAATGGGTGGC
>JBEVOI010000317.1:0-4079 GCA_040507665.1 Burkholderiales bacterium
AGCAAGGGCGGCTCGTGGTGAACGCTACGCGCCGCGTGGGATCGGCGGCGGTCAGGTTCGCCAGACCAACGCACCCGGCTTCGGGCTGGAAGAGATGGACGGGCTGCGGGAGCCGACGGTGCGCTTGATGGCCTGAGGGTGCAAGATTTCGGGCGGAGTATTGATTAGTGACCACCATCTGGGGCAAGGTTACGGTGTCGATTCCCAACATGGTGTCTCATGCCTAACGTCACCTTGGAGTACAGCGGCAATCTCGCCAATCAATTCGATGCGCGCAAGGCCTTGCTGAAGCTGAACGAGACTCTGGCCGCCACGGGCGAGTTCAAGGAAGCCGACATCAAGAGCCGTGCAGTACCCTTGGACACCTTTCTGGTCGGGACATCCCCGGGCGAGCGCGCATTCATCCACCTCAAGCTGTCGATTCTGTCGGGACGATCCACCGAGTTGAAACGCGACATCTCGCGCAAACTGCTTCAGGTCCTTCAGGCGCTGGGGGACATGCCTGAGTTCGAGGTGCAACTGTGTGTGGAAGTGCTCGACAACGACCGTGAGACGTATTCGAAGGAAAATCTTTGATCCAGCGAAAGATTGTCCACGGCTCGACCGCGCTGGTACCTGCTGATAGATCGCCTCGCTCCGAGGTCACCGATATCCCGGACACGCTGGTGAAGTCGGAAGTGGGTCTCAGGCACGATCGAACCGCAGATACTGGATCGCCTCCGCGAGCTGCGCGGACGAGATGTTCTGCGCGCCCGCCAGATCGGCGATCGTGCGCGCGACCTTGAGTATGCGGTGATAGGCGCGCGCCGACAGACCGAGACGGCTTACCGCCTGCTTGAGCAGCGCCTGACCGGGCTCATCCGTCGCGCACCACTTGTCGATCTCACGCGTTGCGAGTCTCGCGTTCGGCTTTTTCTGACGCTCGATCTGGCGCGCACGGGCTGCATCGACACGCACGCGGATATCGGCGGTCGCCTCCCCACCGGTGCGCTTGACCAGCTCCTCCTGCGGTACCGCCGGCACCTCGATCTGCAGATCGATGCGATCGAGTAGCGGCCCGGACAGCTTCGCCCGGTAGCGCAGCACCTGCTCCGGGGTGCAGCGGCATTTTCCGCTGTAGTGCCCGAGGTATCCACACGGACAAGGATTCATCGCCGCGATCAGCTGGAACTGGGCCGGGAAGTCCACTTGCCGCGCCGCGCGCGAGACCGTGATGCGCCCCGACTCGAGCGGCTCGCGCAGCACCTCGAGCACCTTGCGGTCGAACTCGGGCAGCTCGTCGAGAAAGAGCACCCCGTGCATCGCCATCGAAATCTCTCCCGGTCGCGGACTGGCTCCGCCGCCTACGAGCGCGACCCCCGACGCGGTGTGATGGGGTGAGCGGAACGGACGGCGCCCCCAGCTGCGAATGTCGAATCCGTTGCCTCCCATGGACTGAATCGCCGCGGACGCCAGTGCCTCCTCCTGCGTCATCGGCGGCAGGATGCCGGGAAATCGCTGCGCGAGCATGCTCTTGCCGGTGCCGGGCGGACCCGACATCAACACGCTGTGGCCACCGGCAGCGGCGATCTCGAGCGCGCGCTTCGCCTGCGCCTGTCCTTTCACGTCCTGCATGTCGGGGTATTCCGGCGCAGGGGTTGCAGCCGGCTGCGCATAACGCTGGAGCGGTGCGCGCCCCGCGAAATGCGCGCAGACCTCGAGCAGGGACCCAGCGGGAAGGATTGCAGCATGATCCACGAGCGCCGCTTCCGCCGCGCTTTCCCGCGGCAGGATGAAGCTGCGGCCATCGCGGCACGCGCTGACCGTCATCGCGAGCGCACCGCGAATCGGGCGCAGGTCCCCCGTCAGCGCCAGTTCACCGGCGAATTCGTATTCCTTGAGCTTGTCCGAGGGAATCTGCCCGGACGCCGCGAGAATGCCAATCGCGATCGGCAGGTCGAAGCGTCCGCTCTCCTTCGGAAGATCGGCAGGCGCGAGGTTGACCGTAATGCGGCGCGCGGGAAATTCGAAGCGGCAATTCTGGAGCGCGGCACGCACGCGATCCTTCGATTCCTTCACTTCGGTTTCCGGCAGGCCGACGATCGTGAAGCTCGGCAGCCCATTCGCAAGATGGGCCTCCACGCTGACGAGCGGCGCGGCCATCCCGGCCAGCGCGCGGCTGTAGACGACGGCGAGGCTCAATCGGCAGGTCGACGAGGCGTCGGTAAAGTGGCGCTGGTCAGCCGCCGCCTCCAGAGCTATTGGATGCCTGGCTCTCGAGGCGATCGAGGCGCGCCTCGAGTTCAGTCAGCTTCTCGCGGGTGCGAAGCAGCACCTGCGTCTGCACCTCGAACTCCTCGCGCGTCACCAGATCCAGGCGCGAGAGGGCGCTCGAGAGCAGTGCCTTCAGGTTTTTCTCGACGTCCCTGGCGGGGCTCTTGTCGAGCATTTCCTTCACCCGCGCACTGATGTCATCCAACACCTTCGAGTTCAGCATCTTTGCTTTTCCCCCGCGTTTGCTCCTTCGCCCAAACAGAGTCTAGCAAATTCCAGTTGTCAAGTCGGGTGTTGCATTAAGGCAACACTCCATCGCCGTAGGCGGACGAAAAAGTCACAGATCGCTGCACTTTATTCGTGCCCACGCCCAAATCCCCGCACTCTTTCTGTGCATCTCCAATCCTTACAACCCAGTGGAATCGATTTAACATATTGATCCCATTACATAATTGTACTGGCATACGGCATGCTAACCCTGCGGCCGCAGTCATTCTCCTGCAATTTTCTTCTCCAGAAAGGACATCAAGATGAATAAGACCTTAGTCGCTGCAGCGCTCGTCGGTGCGTTGAGCCCCGCCGCCTCGTTCGCCGAGGAGGCCAAATCGCCGTACACCTTTACCGGCAATATCGCCGTGAGCAGCCAGTACATCTTTCGTGGCCTCTCGCAAACCAACCGCGAACCAGCGGTCCAGGGCGGTTTCGATTTCAGCCATGAAAGCGGCTTCTACCTCGGCAACTGGAACTCCAACATCAGCTGGCTCGCGGACAGCAACACATACACGAGCTCCAGCATCGAGATGGATTTCTACGGCGGCTATCGCAATACCTTTCCGCTGTTCGGCACCGACTTCAGCTATGACGTCGGTACCCTGTACTACGCCTATCCGGGCAACATCAACAGAGACTTCCTCGGTGGTCAGTGCTGCGCAAGCGCCAACACGTGGGAGGCCTACTTCTCCCTCGGCTGGAAGTGGATCACGTTCAAGAACTCGTTCAGCCTGATGAGCAACACCTTCGGAGTGAGGGACTCCGCCGGCAGCTGGTACGGTGACCTGACGGCCGCGTATCCGATCGAGGACTACGGCGTCACTCTGATCGCACACGTGGGATACCAGTACTACGCAGGCTCGAACGGCGGCGTCTCCAACAACAAGGTGGCCTCGTATGGCGACTGGAAGGTCGGCGTGAACTACGATCTCGGCAAGCTTGCGCCGTGGCTGAACGCGACGACCGTCGGTGTCTACTACACGGACACCTGGGATGCCGATTCAAACTTCTACGGTCCGCCCACGTTTCCGCACAACATTGCCGACGGACAGGTCGTGGGCTTCCTCCAGAAGACCTTCTGAGCCTCCCCATAACGAAAACGGGCGGGCATCCAGCCCGTCCCCTCACAGCTCTGCTTAATTCCAGGGAACAGCGCCATGAAACTCATCACTGCCATCATCAAGCCGTTCAAGCTTGACGAGGTACGGGAGGCCCTGTCCGCCATCGGCGTTCAGGGAATCACCGTCACCGAGGTCAAGGGCTTCGGCCGGCAAAAGGGCCATACCGAGCTCTATCGCGGCGCCGAGTATGTAGTGGACTTCCTGCCCAAGGTCAAGATCGAGGCTGCCGTGAAAAGCGAGCTCCTCGACCAGGTGATCGAGGCGATCGAGAAGTCCGCGAATACCGGCAAGATCGGCGACGGCAAGATCTTCGTCGTCGATCTCGAGCAAGCCATCCGCATCCGCACCGGCGAGACCGGTTCGGAAGCGCTGTAACGGAGAACGACATGAGAAAGTTGGTTGCTATTTTTGCGGTGCTTGGCGTTCTCCTGGTGA
>JBEVOI010000084.1:0-7037 GCA_040507665.1 Burkholderiales bacterium
TCCAGCATGAGATCGAACACGGCGTGCGCATTCTTGCGGTCGAGATTGCCGGTGGGCTCGTCGGCGAGCACGCAGGCAGGCGCCGTGACCAGCGCCCGGGCGAGCGCCGCCCGCTGGCGCTCGCCACCGGAGAGCTCGCCGGGGGAGTGGGTCAGCCGATGACCGAGCCCTACCTGCTCCAGGACTTCCGTCGCGCGCTTCCTGGCCTCACGGTCTGGCATGCGGCGAATGAAGAGTGGCATCGCGACGTTGTCGACGGCCGAGAACTCGGGGAGCAGATGATGGAACTGGTAGACGAAGCCAAGATGCGCATTTCGCCAGTCACCCCGCTCCTTGTTGCCCATCGACTCGAGCTCACGGCCCATGATGGCCACCGAACCGGCGGTCGGTGCGTCGAGCCCACCGAGTAAGTGCAGGAGCGTGCTCTTGCCCGAGCCCGACGCGCCGACGATCGCCACATGCTCCCGCGCTTGCACCGTGAGGTTGATCCCGGCCAGGACCGGCACCGGCACCTTGCCCTGCATATAGGTCTTCTTCAAGCCACTGCAGGCGACGACGGGAAACGCCCCGGATTCTTCGCGACCGGCGCTGCCCGCCTCACTCATAACGCAACGCTTCGGCCGGGTTCACCTTCGACGCCCGCCAGCTCGGATAGAGCGTTGCGAACAGGCTCATCACCAGGGACACGATCGCGATCGTCATCACATCGCTCCAACGCAACTCCGAAGGCAGCTCGCTGATGTAGTACACGTCCTTGGCGAGAAACTGCACGTTGAAAAGCCGCTCGATCGCGGGCACCACAACGTCGATGTTGTGGGCGAGCACCACACCACCGACCACGCCGAGCAGCGTCCCAACCACGCCGATGATCGAGCCCTGCACGACGAATATCTTCATGATCGACCCCGGCGAGGCGCCGAGCGTGCGCAGGATGGCGATGTCGGGTTCCTTGTCGGTCACCGCCATCACGAGCGTGGAAACGAGATTGAACGCGGCGACAGCGACGATCAGGAGCAGGATGATGAACATCACGTTCTTCTCGATCTGCACCGCGCGGAAGAAGTTCGCGTGACTACGGGTCCAGTCGCCGACGAAGGCGTCCTCGGAGAGCATCGTCAGCAGCTCGCGCGCAACCTGGGGCGCGGCGAACAGATCGTCGAGCTTCAGGCGCACGCCGGAAACCTTGTCGTCGAGCCGATAGAGTTTCTGCGCGTCATCGAGGTTGATGAGCGCGAGCCCGGAGTCGTACTCGAACATGCCGACCTCGAAGATGCCAGCGACTGTGAACTGCTTGAGCCGCGGCAGGATGCCAGCCGGGGTCACCTGCCCCTGAGGCGCGATCAGCACTACCTTGTCACCCTTGTAGGCGCCGAGCGCGTGAGCGAGCTCCGAACCCAGCACGATGCGGAATTCTCCGGGCTTGAGATCATCGAGGCTGCCCGTCTTCATATGCAGGCCGATGTCCGCTACCTGGTTTTCGAGGCTTGGCAATACCCCGCGGATCAACGCCCCCTGGACACCGCGATCGGTCGAGAGCATCCCCTGCCCCAGCACATAGGGCGCCGCTGCCTTCACCCGCGGATGCTTTCCCGCTTCGTCGGCGACCTGCTGCCAACTCTGGAGCTTGTCCCCCGCACCAGTGATCTGGACATGGGAGGCAACGCCGAGAATGCGCGCGCGCAGTTCCTTCTGAAATCCGTTCATGACCGAGAGCACGACGATGAGCGCGGCAACCCCTAGGGCGATGCCGAGCATCGAAGTGAGCGAGATGAAGGAGATGAACTGGTTGCGGCGCTTGGCCCGCGTGTAGCGGAGGCCGATGAAGAGCTCGTAGGGTTGCAAGCGGGGGGCCCGTTCGGCAAAGGCGCAAGTGTGCCACAGGGCCGCCGGCGCGGCCAGACGCCGCCGCTGTCAATCGCCGATCAGGTGTAGCAGGACGCGGCGGTCGTGCCCCGACGTGCGATGCTCATAGACATAGAGCCCCTGCCATGTGCCAAGCGCGAGCTCACCGTCGACGACCGGAATGGAGAGATTTGTCTGGGTCAGCGCCGCTCGCACATGCGCAGGCATATCGTCGGGGCCCTCGATGGTATGTTCAAACATCGGGTCACCATCGCGCACCAGCTTCGCGAAAAAGCGCTCCAGGTCCCGCTGCACTTCGGGATCGTAGTTCTCCTGCACCAGCAGGCTCGCTGAAGTGTGCCGGATGAAAAGCGTCAGCAGGCCCGCGCGAACGGCGCGCGCGGAAACCCAATGCCGGACCTGGTCCGTAACGTCGTAGAGCCCCCGACCTCGGGTGGAGATCGAAAGCTCGTGTCGTTCCTGTCGCATCGTCGAGTTAGCCGGAATTGCGATGGACTCCAGTATAAGAGAAGGCGGAGTTTCGCATGCTCAGATGCTAGACTCTGCGGCAAAACATGGCCGATGCTCCGCGATCCGTGGTCGATGTCCTGCTGCCTGGGCTCCTCCCGCCCCCCGGCGCGCACGGAGTGCCGGTACCTCGGACTCCTGCGTTGGAGATCCTGCTCGCGCGGGGTGACCGACAGACCGTGCCGGAGACCGACGCGGTCGACTGGCTGATGCGCCGCTTTGGCGTCCCGCCCGGTGCCGACTGGCCCGCTGGGGCGCTCTCGCTTCTGGGCGACGCCGGCCATCCGGGGGACGCGTGCTGGTTGCGC
Source organism: Burkholderiales bacterium (assembly GCA_040507665.1). Lineage (GTDB taxonomy): Bacteria > Pseudomonadota > Gammaproteobacteria > Burkholderiales > JAEUMW01 > JAEUMW01. Next base: position 2,679 of record JBEVOI010000084.1, read on the forward strand.
GTAGACCCGGTCCATCTGCGCGTGAGCCGCGACCAGCTGATTCTCGCCGATCACCGCCTGTTCTCGATTTCGCAAATCGAGGCGGCGAATCTAAGCGATGCACTCAACCGGCACTTTTCCGGAGAGGGCTTCGTCTTCTATCCGCTGCGGCCCGAACGCTGGTATCTGCGGGTGCCCGCGTTGCCAGCGATCACGACCACGCCGCTTGCTGCCGCGATGGGGCGGCATATCGACCTGCTTCTGCCAAAGGGCCCCGATGCCCTCGCGTGGCACCGGATTTTCAACGAACTGCAGATGCTTCTCCACACCCTGCCCGTCAACGAAGAGCGCGAGGCGCGCGGTGAGCTGCCAGTAAACAGCGTCTGGCTGTGGGGCGCCGGCACGCTTCCCACGGGGCTCGAGCGTCCGTACTCCGCCCTGATTGCAGGCGATCCGTTGGCGCGCGGGCTCGCCCTTGCCGCTGGCTGTGCGGCGCTGGAGCCGTCGACCGACGTTCGCCGCTGGCTCGGCGATCAATCGCGAGGTGATCTGCTCGTGTACGAAAACGCGCTCGACGCGGCGCGGGCGTATGCGAGTGACGCAGCATGGAGCACCGCGCTGGAACGGCTGGAACGCGACATCCTCGCGCCGCTGCTCGACGCGCTGAAATCGGGACAAATCAATGGGCTGCGCATCGTCACGTTCACCGCGAGTGGCGGCGTCCGCTTCGAGGCCACCCGCGCCAGCCTGTGGTGTCTCTGGCGTGGCGCGCGCCCGCTCTCCTCCTTCGCCTGACGCGGCGACCATGCCCCGCATCTTGACCCGCCCCTTTGCCTCCGAAACAAAACAGGCGCTGGAGCAGCACGGGGTCCCGCCTCTGCTCGCCCGCCTCTACGCCGCACGCGGCATCACAGAGGCATCCGACCTCGCCCACGAGCTTGGCACGCTGCTGCCGTTCGACTCCATGATGAATGCGCAGGCGATGGCCGGGATACTTGCGGATGCAATGCGGGACGGGCGGCGCCTACTCATCGTCGCGGATTACGATGCCGACGGCGCCACAGGCTGCGCAGTCGGCGTGCGCGCGCTGCGCACGCTCGGCGCAACCGTCGATTACCTCGTGCCGAATCGCTTCGACTACGGCTACGGGCTCACACCGGAGATCGTGCGCCTTGCAGCCGCACGCAAGCCCGACTTCATCATCACCGTCGACAACGGCATTGCCTCCGTCGAAGGCGTCGCGGAAGCCAAGCGGCTCGGCATTCCCGTGCTCGTCACCGACCACCATCTACCCGGCGACGATCTGCCCGATGCGCTTTGCATCGTGAATCCGAACCAGGCCGGGTGCACATTCCCGAGCAAGAGCATCGCGGGCGTGGGGGTGATGTTCTACTTGATGCTCGCCCTGCGCGCCGAGCTTCGCCGCCGCGGCGCGTTCGCGTCGAAAGCCGAGCCCAATCTCGCTCAGCTGCTCGATCTGTTCGCGCTCGGCACCGTCGCCGACGTGGTGAAACTCGACCGCAACAACCGCGTCCTCGTGCATCAGGGTCTGCGACGCATTCGCGCGGGCAAAGCCTCCGCACTGGTCACCGCTCTCTTCCGAGCCGCCGGCCGCGACCCGCTTCGAGCCGGCACCTACGATCTCGGCTTCGTGGCAGGTCCACGCCTGAACGCTGCAGGACGGCTGAAGGACATGGCGCTTGGCATCGACGGCCTCACCACCGACGATCCGACGCGCGCGGCGAGCATCGCGCGCCAGCTCGATGCGCTGAACCGCGAACGCCGCGAGATCGAGGCCGACATGCAGGAGGCCGCACTCGCGGTACTGGCGCAGGTGCGCGCCGGCGACAGCTACAGCCTCGCGCTCTTCGATCCGGACTGGCATCAGGGAGTGATCGGCATCCTCGCCTCACGCCTGAAGGATCGCTACCACCGCCCCGTCATTACGTTTGCCCGCGGCAGCAACGGCGAGCTCAAAGGCTCCGGCCGCTCCATCCACGGGCTGCACCTGCGCGATGCGCTCGATCTCGTTTCGAAGCGCCACCCGGGGCTCATCCTGCGCTTCGGTGGGCATGCAGCGGCAGCTGGGCTCTCGATCGCCGAGCCGCGATTCGCCGACTTCGCTGCCGCATTCGAGGAAACGACGCGGGCGCTCCTTACGCCTGCAGATCTCGAGCAGGAGATCGAGACCGACGGTAGTCTCGCGCCCGAGGACACGACGCTCGACCTCGCAGCACATCTGGAAGAGCAGACCTGGGGCCAGGGATTCGCGGCACCGCTGTTCGACGACATGTTCGCTGTCGTCGAACAGCGCATCGTCGGTGGCAAGCATCTCAAACTCCGGCTGGCCCGCGGGCCGCACCGCTTCGCCGCAATCCTGTTCTCTCGCGCCGAGCCGTTACCCGATGAGATCCGCGCGGTTTATCGGCTGAACGTGAACGAGTTCAATGGCGCGCGCTCGCTGCAGCTCAACGTCGAGCACTGGCAGGCCCACACCGAATCCCCATGGACCTGAGCTTTCTCGTCGACGAAGGCCTGGAGCAGCTTCCCGCATTCGCGACCAGCCTCGCCATCGGACTGCTGATTGGCCTCGAGCGCGAGCGCCGTCCGGAAGCGAAGGCGGGATTGCGCACCTTTGCACTTGTGTCGCTATTCGGAACGCTGTCGGCGATGCTCTCGGAGAAAACGGGCTCACCGTGGATTCTCGCCGTGGCGCTGCTCGCCACCGGGCTCATGATCATCGCCGCCTATTTCCAGGACGACGCGGCGCAGGCCGATCCGGGCACCACGACCGTCGCCGCGGTGCTGGTCGCCTTCTGCCTCGGCGCCGTCGTGTGGTTCGGGCATGCCAAGCTGGCGCTCATGCTCGCCATCGTGAGCACCATACTGCTGTACTTCAAGACCGAATTGAAGGGGCTCACCGAGCGTCTCACGCGGACCGATCTCGTTTCGATTCTGCAGTTCGCGGTGCTCTCCCTCGTCGTGCTGCCGATTCTCCCGGACCGGGGCTATCCGCCCTTTGACGCGCTCAATCCGCACCAGGTCTGGCTGATGGTGGTGCTCATCGCCGGCGTGAGCCTTGCCGGCTACATCGCGCTGCGCCTTTTCGGTCCGCGCGCGGGCGCCCCGCTCCTCGGAGTGCTCGGGGGACTCGTATCCAGCACGGCCACCACCACGGTCTATGCGCGCCACGCCCGCAACCAGGAAGATATGACCGCTCTCAGCGCAGTCGTGATCCTGCTGGCGAACCTGGTGGTGCTCGTGCGCATCGGCGTGCTGATCGCTTTCGCTGCACCCGGCGTGCTGCCGGCGCTGGCGCCGGTTCTGGGCACTGCTCTGGCGACCGGCTTTGCAGCTACCCTGCTGCGCTGGCGAGGCATTGGCCATGGCGGCGGGACGCCCATGCCGCAGGTGACGAATCCGACAGAGATCCGCACGGCGCTCGTCTTCGGCGCCGCCTATGCGATCGTGCTCGTGCTGGCGGCGTGGCTGAACCGTTTGTTCGGCGCCGAAGGGCTGTATGCAGTGGCTGCGGTGTCGGGTCTCACGGACGTCGACGCGATCACGCTCTCCGCTGCGCGGCTCTTCGAGCTCGGGCAGCTGCACGCGCGCGAGGCGGCCATCGCTATCGCCCTCGCGCTTCTCGCCAACCTTGTATTCAAGCTTGGTATCGTCATGGCGATTGGCGGCAGCCGGCTGGCCCGATCCTGCGGGCTGCCCATGCTCGCCATCGGCTTCGGGGCGTTGGTGGGTCTGACGGTCCCCGGCGCTCTGGCGTGACGCAGCCGTGCACGGCTGCGCTATACTTCCGCGCTCTTGCGGGCCCACAAGGCCCGAATCTCCGACGAGGTACTCCAATGGAAGCCGAAGCCCTGAACGCAATCGACCATCAGCTGTCGGAGCTCACCGACCGAGCCGCAGAGCTCAGGAGGTATCTTTGACTTCGAGGGCAAGCAGGCGCGGCTGAAGGAAGTCATCGGGCAGGTCGAGGATCCGGACGTCTGGAGCGATGCCAAGCGTGCCCAGGAACTGGGCCGCGAGCGCAAGTCGCTGGAGTTCGTCGTCCTGACCCTGCAGCAGCTCGACCGGGATCTCGCCGACACGCGGGAGCTCTTCGACCTCGCTCGGGCGGAGGCAGACGAGGCGGCGCTGCAGACGCTGGCGTCCGACGTCGAAGCGATCGAGGAAGCCGTCTCCGGCCTGGAATTCCGCCGCATGTTCTCCAACCCGATGGACCCCAACAACTGCTTCGTCGACATCCAGTCCGGCTCCGGAGGCACCGAGGCGCAGGACTGGGCCGCGATGCTCGAACGCATGTACCTCAAGTTCTGCGAGCGCAAGGGCCTCAACGTGGAGCTGCTCGAGGAGTCGCCGGGCGAG
>JBEVOI010000353.1:0-17380 GCA_040507665.1 Burkholderiales bacterium
CTCGCCCTCGGCGCGGTTTATGGCGGCTTCTCTCGCTGCAGCCGTCTTCGCCTCGACCGCGGGTTTCGCCGCCTCACGATCGCCGCATGCGGTAACAGCGAGCAGAATCAACAAAGGTAGCAGGACGTGCGTCATGGCGTTTCCACTCGAGCTCATTAGGGTTGTCCGCGCGGGTCCGTCCATCCCGCGGCCTCCTCGATCGCCACGCGCGTGAGGCGCAGCTCGGTCGTCGCATCGAGCAGATCGCGCCGGCCATCGAGCACTTGGCGGTTCACCAGCAGCAGCTCGACCAGTCCGAGCTCGCCGGCACGGAACGCGGTGGAAGACAGCCGCAGGTTCTCCTCGAGCTTGGGCTGCACCGACTCGATCAGACGTTCGACGCGAGCGCGCAGGCTCTTCAGGTTCCGCCACAACGCAACCACCTGCGCGCGCGCATCGCGCAGCGCTGCCTGTCGCTCGATCTGTGTTTGCGCGAGTTCCGTGGATGCGCGTCCGATGCCGGCCTGGTTGCGCCGGAAGAGCGGCAGCGGCACCGACACGCTGAAGAGGGTGAGCCGCTCGCGCGCGTCGTTGAATCCCTCGCGGCCCATGCCCACCCCGAGCGTGACGTCCGGATAGACCGCCGCCTGCTCCAGCGCCAACTGGCTGCGCGCTGCGCGCTCGCGCGATTCGAGCGTGCGCAGCTGTGGACGGGTGGCGGCGGCCTCGAGCAAGGTCTCGAAGGTATAAGGCGCCGGTCCCGGAGCGAGCTCGCCGATCGCTTCCGGAAGATCGGATGGCGGAAGCTGCAGCAACGAAGCGAGCACTGTGCGGGCGCTGGTGAGCTGCTCGCCGAGCAGACGCAGCTGGTTGTGCGCGCGCTCGGCCTCGATCGAGGCGAGATTGCCCTCCAGCTTCGAGTCCTCTCCCGCCCTGACGCGTTTGCGCACGGCCTCGGCGGTGTCCTCCGCCACCCGCAAAGCCTCGCGCTCGATGTCGATGCGCGCCTGCAACGCCAGCACGACGACGAAAGCGCGCTCTACGTCCGCGCGCAGCGCGCGCAACACCGCGTCGATGTTGCGAAGCGCCGCATCGAAGCCGGCCTTGGCCGCATCCCGCCGGTACCCATGCTGCCCAGCAACCTCGAACGTCTGCGAGAGCCCCGCGCCCCACTCTCCCCACGTCTGACCCAGGATCGCCTGATCGACGATTGGAGCGCTGCCGCTCACCTGACGGCGCACGAAGTCGCCCGCCACCACAGGATTGTTGAACAGCAATCCTGACGCTTCGCTCACCACGCCCTCTGCAGCAGCGCGTGTACTGCGGGCCGATTGGAGCGCAGGGTTCGCGGACTCCGCGATGCGAAACGCTTCATCGAGCGTGAGTCCGGCATGCGCTGACGCCGAGAGATTGAGCGTGGCGACGAGTGCGAGCTCGCGAAAGGACACACGATTACCTGCGACGGCACGCATCCAAGCGCCTAATTCGACGCGATGAGCCATGCGTAATCCTCAAGTCAGATGGATCGCCGTGGCGTGACAAGCAAGTCAGCTCGCCTCGGCGATGTGGAAGCCGGTCATCGGAAGCGCTTCGGCGAGAACGTCCGCCGAAACGATCAGTGCGAATCGGAACGGCCCGACGCCGGCACTAGGGCCGTGCGCTCAGTCGGTAGATAGCGGGCTGCCGATTCGCCTTATCAGGCGGAGGCAATAGGGGGACGGATGGGAAGGCCTGGAACGAGCGACACCGGCATCGGACGGAACGCCGGTACCGGCGCGCTGGCTCGCAGCGGAACAACGTAGGCGCTTTCTTGCGAAATCGTCTTGAGAAACCCAAGGTGGCAGAAACTGCAGTCCGGATCGAGGTCGGTAGGACTGCTTGGAACGTCTCCCGCATTGGCGTCCGAGTGCTGGTGATCGTGGTGCCCGAAATGCTGCGACGAACCGGCAGCGGATTCATGCCCGCAGTAGGCTGCGGCAGCTGAAAAGCTGGATTGCGCAAAAACCAGCAGGAGGAGAAGGATGGAAACAATCGAACGCATCACGGCGCAAGTATATACGAGCGGTCCAGCCTCCGTCACAACCCCGTGCCCTTTGTCCCACCGCTCTTTGCGTTCGGGAGTACAAGCGCGAAACGCATGGGTCGGCCGAGAGAAGCTTCAACCGATGAAGCGCTCCCGGATTCCGTCCGCATCCAGCAGCCCGCGGCCGAGCGCTTCGATCCCGGCGCGGGCCTGCCACACCAGCGCGGCATTATCGGGCGCGAGGCTGCCATCCTTGAGATGAAGATTGTGCTCGAAGCCGACGCGCACGTGCCCGCCGAGCGCCGCCGCGGCCAGGGTTGCGGCATGCTCGTCCGGGCCGAACGCGCACGCCGCCCACGGTGTCTCGTTGTCTAGGGCGGCGACGAGAGGCGCGAGCAAACGGGGCACCGCGGGCTCGGCACGGCTGCCGACGACGAAGAGCACCAGATGCGGAGCTGGCGGAATCACGCCGCGCTTCCGGCAATCCTGGTACTGGCGCAGCCCGTCGGCATCACGAACGACGAACTGCACGATGACCCGCTCGCGGAACAACCACTCGAAGAAGCGCTGCGCTTCCGTCTCGTAACCCGGATTCGGGATCAGCTCGGCAAGCGAGACGGTCGCCGCCTCCGGTCGTGCCTCCCGCACGAGCGCCATCTGGTCGGCCGGGCCGTAGCGTTCCGCGGCTTCTGTCGTGATCTGCACCACCAGCCGGTCGCGCACGGCGCGCCGGATCGCACCGGTGGCTTCGCGATACGCCGCAGGATCGAGCAGATGCTGGCCCTTCAGGTCGCGCACGTGCAGCTGGATGAGCGACGCGCCTGCTTCAAGGCAGGCTGCCGCGCAATCGGCGATCTCCGCGATTGTGACGGGCAAGCGGGGATGGTCCTGCTTGGTGCGGTAGGCACCGGTGGGGGCAACCGCGAGGATTACCGGCTCGCGGTTGGCCACGACGTCATCCACGGACGCAAGGAAATTCGCGAAGCGTGCGCGGTCACCACCCCGCCGCCTCCCGCTCCGGCGTCGCGCTCGTGTTGTGGATGCTGAGATCAGCCCCGTTGAACTCTTCCTCCGCGTCCAGACGGATGCCTACCGTCGCCTTCAGGGCACCGTAAACAAGAAGCCCGCCGACGAGCGCGACGGCGACGCCCAGGAGCGTGCCTGCGATTTGCGCCCCCAGACTCACACCGCCGAGACCGCCCAGCGCCTTCGCGCCGAATATGCCTGCGGCGATGCCGCCCCACGCGCCGCACAGCCCGTGCAGCGGCCACACGCCGAGCACGTCGTCGACCTTCAGCCGCTTCTGGGTGAACGGGAACATGTACACGAAGAGGGCTCCGGCTAGCGCGCCGGTCGCGAGCGCGCCGACCGGATGCATCAGGTCGGAGCCGGCGCAGATCGCCACCAATCCTGCGAGCGGCCCGTTATGCACGTAACCCGGATCGTTCCTGCCCGCCACAAGCCCGGCGATCGTGCCTCCCGCCATGGCCATGAGCGAGTTCAGCGCGACCAACCCGCTGATCTTGTCGATGGTCTGTGCCGACATCACGTTGAAACCGAACCATCCCACCGACAGCACCCATGCGCCGAGCGCCAGGAAGGGGATGCTCGACGGCGGCTGGGCGACCATTTGACCTTCGGCTGTGTAGCGTCCGCGTCGCGCTCCGAGCAGCAGCACCGCCACGAGCGCAATCCAGCCCCCCATCGTGTGCACCACCACCGAGCCCGCGAAGTCGTGGAATTTCGCGCCAAACTGCGCTTCCAGCCAGGCTTGCACCCCGAAGTGGTCATTCCATGCGATGCCTTCGAAGAAGGGATACACCAGCGCGACCACCAACACGCTCGCGATCAGCTGCGGATTGAACCTCGCGCGCTCCGCGATGCCGCCGGAGATGATCGCCGGCACGGCCGCGGCAAAGGTGAGCAGGAAGAAGAATTTCACCAGGTCGTAGCCACCCTTTTGCGCGAGTTCTTCGGCGCCCGCAAGGAAGCCGGTACCGTAGGCGATCAGGTAGCCGACGAAGAAATACGCCACGGTCGAGACCGCGAAGTCGCACAGGATCTTCACCAGGGCGTTCACCTGGTTCTTCGAGCGCACGGTACCGAGCTCGAGAAACGCGAATCCGGAGTGCATGGCGAGCACGAGAATCGCTCCCAGCAGAATGAACAGCACGTCCGCCCCGATCTTCAGATCGTTCATCGTCATCCTCCCCTGTGGTTATCGTATGGATCGCGCCCTCGGCACGGCGGCGGGCATTGTGCTGCCACACCGATTGCGCGACAGGAGGAGATTATAGGCGCGACGGAAAAGGATGGATCGGACAACGCGTGAAGGAAGACTGCGGTGGCGTCGCCGAAAAACAGGCATGAAAGTCCCGCGAGATCGTCGCGGGACATTCGAACGGCTGGCGTCGGAGAAGCGCTCCTATGCAGCCTGCATCAAAGCCGTTCTGGCTCCTTCCTGCATGCTTCCCGCAAGCGCGGCATAGGCTCCGGTCCAGGCCTCGCACACCTCACCGGTGAAACTCGCGCCGATACGCTGCTGCAGTGTCCGTAGCAGCGCCGTGCCTACGGTGTCGTAGTCATCGTGCGCAACGCCATATCCCGCGTGCTTCCGACCGAGTTCCCGCAGAGTGGGCACAAGCGCCGCGACGCGATCGAGCTCCGCCACCGCCACATGCAGCACCTGCATCAGCATGTGCCCCTGCTCCTGGAGGTCACGCCGAAAGAGTCCGCGGAGCTTGGGTTGAGCTCGAACAGTCGCTGGTAGAAGAGAGCGGCCGCAGCCTCACGGATGGGGCGGACGCGCTCGAAGCTCATCTCTACAAGGTCGACTTGATTCGGTGTCATGTCTACGGTCTCCATGAGTGCTCGTGAAACAATCAGGGGACCTCTGAATGCGCAAGTGCAATCTATTGCGAACGGACGATGTCCCTTCCTTCGTCGAAATTGACGCGCGTCAATTGGGGTGCAGGCCACGCGGTCTGCTGCTCATAACCCGCGCCGCGCGTTCAAGCGCAAGCAGCAGGTGCTGCTGGTATGCGATCCAGGCTTCCCGGTCGGCCCGCGTGAAGCTCGTGCCAAGTAGGTGCTGCAGCGTCCACAGGGCAGCGGACATGATCACGGCCTGGTCCCGATAGCCGATTTTTCGCTGCCTGCAGCGCTGCGCAAGATCGCGCAACAGCGCCGGCGCTGCCTCGTTGCGGAATCCGGCCGACGCGAGCACGTGCACGCGGGCGAGCGCTCGGCGATCGTGCGTGCCGATGTTCCCGAACAAGGGCAGCAACGTCGGATCGAGTTCGGCCAGCCGCGACAGGAACACCTTCGCCGGCGCGTGTGCCAGGGCCCTTATCCTGGCAAGCGACCAGGCGACAAGATCCAGGTTCTTAACATTCATGGATGTCTTCTCTCTTCCCTCTAGAACGCTGCCACAGGAGCCTCGATGTCCTTCGCCTGGTTCACGAACTGAGCGGGGAAATACCAACTGCCGGGGTCAGCCGGCGCGGTACTCACGACGGGACGCGTTGGCGCTGTAACCGGGGTCGGCGCCGTTGCCTGTGGCGCGCCGGCGTGGCCCAATGCCCAGTCTCCTCCCGCGGCGATCAGCGTAAGGCCGGCAATCACCGCGATAAAAGGGAGTGGTCTGTTCATGTCCGTTGCTCTCGAGGAGAGGAAGGGCTAGTAGTAGCCGTAGCCGCTGCCATAGGAACTGGCAGCAGGGCTGGGCTGCGCGGCTTTCTTGGCACCGCTCTTCGGGACCACATGCCACGCGTTCTGCACGTTGTCGCCGTTCACGTCGCCGGGCTTTCTGTCGCCAGCGAACAGGTAGAGGGGCTTGCCTTGATAGACCACCTGATTGGTCCCGTCGTCGCGGGAAATGGCGCTGAACTGCGAGCCGGTGGGCATGCTGTCGACAGCCACGGGCGGCCAGGTTGCGGCGCAGCCACCGTAGCAGGCGCTGCGATCGGCGCTATCCTTGTCGAAAATGTAAACGGTCATGCCGGCGCTGTCGGTCAACACTGTCGACTCGGCATGGGCCGGGCCGGACAGAGCAGCCACCGCCGCGACCGCGGCAGCCATGCAGAGGTGGGAATGGCGGATTGATTTCATTGCGTGCTCCTCGGTGAGAGTTGAGTTAAGTTAAAGTGTCGGTCCCATTGGTCGGGAATCCACTGCCGACGTAAAGCCACACGCATCCGCCCGGGACTGGCGACGTGATGCGCGTGTTCCTGAACCTGTTCGGACCTCAGAGAGGTTTCGCCTTTTTCCTGCCGCCCGAATCGCTCGTCAAAACGCCTCGATCGGTTCCGCCGGCTCGGCCTTGTCGTTGAAGAGCACGTCGGGCAGATACCATTCCCGCACCTCGCCCGCTTGCGGCGCAGGTTGCACGATCGCGGGACTCTCGCGCGGTTGATCGGGTACTGCCGCCCTGAGCTCAGGCGCCATGGCACCGACGAACAACGCCCCAGTCGCGGCGACGAACACGATGGCCAGCCAAAGCACTACCTCTCGAGTCGCCTCCAGGATGCGCGCCAGGCGGGTATCTTCCTTGGACGCCAACTCAACCGGAATCTGAAGCGGATCCCGACGGCGGCTCGCGGACCGGCCAGCAAACGTTGCCGGATCTGAAGTGGTGTGAGAGTTCATGATGTTTACTCCTTACTCAAAACATCTCGTGTCGTTGATCGAACGCTTACGCAGCATGCTGCAGATCGGTCCGCGCCGCGCCGCGCAGCAGAAGAACCACCCGGCGAAAGAATGAGAGCCATGCGTCACGCGCCTTTAGCGTGAACCCGGCGCCCATTACTTCGCGCAGGGTCCAGAGCATCACAGCGCCCACCGTCGCGTAATCCCGATACCCGATCGGGAATGGCCGCCAGCGCCGCGCGAGCTTGCGCAATACCGCCGCGTCTTTTCCGACTTCGGCGGCCCGCGCCAGCAACCGCAGCCGCGCGCACGCGAGAGTGCCGGCGCCGCCGAACACCCTGGACAGCGCGGGATCGACCTGCGCGAGCCGGACGAGAAAGCACTTGGCCGCAGCGTTGGACGAGTGTCCAATTTGCTTCAGTGCCAGTGACACGACGTCCAGCTGATTCGAGTCCATTTCTTCCTCCGTTGCGCGTGCGTCGTTCGGTTTCTTCGCCGCTCGGCCCGGTACTCCATAGGCCTTGCATTCGGGCGTTTACTTCGCAGCCGTCGTGCCAGAGGACATTTCCCTTGCTATTTCAATCAACTAGATCAGTTTCTCGACGGCGTGCGAGGTTCGCGGCCGTTGGTCTGGACCAACAGTCGGACTGCCGTACAAACGCAACTGCTTGATTGCTTTAAGTTGTTGGAGTGTTGGCGAAGGCCAACAGAAGGCGGGCTACTCGACGGAGGACTTGAACTGCCCGGGGTCGAGCTCGTGGCGGGCGAGCAGCGAATAGAAGTCGCTGCGGTTTCGCTTCGCGAGCCGTGCGGCCTGGGACACGTTGCCCCGGGTCATCTTGAGGAGTTGCACAAGGTAGTCGCGCTCGAACCGGCGCTTCGCTTCGTCGAGGGATGACAGGTTCGCAGCCGCCTGCTGCAGCGCGCGCTGGACCAGCGACGCCGGCACCAGCTGTGTCATCGAAAGCGCGACCGTCTGCTCCACCACATTGAAAAGCTGACGCACGTTGCCTGGCCACGATGCCGCAAGCATGAGCTCCAGGGCATCGGGCGCCAGCGCGGCCACGTTCTTTCCGTACCGCTCCGCGAGATGCTGCAGAAAATGATTGGCGAGGAGAGGAATGTCCTCGCGCCGCTGCGCGAGCGGGGGCAGCGAGAGCGAAACGACATTGAGGCGGTAGTACAAGTCCTCGCGGAAGCGCCCCGCGTTCATCTCATCCTGCAGATTGCGATGGGAAGCGGACACCACGCGCACATCGACCGGCACGCTCGCCACCGCGCCGACCGGACGAACCTGTCGTTCCTGCAGGACGCGCAGTAGCTTCACCTGCAGCGCGAGCGGCATGTCCCCGATCTCGTCGAGGAAGAGCGTGCCACTGTGGGCCGCCTGGAACAGACCCTTGTGATCGCGCGTGGCGCCAGTGAAAGCGCCCTTCACGTAGCCGAACAACTCCGATTCGAGCAACGGCTCCGGTATCGCACCGCAGTTCACTGCGACGAACTCGCATCCGCTGCGGCGACTTGCGCGATGGATCGCACGCGCCAGCAGCTCCTTGCCGGTGCCGCTCTCGCCGTAGATGAATACACTCGCGTCGGTGGCGGACACCATCTTCGCCTGCTGCAGCACTTCCTCCATGGCCGGACTGCGGGTCACGATCTCCCCACGCCACGCGGCATCGGGCAATGCACCCAGCGCCGCGACCGCGGGTCCGCTGACGCGCAGCGCACGCTCCACCTGACTGACCAGCGCACGCGCCTCGAACGGCTTGGTCAGAAAGCCAAACACGCCGCGCGAAGTCGCCGTAACCGCATCCGGAATCGTGCCGTGCGCGGTGAGGATGATCACCGGCAGCGATGGATAGTCCCGGTGGATCGCCTCGAAGAGCGCGAGCCCGTCCATGCCGCCCATCTGCAGATCGGTCAGCACGAGGTTCGGGAGCTTCACCGTGATGAGCCCCAGCGCCTGCTCGCCGCTCTCCGCGGTGACCACGCCGTAGCCCTCCTCGCGCAGGCGAAGCGAGATCAGCCGCAGCAGCGGCGCATCGTCATCCACGACGAGTATCGTGCCCTTCGTTTCCTTACTGGCCGTCACGCGGGGCCCCTGGCGCTTGCTCTGGAGACACAAGATACCGCGCGATGGCGTCACGGATTTCCCCAAGGTTAAAGGGTTTGGTGAGGTAATCGGTGGCGCCGCGGCGCAGGCCTTCCTCGCGCTCCGACCGGTCGGCGCTGGCGGAGAGAAAGATGAAGGGAATGGCCGCCGTGTCCGTGCGCGCGAGCAGCTGCGCGAGCACCCCATGGCCGTCGAGGACGGGCATGACAAGGTCGCAGAAGATGAGATCCGGCCGTTGCAATCGAATGCAATCGAGCCCCGCCAGACCGTCTTCCGCCGTCACCACCTCGTGACCTTCCATGGCGAGCATCCGCGACAGGTTGGCGCGGATCGGCGTTTCATCGTCGATGACGAGAATCCTAGCCATGCGCGCGCGCCGTCGTGACCGGTAGGCGGACCGTGAAACGGGAGCCGTGCCCGACCTTGCTCTCGACGCTGATGCTGCCTCCGTGCAGATCGACCAGACGCTTGACAATCGCGAGGCCGAGCCCGGTGCCCGAGATGTTGGCGACATTGCGTCCACGGGTGAACGTTGCGAAGAGCCGCGCCTGATCCTCGTCGGGAATCCCGATGCCATGATCGATTACTTCGAACACGGTGGCATCGTCGCGGCAATCGAGCTCGAGTCGAACGATCTCGCCCCGGGGCGAGTATTTGATGGCATTGCTCACCAGGTTGGAGAGCACGTGCCGCAGGATCTGGCCGTCGAGCATGCGCGGCTCCTCCGAGCCGCGGGAGGCGAACGAAAGCTCGTGGCTGCCGTTGCTCGCGCGCCGCATCTCGTCGAGCAAGCGGAGGCAGAAACCGCACGGATCGAACGGCTCTGGATTGAACTCCACCCGACCCGCGTCCGCCTTGCCGATGACGAGCATGTCGTCGAGCATCTGCGTCGTGCGTGCGACCGCTGCCTTGACGTGGTCGATGAGTTCCGACTTTTCCGCCGCGGGAAGCCGATCCCCATAATCCTGCAGCAGCTCGGCGGAGGACAGGATCGTGGCGAGCGGGGTCCGGAATTCGTGCGAGGTCATCGAAACGAACCGCGATTTCAGCTCGGAGAGCTCCCGCTCCTTCGCCAACGCACGACGAATGTCCTCCTGCGCGCGCTTCTGGTCGGTGATATCGAGGAAGGTCCAAATGGTGCCCTTGCCGAGGTCCTCCGGGTCGATCGCCTCGCTGTAGACCTGACACCAGATGAGCGTGCCGTCCTTGCGCTTCATCTGTATTTCTGCGGTATACGCTTCTCCCCGTGCGAGCGCCGCGTAGGCAACGGCACCGAAGTCGGCCCAGGTCTTCTCGTCCGGGAAATGGATCACCGACGGCTGTCCAATCAGCTCGTCGACGCGGTATCCGAGCATATGCGCCACCTTCTCGTTCACCCATACGTGGCGCCGATGGACCGTGAAGGTAATACCCACAAGGGTACTGCGAAGAATCGCCTCACGCTGGGCCAGGGTGTGCGACAGTTCCTCCTCGAGCTGCCTGCGCACGGTGATGTCGGACAGCACCCAGATCGAGCCCGCCATCACGTTGGTCGGATCGATCGCCTTGCCCGAGGAAGAGCACCAAAATATCGATCCATCCTTGCGCTTCATGCGCAGTTCAGTAGCGAAGCTCTGGCCGGCAGCGAGCAGCGGATAGCAATCACGGCCGACGCGCTCGTAATCCTCGGAGAACGCATAGATCACCTCGCTCAAGTGCCCGATGAGGTCACCTTTTTTGTAGCCGAGCATCTGCTGCTCGAGAGTGGCGTTGATCCAGTGGACGCGGCGATCCACGAGAAAGACGATGCCGACCATCGAGGTTTGCAGGATCGCCTCCTGCTCGGCCAGCGTCTGGGCGAGGTTGTCCCGCAGGAGCTTGCGTTCCGTGATGTCGGTGAGGAAGTTGAGGCTCCCGTACTGTCCTTCCCATTCCGTCTTGACCGCGCGGACTGACAGCCAGCGTACCCGCCCATACGGATCGAGCGTGCGGAACTCGTATTCTTCCGGCGCCGGCTCTCCCCGCATCCGCTTCATGTAATTGCCCACGAGCAGGGCACGGTCCTCGGGATGAGCCATCTCCTGGAACGGCGTGCTGTAGACCTCTTCCTCACAACGCCCCGCGAACTCCACCGCCTTGGCATTGGCGAACCTGACATAGCCTTCCTGCACGACGACGATTCCCTCGTTGGCGTTCTCCACGACCTTGCGGTACTTCTCTTCCGACTTTTGCAGAGCGGACAGGAGCTGCTGGCGGTTGCTCGTCTCCAGGGACAGTGAGGCCATCGTGGCGAGCGAGGTCGCGAAGTCCACCTCTTCCGGCATCCAGTCCCGCGGCTCACCGACATGCTCCTGGCAGATCACGCCCAGGACCCGACCATGGAACCAGACCGGCACGTCCATCATCGACGTGATGCCGAGCGGGCCGAGGTAACTCTCGCCGAACTCCGCGGTCGCGGCGTTCTTCCTCGCGCGGTGGGCGACGATCGGACGGTCCCTGCTCATCGCGGCGAAGTAGCGGGGATAGTTCTCCCGCGCCAGCGTGATTCCCCGCGACGCATGATCGACATCGCCGTAGCTCTTCAGGTAGAGCATCTCGCAGCTGATGGTGGAATCGTCCTCGGCAAGGGTCCAGTAGCTCACGCGCTCCACCTGTAGTGTCTCGGCGGAGGCCTTGAGGATCTGGTACAGCGCCTCGGGGAAATCGGATTTGTCGAGCCGGGCGAGTTCGAGCAGGGCGTCGCGGTGGACGAGGAGCTGCTCGCTGCGAGCCCGCAGCACCTCCTCTACGCGGCCGCGCTCCGTGATCTCCGCCGTGAGCTCGCGCGTGCGCTCTGCGATGCGGGCCTCGAGTTCCCGGTTCAGGCGGCCGACCTCCTCGCGGGCCTGCACCTGTTCGGTGATGTCGGTGGCGATTCCAGTGACGCGATAGACCTCGCCCTGTTCGTTGCGAACCGGAAAGGCCTGGTTGCGCACCCAGCGCACGGTGCCATCAGGGTGTAGAACGCGGAACTCCTCGACGTGGTTGCCGCGCGCCTGCCTCGCCAGCCCGGCGACCACCCGCGAGCGGTCTTCCGGATGGACGGCCTCCAGAAAGGACGGGGGATTCCGATACACGCTCTCCACGCTGCGGCCCCAGATGGTCTGGTAGCCGGGGCTCACGTAGAGAATCTTGTCACCGCGCGGGTTGGTCATCCAGAACACCTCGTGGATGGTCTCGGTGATCTGGCGCAGCAGCTTCTCGCTCTCGCGCAGCGGCATGTCTCCTCGATGGCGCACGGGTATGTCCCGCGCCTGAGCGAGGACCTGGTTCACACGGCCATCGGACGTCAGTATCGGTGTCAGTGCCATCTCGACGAGGTGACTCCCGCCGACGCCCTGCACCTCGGCCTCGCAGCGAGAGGGCTCACCGCCCGCAGCCAGTTCCAACGCGGCGCGGAAGCGCTCCCGGGCCTCGGGCGATCGCCACCATCCGGATTCGCTCAGCACGTGCGACAGGGAGGGTTTGAGCCAGCGGCCTGCAGCCGCGAGCGCCGCCGGGTTCGCTTCGATCAACACGCCCGAAGGATCTAGAAGAAGGACGGGATCGGCGAGGCCGTCGAAGACGGACCGATAGTCCGTCAGACGAGTCAGACTGTGCGCCGGAGCCTGCAACAGCACCCTCCCTTTGCATCAGCAAAACGCCACCGCCCGACGCCAACCTCTGCGTCACGGCGGAACCGCTACCGCGGGCGACCCGTGCTTCAATTCCGATCCGGAATCGACTCCAGTCCAGGGCGTCGGGAGCGCCTTGTGGATTATAGGCCGGTCAGGTTCCCATTCCAGACCCTCGGGGCTCGGCGCTCGGATCTTCGTGAGCTGTCCTGCCTTCGTGATCCGCACTGACAGGTTCGATTCGCATCATTCCGGAAACTCCGTGTACGATACGAACACCGTGAGCGCATAGCGCGGGTACTGCGGGATTGCAGATCTCGGAAAAATTCCGTATGGGCCGGCAATGAGAAAACTCGCGACCTGCCGCAAGCAAGGAGAACCGCAACGACAGCTGCAAGGCAATAGGCACGTCCACCCCAACACCAGCAAGGAGTGAACAGCATGAGCACCAACATCCTCGAAATGATGATGAGCTCGGTTGGCGGCGACTTTGCCACCCAGGCGGGCAAGTTTCTCGGCGCATCGGAGGGCATGACCAAGGCGGCCATGGGCACTGTGTTTCCGTCGCTACTCGGCGCGGTGATGCAGCAAGGGTCGACGCCCGCAGGCGCCACGAGCCTCATGAATGCCATGAATAGCCCGAGCATCGGCACCGACCTCGGCGCGAGCATGACGAAGATGTTCAGCGGCGGGCCGGCGGCGAACGAGCTGATGACCCTCGGTACGAATCTCGTCAAGGGGCTATTCGGCGACAAGTTTAGCTCGGTCACCGAAGCCGCCGCGTCGGCGAGCGGACTCGGAAGTGGCGCGATCCAAAAAATGTTCGCCATGGGTGCGCCGCTTCTGCTCGGGTTCCTCAAGAATCAGGTCGCGGCAGGCAAGCTCGATACGAACGGTTTCATGACCCTCCTCGAAGGCCAGCGCGACTTCGTAAAGTCGGGGCTCGACAGTGGCCTCGCAAGTCTGCTTGGCCTGGGCAGCCTGGGCGGCTTGTTCGCGGGCGTCACCGGCGCGCTGAGCAAAGCGTTCGGCGCAGTGACCGAAGCGGGCACCAGCGCCATCGAGGAAGCGACGAAGATGGCTGAGAAGGTCGCAGGCCTCACCGCCGAGTCCGCTAGGGCGGCCGGTGAAACGGCCAGCAAGGCCGCCGGGGTCGCTGCCGAGGCCAGCGCCAGCGCGGTATCGAGCGCGGTGAAGACAGCGGAGGCAGTCGCCGGACAAACCGCGGAGGCGGCCAAGTCGGCGGGCGAGATCGCGAGCAAGGCGGTAAACGTCGTCTCCGAAGCCAGCGCGAACGCGATGAAGACTGCCGAGTCCATGGCGAGCACGGTTGCCGATGCCACCAGAGCCAGCGCTGAGGCGACTGCAAAGGCAGCGGGCACGGCCGTCGATGCCGGGACGAGCGCGGTGGCAAGCGTGGTCAAGGGCGCTGGCACCGTGGCGGACGCGACCGTGGATGCGGCCAAGACGGCGGCGGAAAAGGCGACGAAGGTGGTCTCCGCAGCTGAGGAAGCGACCAAGAAAAGCGTGTGAGCGCGGGCGTGCGTAGCCCGGGCGTCAGCTCCCTGGCTTGCGCGCTAACCGAGCCTGCTGAGCAGCTTCGGCTCGATGGCGGCGGCCGCGAGAATGCCGCCCATCATCGAGCCCTGTACGCCCGGCGTCCCCACGTCCTGCCCTGCCAGGTAAAGTCCCTGCACCGGAGTCTTCGCGTGCAGCCATTTGCAGAGGAAACGCGAAGGCGTGGCCTCGAGCCCGTACATCGCGCCCTCGTGGGCACCCGTGACCGCGGTCGTCGAGAGCGGCGTGGAGACCTCGCTGTATCGGATTAGAGGCGCCAGCGCGGGGAAGTAGCGGCCGAACTGCGCGACCAGATGCTTTCTGATCTGGGTTCTCAACTTTCGGTAAGCGGCAGGACGATTGCCGGGGCGCGAATCCTGCCAAGCGGCGAAGGGCCTCCAGTCCGTGTACGCGAACACCTCGGCCGTGTGCAGCTGGCGCGGACCGGGGTCGTGGCTCGGATCCTTGAGGGAGGGAAACGATACATAGAGCGCCGGGGCGTTCGGTTGCTTGAGGGGATCGGTCCACAGGGACGATTCGAGATCCCAGGTTTCGTAGAACCAGTGATTCGACGCGCTGGCGCCCATCGACCCGATCTCCCCCTCGAGACCGAGGTAAAGCCCGATATGGGCAACGGCTGGCGAAAGCGCCAGGATTTCCCTCGCCCACTCTCCATCGCGCAGCGGCTCCGGCAGCAGGCGGGCAACCGTGTTGCGGGCCCCGACATCGGAAACCACACGGGCGGCGTGAAACGATTCCCCTGCCTCTGTGCTGACGCCCGTCACCGCTTCGCCGTCCATCAGCAGTTCGGTAACCCGATGGTTCACCCGCACCTCGCCGCCGGCGGCTTTGATGACTTGCGTCAGCTTTTCCGCGTATACGGCCGCCCCCCCCAGTGGGTAGTAGCCCCCATTGAAAAAGTTGCTGACGACCACGGAGTGGATGCCGAAGCAGCTTCGGGAAGGGACGCTGCCATAGTCGCCCCACTGGGATGCCAGCACGCTCCGAAGACGCGAGTCGCTGATGATCTGCTGCAGCACCTGCTCGGTCGTACGGCCGCACCAGCGGCCGATGGTATCGCCCTTCCACATCCGATAGAAGGTGGCCATCGGGTCCGGCATTGCACGCAACGCAAAGACAGCGTTACCGGCGCTCTGGGCAGCGCGGAGGGCGTCGAACCATGCATCGATTTCCGCAACCGAAGCCGGAAACTTCTCCTTGAGCTCGCGCTTGAGCGCTTCCTCCGGTCGCACAAACTGGGTCACGAACCCACCGGGGAAGTGGATCGTGTCGTACACCGCGCCCATGGAGGCCATCTGGATCGTATTGCCGGAGATCCATTCGAGGAGGCCCTCCTCCTCGTCCTCCTGCCCCATGTCGCCCAGGTAATGGACGCCCACGCCCCAGGTCCATCCCTCGCGGGAGAAGGTGTGCGTGAGGCCGCCCGGCACGCTGTGCTGCTCCAGCACCAGGACCCGATGCTTGTACTTGGCAAGCGCTGCCGCGCAGGCGAGGCCACCGATGCCGGAGCCGATGACGATGGCGTCCCAATCGTCGCGGCTCATGGTGCGACCCTGGTTGTCATGGCAGCCTTCATCCAGGCCGCCGGTAGGTGCCGATCAGCACCGCCTCCGCGAGCACGTGCCCGCGCATGCCGCGTTCGACAGTCGCCTTGTCGGGCCTTCGCAGATCCTGGATAAGGGCATCGAGCGCATAGAGCTTGTGGAAATAGCGGTGCTCTCCGATCGGCGGGCAGGGGCCGCCATAGCCGGTTCGTTTCCAGTCGTTCAACCCCTCGGTCGCGCCCGCCGGCAGATCTGCCGGATTCACCCCTTCCGGCAACCCGGCGCAGTCGGGGGGCAGGTTGCAGAGCACCCAGTGGACCCAGGTCATGCGCGGCGCCTCGGGATCGGGGGCGTCTGGATCGTCCACGATGAGCGCGAAGCTGCGAGTACCCGCAGGCGCCCCGCTCCATGCGAGCGGCGGCGAAGCATTGGCGCCATCGCAGGTAAATCGGCGCGGGATCGGCCCGCCCGCAGCGAAACCCGCCGAAGTCAACGTCAGGGCCATGTCTGCCTCCTCCTAGAGACGGCCTGTTCGGGTGCGCCGCGACCGGCCCATTACGGTAGCCTCGCGGCCGGAACGAGGCATGAATCTAGCTTAGCGTAGTGCCAGTTTACAGGCTGCGGAGGAACAAGAGCATGGCGCTCATCGCCTTTTACGTCGTCGCGATCATCATCCTGATCCTGCATTTCACGGGCTGGCTCGCGAAGAACAATATAGAGTGGATTGTTCTGGTGCTTGCCGCCGCGACGTTCCCCGCCGTCTACTTACTGTAGCGCCACCTCGCAAGCCGCACTCCACTCCGGCACGCCCGCCTCTCTGTTCCATCCCCTGCTGGATTTCGGCCCGCTCCTGACCACCTCGGTCACAGCCAGCCAGCTCGCTTGAGCTTCCAGTAGACCAGCAGGCATACGGTGACCATCACTGCCAGCACTGCCGGGTAACCGAAGGCCCACTGCAGCTCCGGCATGTGTTCGAAGTTCATGCCGTAGATGCCGCCGATCATGGTCGGGATTGCCAGGAGCGCCCCCCAGCCCGCCAGCCGCTTCATCACTTCTCCGTGCTTCATGGAGATGAGCGTCAGGTTCACCGTGAGTGCGGTGCCCACCATCTCGCGCCCCGAGTCCACCACATCGAGGATGCGCAGCGCATGGTCCGAGATGTCCCGAAAGTACGGCCGGATTTCCTCCGAGATCAGCGCGCGGTGGTTCGGCAGATCATTGCAGATCTGCACTACCGGAAGCACCGCTCGCCGCACCCGCATCATCTTCGACTTGAGGTCATAAGCGTTCTCGACGGCGTCCCGGTCGGGGCGGGAGCGGAAGATCCCCTCCTCGATCGCTTCGAGTTCGTCCTCCAGTTCCCCGACGATCGGGAAATACTGGTCGACCACGAAATCGAGAACGGCGTAGAGCACGTAGCCGGGACCCTTTCCCAATAGCTCCGGTTCTGCCTCACAGCGGGTGCGCACGTCCTTATACGCGGACGACGCGCCGTGGCGAACGGTGACCACGTAGCGGGCACCGACAAACAGGTGGGTCTCGCCAAAATCCAGTTCGCCATCTGCGATGCGCGCCGTATGCAGCACGACGAACAGCGTATCGCCGTAGGCCTCCAGCTTCGGCCGCTGGTGCGCGCGCCACGCGTCCTCGACGGCAAGATCGTGCAGTCCGAACTCTTCCTGCACCTTGCGCATGAGTGCTTCGTCCGGTTCGTAGAGCCCGAGCCAGACGAAGGTTCCAGGCTGCTCGATGAAGTCGCTGATCTCCTCGACGGTGATGTCGCGAATCTTCTTTCCATCGTAGTACGCGACGCAGTTCGCCACCATTTCCATGGTCCTGTCCTCGCCCCCGGTGCTCATCAGAA
>JBEVOI010000012.1:0-6213 GCA_040507665.1 Burkholderiales bacterium
TAGACCTGCCCGCGCAACACTGCGGTTCACCCCGACTCGCCCACCGCGCCTCCCTCCTAGGGAACCTCTGAATAAGTCGCCGATGGAGCGCGTTTGTTGCGAAATGCGGATGATGGCTAGACGGGCGACGAAGGTCCTAGCTTGGACTAGGATGCCGAGGAGCCCGGCGCCGCCAGCGCCGCATTCTCGCGCAAACCCGAAGGGACGGGGCTTTCCGGGCGCCTGGCTTTGTCGCTCGGCTGGCCGATATTCCCGATATCGGCTGCACCTCGCTTCGCGCCATGCATCCCGGAAAGCCCCCGTCGCGCCCGCGTGGGATTGATCAGTGGTTCCTTAACAGCGCTGCCGGCTCCGATGACACTTCGCACGTCTCGCTAAAAGCTGCGCGTGACTGCGAACTGGCCCAATTGTAACAAAGAATCCTTGTAGGTTGAACGCGGCAAATCCGTGAGCGCAGCGAGGGCGAGCTGAGCTTCCGCCTGCGCTTGCTCGCGCGCGTATTCGAGGGCGCCGGTCGCGCGGATGGTCTCGAGCACCGGACCGAAGTCCTTGAAGCCTCCACCCTCGATCGCGCTGCGGATGAGCGCCGACTGCTCCGGCGTGCCACGCGCGATGGCGTGAATGAGCGGAAGCGTGGGCTTGCCTTCGGCGAGATCATCGCCGAGGTTTTTTCCCGTGCTTTCGAGGTCCCCCGAGTAGTCGAGCACATCGTCGATGAGCTGGAAGGCGGTCCCGAGGTGCATGCCGTAACGGGCCGCCGCCTCTTCCTGCGCAGCGCTGGCGCCCCCGAGAATAGCGCCGATCCGAGCCGCGGCCTCGAACAGCTTGGCGGTCTTGTACCGGATGACGTGCAGATAGCGATCCTCGTCGATCTCCGGATTGTGACAGTTGAGGAGCTGCAGCACCTCGCCCTCCACGATGATGTTGGTAGCGTCCGCGAGCACCTCGAGCACGCGCATGCTCTGCACCCCAACCATCATCTGGAAGGCCCGGGAATAAACAAAATCGCCCACCAGCACACTCGCCTCGTTGCCGAAGAGAGCATTCGCGGTGGCGCGGCCGCGGCGCAGTTTGGACGCGTCCACCACGTCGTCGTGGAGCAACGTGGCCGTGTGAATGAACTCCACGACCGCTGCCAGTTGCCAGTGGTCGCGACCTTGATAGCCGTGGGCGCGCGCCCACAGGCAGACCAGCGCCGGACGCAGCCGCTTGCCGCCGCTGCCGATAATGTATTCAGCCACCTGCCGGATGAGGGGCACATCTGACCGCAGATGATGGCGAACGGACTCATCCACCGCGCGCATGTCGTCTGCGATGGCGGCGCGAATCGTTTCGAGGGGGGACACGGAAGGGGCGAGGAAAGTGCGAAATGCTACGTAGCGGCTACGACCAGGTCAAGCACGTTTCGTCTCTGAGCGCATCGTTCCCGCCAAAGCAGGGTTGGGGTTGAGAGCAGCCGCGAAGACCGATACAATATCGAGTTTCTCAAAGTACCCCAACCCCAACCATAATTCCTCGGAGCGGTCCATGTACGCGGTCATCAAAACCGGCGGAAAGCAGTATCGAGTCGCCAGCGGCGACAAGCTCAAGGTCGAAAAACTCCCCGGGGACGTCGGCAGCGAAATCGTTCTCGACCAGGTGCTGGCGGTTGGGGAAGGCGAAAGTTTGTCGCTCGGCAATCCACTGGTTTCCGGCGCCTCAGTCAAGGCTACCGTTGTCTCCCATGGGCGGGGAGAGAAGGTGCATATCTTCAAGATGCGCCGGCGCAAGCATTACAAGAAGTCTCAGGGTCATCGCCAGAGCTACACTGAAATCCGCATAGACGGGATCACGGTATAGCGCGATCCAAGGAGCAGAGTCATGGCACACAAGAAAGCTGGTGGCAGTTCCCGGAACGGCCGCGACTCCCAGGCGAAGCGCCTCGGCGTAAAGCGCTTCGGCGGGCAGGTGATCAAGGCGGGAAGCATCATCGTGCGACAGCGGGGCACCCAGGTTCACCCGGGCGAGAATGTCGGCATGGGCCGAGACCATACGCTGTTCGCAAAGACCGATGGGCAGGTCAAGTTCTCCGTGAAGGGTCCGGCGAACCGGAAGCTGGTAAGCATCGTTCCCGTCTGATCCGGATCTCGATACCGATCGCCCTATCGCTTGCGGTAGGGCTTTTTTTCGGCTCCCCTTCTGCTTGCCACCGTGAAGTTCATCGACGAGGCCACCATTGAAGTCCACGCTGGCAAGGGCGGGGATGGGATCGCGAGCTTCAGACGCGAGAAGTACGTTCCGCGTGGCGGGCCCAATGGTGGCGACGGCGGTCGCGGCGGCAGCGTCTATGGTCTCGCCGACCGCAACATCAACACGCTCGTCGAGTATCGCTTCGCGCGCCTGCACAAGGCGAAGAGCGGACAGAACGGGATGGGTGCCGAGTGCACCGGGCGCGGTGGTGAGGACATCGTCCTGTCGATGCCGGTCGGCACGATCGTCAAGGACGCGGACACCGGGGAGGTGGTCGCCGACCTTTGCCGTCATGGCCAGCGGACGCTCCTCGCACGCGGTGGCAAAGGCGGCCTTGGCAATGTTCACTTCAAGTCCAGCACGAACCGGGCGCCGCGGCAATGCACACCCGGTGAGCCCGGCGAGGTGCGTCGCCTGGCGCTCGAGCTGCGCGTGCTTGCCGACGTCGGGCTCCTTGGGATGCCCAACGCGGGCAAATCCACGCTCATCCGCACGGTCTCGGCGGCACGGCCCAAGGTCGCCGATTACCCCTTCACCACCCTCCATCCCAACCTCGGCGTCGTCCGGGTGGACGAGGGCAGGAGCTTCGTCATCGCCGACATTCCAGGGCTCATCGAGGGCGCCGCCGACGGCGCTGGTCTCGGCCATCAGTTCCTTCGCCATCTTGCCCGCACGCGTCTGCTGCTGCACGTCGTGGACGTCGCGCCCGTTGATCCTGCGTCGGATCCGGTCCGTGACGCGAAGGCGATCGCGCAGGAACTCAGGCGTTATGATGAGATGCTCGACGAGAAGCCGCGCTGGCTCGTGCTTAACAAGCTCGATCTGGTGCCTCGGGAGGAACGCGCGGCAAGGGTAGAAGACTTCCTCCGTCGCTTCGGCCGCCCCGAACGCGCCTTCACCATTTCGGCCCTTACCGCAGAGGGATGCCGCGAGTTGTCCTTCGCCATCATGGCGCACCTCGACGCAGCACGCCCCCCGGAGGATGCGGATGCCGAGTCGCAAGATGATCTGCACGAATCCAAAAGCGGCTGATTCCCAGCTCGGATGTAGTGTGCGCGCGGAGCGCCGCTGATGGCCTCGGTACTCGCCGCCGCCGGCCGACTCGTGATCAAGATCGGTAGCAGTCTTGTCACCAACTCAGGTCAGGGTCTGGATCACGACGCGCTCGCGGCCTGGGCCGAGCAGATCGCGTCCCTTACCCAGCGCGGCCGCGAGGTGATCGTCGTCTCCAGCGGCGCCATCGCCGAGGGTATGCGGCGCCTGAACTGGATAAAGCGCCCGCACGCGATCCATGAGTTGCAGGCAGCGGCGGCAGTGGGTCAGATGGGACTGGTCCAGGCCTACGAGTCTTGTTTCGGCAAGCATGGCCTCATTGCGTCCCAGGTCCTGCTCACTCACGACGACCTCGCGGACCGGAAGCGCTATCTGAATGCTCGCTCTACCCTGCGGACGCTCCTGGAACTCGGCGTCATCCCCGTAATCAACGAGAACGACACAGTGGTGACGGACGAGATCCGGTTCGGCGACAACGATACGCTCGCGGCGCTGGTCACCAACCTCGTCGACGCCGATGCTCTCGTCATCCTCACCGATCAGGCAGGGCTCTACACGGCAGATCCGCGCAAGGACGCGACTGCCGAGTTGGTGCGCAGCGCAGCCGCCGGGGATCGAGCGCTGGAGCGCATGGCAGGCAGCGCTGGAAGCGAAATTGGAAGGGGCGGCATGCTGACCAAGATCATCGCTGCGAAGCGTGCGGCCCGCAGTGGGGCGCATACGGTGATCGCATCAGGACGCGAGCCCGGTGTGCTCGTCCGCCTGGCGGAGGGTGAATCCATCGGTACCGAGCTTGTGGCAACGACGACGAGCATCGCCGCGCGCAAGCAGTGGCTCGCCGATCACTTGCAGGTGCGGGGCAGGCTCGAGCTCGATGCGGGCGCCGCGCGCGCGCTGCGCGATGAAGGCAAGAGCCTGTTGCCGATCGGCGTGCACGCGCTCACTGGCGAGTTCGGGCGTGGCGAGGTCGTGAGCTGCATCGATCCCGATGGGCGCGAGATCGCGCGCGGACTCGTCAACTACAGCGCCGCTGAGTCGAGGCGTATCCTGCGCACGCCCAGCACGGAGATCGAAGCCAAGCTCGGCTATATCGACGAGCCTGAGCTGATCCATCGAGACAACCTGGTCTTGCTCTGAGAATGGTCAAGTTGCATCCGCAACCGGCCGGACCCGAGACGCAGAGCGACTTGGGCGACGCCGCAATCAGTAGCTGTCGTAAGCCCGCATGTGGCTACCCGACTGAAGGGCACGCACCGCCTCTCCTGCGCTCCCCACCGGGACTTTCTTCGGGCAGAAAAAGTCGCTGAATAGCACGATGCGGTAGCGGTTGATCTCGGTGAACTGGAGATGTCGCCACTCAGGACGTTTCACCTCTGACCAGGTCCCGTCCGCGCGCCCCATGGCGTAGAGCTTGTACTCGTAGTCCGAGCAGTCCAGACCCTCGTAGGTAATACTTTGGGCACCGCCCGGGGAACGGATCACGGCCGTGTAACGCACCACCCAGTCCTCACCGACGGAAATCGAGGTGGCGTCAACGTAGAAATCATTGCGCGAGGCGCCGCCGACTTCGAAACGGATCAGGCGATCGTCGGCCGGGAACGGCGGCAACGTGAGCTTGTCCTCCTTTCGGGCGGAGCTTGCGTCTGCGCCTTCTTCATCCGGGTCCGGGACCCGAAGATAGCGGTCGCTCCCACCGCACGCCCACAGCGCCGTGGCCGCCGCGAGCGTTGCCAGAATGATCCGGATCGAAGCCAGTTTCATGGGTGGAGTGAGAACGTGGAGCTGAATCGCTACGCGATGGATTGTACTCCGGGACCCGCTTGACCTCGGAGGAGCACCTGTTGAGTTCGCAGATCGCTGAGGAGAGACGTCCTCAAGTTCGGATCGACGATAGCGACCTTGACGTTGTAGTTCGGATGGTCGATTCCCATCGCGAGGCCCGCACCAACCGCAAGCGCCGCCCGCATGGGCGCGGGCAGCTCGAAGCGCAGAAAGTGGACGGAGGCGGTCTTCTGGTCGTTCGATCGATCCAGATCCATGGAGTGGAACTGCTGTCTTGGTGCCCCACGCGCCGGAGTGGCCGGAGCAGCGCTCGACCGTGGTCACGCTCGTACCGGGAATGAGCTTCGGTCTTCTTTCCGATGTTCTGGACGCGAAGATGACAGCCACCTGATACGCCACGCGGCCGAGCGACGTCTTGAAATCGGTCTTGAGCAGTCCGTCCCTGTGGCGGGAGACGAGGTACTCGAACGGATCGAACATGGCCTCGCGCACCGCCTGCACGTCGGGATCGTCGCGGAGCATCAGCGGCAGCTCCTGCTTGAACATGAGCGTGCACGACGGATCGGCGTCATGATCGCATAAGCGTCGCGGGCGTACTTCGCAATGCGCGGGATATTGTGATCCTTGCGCTTCTCAATCCCCTCGCAGTTCGCCGTTCTCCATCTGCGGCAAGCCGCAGCACCTCTCCTCGACCAGCACGTAAGGGATCTCGTTGTGGTCGAGGATCGTGAGGAGATCGAGGCCGACTCCGGGCTCGTTGTAATGCGCGTAACACGTTTAGAGAACGGCGACCTTTCCGGGCCTCCGCTCGCCGTCCCGTGCTGGGAATGGTTTGCTTTCGGGGGCGAGGGAAGGCAGCCGCTCCAGAGCAAACTCCGGAATCCAGGCCTTCCGGTCGACGCCGAGCGCTTTCTCCATCAGGCCGCGGGCAGCGGGCATCCTGTTCACGGCATTCACCGTGCGGGTGACAATCGGAATTCCCGAAAACTGCCCGACGAGGTCCGTGTTGTTGAGTGCCTCGTCGCGGAGTCTGGTTCCGCCGTTCCGGTTTCACCGCCCTGGCCCCGAAGGATCAGATGCGGTAAGTCGAGGTCCCAGGGATGCGGCGGCAGATAGGGCATTTGGTCATGAAGCACATGTCGCAGAGGT
>JBEVOI010000030.1:0-9810 GCA_040507665.1 Burkholderiales bacterium
ATCGACGGTGGCTGCGAGCGAGAGCTTTGTGGCGCCGTGGAATCAGGTGCACCAGTGACCTCAGTGGAGGATGGGCAAATCGGGCAGGGACAGCACATCGATCCCCTCATCCTCCAGTGCCTCGATGGCCGCCCGGCTGGCGCGCCCCCGTATGTTGCGCGCAGGCACCTCCCGATAGTGAATCTTGCGAGCCTCGTTGGGGAATTCGCCGCCGACATCCTCCGTAATGCTCTGCAGCATCCGCAAAAGTTTGTGGACCTCGATCGGCTCATCGCGCCTGGCGTCGACCGGAGGCGCGTCGCGCGCGGTCTGCACGTGGGGCGCGGACGGCAGGCGCGACACGAGCAGGCTCTCGCACATGGGGCAGAGAATCGCGCCCTCCTCGCTCTGGCGATCGTAATCTTCAATGGACTGGAACCAGCCCTCGAACTGATGCTTTTGGTCGCAGACCAACCGGTAGACGATCATGGAGCCTGTTGCAGTGGAGAGTGATATCAGCGTCTAGGATACCTACAATCCGGCGCAGCGCCAAAGACATCGCGCTTTGTGGTGGCGCCGGAGCCCCTCGGAGCGCGGGCGCGCAAAAAGACCGTCCACAATGCTAAAATGATCAAATCGTTAGAGACATCGATCCTTCCTTCAAGGCCATGTACGAATCCGATCTCACCAAATTCATGCGGGACCTATTCCATAAGAATCCCCATCTTGCCGACGCGCAAAAAGAAGCACGAGCGATCTGGTGGGACAAGAAGGTTGATTTCGACGAGTTGAAGCGGACGCAGGAGTCGCGCGTCCCTATCAGGGGATACGTGTATTACCCGCTGATCAGCCCTGCGGCGAACGCTCCGCCCGCGGATCCGAAAACGAGCACCGCCCGGGGATCGTAAGCGGAGGCGAGAGTGTCCTCCGCCGACCTCACCCCAACAAGGAGCAGTGAAATGCGCATTGAAGTGCACGTCCATGGCGACCTGGTGATCTGCAAGGGGGTGACGCGCGCGCAGATCGAGACAGCGATCCAGCCCTGGCTTGAGTATGTAGACGTTGACACCCTAGACGAGGCAAAGAGCAGCTTGCCGGAAGAACCCGGTATCAACTTCGATCCGGCGAACCGGACGCTCGAGATCTGCTGGACAGGCCATATCGGCCGCAGCTTCCAGCATCGCCTGGAGCAGGCTCTCCACGCCCTCGGTCCGCTTACGGAGCAGGCGGCAGAGGTCGACGTAAACCTCTACCATGAGAGCGGCGAAGAGGAAAATCAAATCATCTTCGTCGGACCGACGCCCGAGACCATCCACGAAGCCCAGCGTCAACGGATGTTGGACGATGTCTCGCACCTGCTGTCCCGCCAGTTCGGTCAGGAAGCGGTCGAGGAGGTGCTTTCTGTGGTAAATGGTCTCTTCGCCCGCGAGTGGCAGCGCAAGCTCAACAGCGACGGCGAGCTCGATCTCGCGTATCTCCAGAACTCCACCGGTCCGGGACGTCGGCACTTGCACTAAAGTATTGGCCAGAGGACTTATTCTATCGTCCGGCCACCCGCTTGAGTTTATCGATGTAAACGTGGGTCAGCGTTGCGAGTGCGCCGTGCACCTTCACAAGGCTCAGCCAGGCATTGCGCACCGCTTCAACACCCCCAGGTGGTTGAGCGCAGCCGCGCCGCCGCCGAGCAGTAGCGAAGCCAGCAAGCCCTGAGCGTCATCCCCCTTCTTTTTTGTCCGCGGTTCAAGTTGCCCCGTATTCGCCGGGGGTCGGCTCTGGTTAGTACTGGCGCCGCTCGCATTCGTTCCGGAACCGCCAACCCCGCAGTCGACCCGCGTTGGCCGGCATAATGCCCGGTCGATCCGCCACGCCACCCCCGAGGATTCTTCGATGCTGAGCGAGAAAAACAGCCACTTTGTGCGCGACCTTTGGCGCCTGGTGCGCCCATACTGGTTCTCGGAGGAGAAGTGGTCGGCGCGGCTGCTGCTCGCTGCGATCGTCGCGCTCACTCTCGGCATGGTGTGGATCAACGTCGAGATCAATCAGTGGCAGAACGCGTTCTTCAACTCCCTCCAGGACAAGAAGCAGGACACGTTCTTCGCGCTGCTGATCAAGTTCGGCTGGCTCGCCGCCGCGTATATCGTGATGGCCGTGTACCAGCTTTATCTGAACCAGTGGCTGCAGATTCGCTGGCGGCGCTGGATGACCGACCTGTATCTCGGCGAGTGGCTCGAGGGACACACTTACTACCGCATGCAGCTCGCGGACCGCGGCACCGACAACCCGGACCAGCGCATCGCCGAGGACTTCAGACTATTCATCGCGCAGACCCTGTCACTCACCTTGGGGTTCATCAATGCGCTGGTGACTCTCGTCTCCTTCATCGGCATCCTGTGGGGTTTGTCCGGGGTGCTCGACTTCGCCTTCGGCGGCGTCGCCTACGAGATTCCGGGCTACATGGTCTGGGTCGCGCTCGCCTATGCGGCTCTCGGCACCTGGCTCACGCACCGCATCGGGATGCCGCTCATCGGCCTCAACTTCAATCAGCAGCGCTTCGAGGCCGACTTCCGCTTCTCGCTGGTGCGCTTCCGGGAGAACGCCGAAGGCGTGGCGCTATACGGCGGCGAGGCTCAGGAACTTGCCGGGTTCCGCGGCCGCTTTGCAAACGTGATCGCGAACTGGATCGGCATCATGACCCAGCAGAAACGGCTCACCTGGTTTACCGCGGCCTATTCGCAGATTGCGATCATCTTTCCCTACGTGGTTGCCGCCCCGCGCTATTTCTCGGGTGCGATTCCATTGGGCGGTCTCGTGCAGACCGCTAGCGCCTTCGCGCAGGTACAGGGGGCGCTGTCATGGTTCATCGAGGCGTACACGACGTTCGCGGAATGGCGTGCGTCAGCCGATAGGCTCATCACCTTTCAGCACGCGATGCAACGGGCCATCTATCAGAAGCAGGACAGCGGCGTCGAGGTCGAAGATGCATTGGTGGGAGGGCTCGACGTCGCGGACCTGAGCCTCACCCTGCCGGACGCGCGGCCGCTGCTGGAACGCAGCACATTTGCGGTCGGCCCGGGCGAGACGGTGCTGCTGACCGGGCCGTCAGGCAGCGGAAAGAGCACCCTGTTCCGCGCGATCGCCGGCATATGGCCCTTCGGCAAGGGGCGTATCAGACGACCAGTCGGCCCGACACTCTTTCTGCCCCAACGCCCATACATCCCGATCGGCAGTTTGCGCAACGCAGTGACGTTCCCGGCCGAGTCCGGCCGCTTCTCCGACGAGGCAATCCGCGAGGCCTTATCCGCATGTGGACTGCCGCAGCTCGGTGATCGTCTCGACGACGATCGGCAATGGGCGCTCCAGCTCTCTCCGGGTGAGCAGCAACGGCTAGCGTTCGCGCGGGCGTTCCTGCTGCGCCCCGCGTGGCTCTACCTCGACGAAGCGACCTCTGCCCTGGACGAGGCCACTGAGGACCGCATGTACCAGCTGCTCAGGGAGAGGTTAGCCGGCGCGACAATCTTCAGCATCGGGCATCGCCCGACGCTGCACCGCTTCCACCGGCGGCGCCTGCATTTCTTCCGGGAAGCAGGAGAAACGGCGCGGCTGGAGGCCGCGCCGCTCACGACCTGACATTCCGGCCCGCGCAGGCTAAAGAGCGCACCGCCGGGACTGATGATCAAATTCGGAACATGGATCTGCGGTCGCGGGAAAACTCGATGACTTCGGACGGTGCCTCGCCGAAGCTTCGTCCCAGGCTGATACGCCCGGTGCCGGCAAGAGGAAACTCTTCGCGCAACACATGCACCTCGGCGCCATCGTCGACCTGCACAAAGGTACCGTTGATGCTCTGATCCACCAGGCAGAAGTTCGTGTGGCGCACGCAGATGCTCGCATGCTGCCGTGATGCGAACATGTCCTTTACCACGAGGTCGCTGCCTGGACCCCGGCCGATCGCGAGCACAGGCCGGAAACGATCCACCACGAAACTCTGCTTCCCGAACGCAACGCGCAGGCTGCCCAAGTCGGAGGGTAGGAGACGCTCTGCACTGAGATTGATGCTGGTCACCTCCGCATCCTCCGGCTTCCAAAGCACCTGATAGACAGTGGTCGAGCTGACGGCCCCTTTCAGCAAAGCATTGAACAGCGGTCGCACACAGAGCTTGAGCGGCGGCGAGAGTGCCGCCTGCATCTTCTCTGCGATGAGGATCTGTTCGGGCGAAGCCACCGCTGCCAGGTAGGCGGCGATGTTCACGGTGGCGCCAAAGACGTCGCCGTCGTCTTCGATCACCGAGCCGAAATGGATCCCTACGTGGATTCGGATGGCCTCGCCACCGGGCCGCCCATCCGCAAACATGCTTTGCATGCGGCTAGCCGCGAGCACTGCGCAATCCGCGTCCGGGAACATGCAGAGCGCGCAGTCCCCGATGGTTTTCACCAGTCTGCCCTGGTACTGCGAAAGCGCACCACCAAGAAGCGAAAGAGCCTCGCCGACGACCCGCTTCGCAAGAGCGTCGCCAAGGCGTTGATACAGGCGCGTGCTGCCGCAAATATCTGCGAATAAGACGGCGCGTTGGGCGTGAGGTCTCGGCATGGCGAGGACAAACTATATCATCCCCCCCAACGGCTTATGACCTATGGGCGCGCCGATTGCGCGACGATCGCGGCCCCCTCCCGGGCATTCACGCGTCCCTACTTCGCACCTGCAGCCAGAACGTCACAGGGCCATCGTTGACGAGCGCGACCTTCATGTCCGATCCAAACCGACCGCACGCGACGAAAGGGTGACTTGCCCTCGCCCGACTGACCAGATGTCCGAACAGCCGCTCGCCAACGTCCGGGGACGCGGCCGGGGTAAAGCTCGGTCGCGCTCCTTTTCGTGTGTCCGCAGGTAGCGTGAACTGGGGGACCAGCAGCAGCCCGCCGCCGATGTCCCGGAGCGACAGATTCATCTTCCCTTCGGCATCCGGAAATACCCGATATCCGAGCAAGCGCTGCAGGAGGCGTTCTGCAGTCGCCGCTTCGTCGCCGCTCTCGATGCCGACCAGGACCAGCAGCCCGCGGCCTATGGTGCCCACCAGTTCGTCCGACCCGACGGTCACCTTGGCTTCCGTCACCCGCTGCAGCAGCCCGATCACTCGCCCGCTCCGTACCGGGGCACGATGCGGGAAAGGTTCGCGTCGATTCGTTCGGCATATTTGTTGCTCAACCCGCCTCCAGCCGTTCGAATCTCCCGTCGCGCCTTAGTCGGGTCATGCCCCTGCCGGCCAGCGCCTTGTCCGATGCCGGCGCGGCGGGTAGCGGCGATCGCAACGAGGACCCCACGGCAAACCCCGCCAACGATGACCATTCTCAAGCACACGAGCCTGATACCGTTCGACGAGGAGCTGCGCGGCTTCTCCCGCACTATTGCGGAGATCGACTGGCTGATTCTCATCGTCGTGCTCGCCTTCCAGTTCATCCGGCCTCTCGAGGAAGAGAGCCGGACGGCAATCATGATGTCGCTCTTCTTCTTCGGCGCCTTCGTGCTGTCGTTTCGCTACGCCAACTTCTACAAGCGGGAGTCGCGCTGGAAACTCGCGATCGAGACCCTGGCGATGATCCTCTTCATCACTTGGGTCGTGTGGTATTCCGGCAAGCTGGAAAGCCCCCTCATCAATCTCTACCTGTTACCCATCATCGCCAGCGCCTTGGCGCTCGGCAAGATCGCGACATTGCTCGAAATGGCATTGGTGGCCGGTTGCTATCTCTTCTTCACCGCTGTCGGCTCCAAGCAGGAGGTCCTGTCCCTGAGCTACGGCGTTGAACTCACGGCGCAACTCTCCCCCGTGCTCCTGGTTGCCTACATCACCACCATGCTCTCGGCAGACATTCACTATGCCCTGAACAAGGTGAAGCTGCTGTCCGAGACCGATTCTCTCACCGGTCTCTACAACCTGCGCGCGTTCAACATGATCCTCGAGCGAGCGTTCAACCAGGCGGTCCGATACTCGCGTCCGATGAGCCTGATCATGATCGACTCGGACAACATGAAGAATGTGAACGACAGCTACGGCCACGAGGCCGGCAATCGCCTGCTCAAGCAGATCGTCTCCTGCGTCCAGACCCAGCTCCGGTCCACGGACGTGCTCGCGCGATATGGCGGAGACGAATTCGTAGTGCTTTTACCCGAGACCGGGGCGAGGGGTGCCCGCGAAGTCGCAGAGCGCATCCGCCGCTCGGTTGAGTCCACTGGCCTTCAGGTTCGCGGCAGTATCGTCCCGACCACGGTCAGCCTCGGCTTGGCAAGCTATCCCGACGAGGGCGTCGACCTGGGCCTGCTGCTGGACAAGGCGGACAAGGCGATGTACCGATCGAAGCAGGAAGGCCGTAATCGGTCCACCCACTTCAGCAACGACATCGCGCAGACCCCACCCGAACGCCAGGCAATGGCAGCAAGCGGCGGCGGCATCGAGTAACAGTCAGGGCGCGGACCCGCTTCCTCATCGGAGGCGCTCAACCACCTCGGGCGGCGGAGATGGCTCTTGGTTTCCGTTCCCTTCTCTGGGTCCTGAAGTAACTAACATTGTCATAGAACGACTCGTGCACTGTCTGGCTGTGCCAACAGGGCATCCCAAGCACCGGCATCGGCTGAAGGTCTCGCGGCGACTCCAGGCGCAATGGATCCCCGATCACCGTTGCAAGCATTGAATCGAGCACACCAAGCTGCGCGGTAAGCGGCGCCGCGATCAAATGCCGCTCCACTTCCAGCAGCACGGCGTGCCCCGTCAACCCGATGTACGGCGAGATCAGCTTCTCATATAGGGCGTGGCCAAAGACGTAGACCCGTAGATTGCAGAGCAGCTCTGCCCGCCGCGTCCAGAACACCTCCTTCCAGCGGAACGCCCGTATCGCCTCCAACAGCGACCCATCGCTTGCGACAACGATGATGCCACTTTCGTCCAGCAGGGTCAGGGAATCGCGCACCCGTCCGCGCCGGATGGCTTCACGGGGTTCCCGGACCAGCTCGGCACAGTGGCGCAGATTGAGTGCCGCCTTCGCCCGCGGAAAGGTCCGCCAGACGAGTACGTTGAAGACATCGTGCCAGCTGTCAGATCGGACCGCGAGCTTCCCTTGCTCGAGAATCCGCAATTCGTAGCGTACGGCCGTGTCGTTCTGCAGATCCCCGTCGATCGCACGGAGGGGAAGTCCACTCGCGTTGCGCACGGCCCCCGCCGACAGGCAGTCATCCAGCACCGCAAGCGACGGGAAGGGGGCGCCTTCGAATACCTTCGCGGCCCGCTCGAGTACCGAGAATGCGGGATGCGCACTTCGAGAATCAACGCTCGCTCCGAATGTCATTTCCGCGCCCGATTCGAGATGCAGAGCCCCGCATTGGTCTCCGCCAGGCGTCGCGACAAGTGAGAGATGTCTAAGCGCTGAGCACCCGCTGCGTGCCAGTTGGCAGTCAGGCGGCCGATGCAATCCGCGATGCTTGGTCCAACGCCGGCGCAGACAGCCTAAGCGGCGCTACCCCCGTATGCAGAAACCAGCCATCCAGCACGACACGTCGGGTAAACCATGGCCTCGCCATCAGCGCGCGGGCGAGCGCGCCCTTCAGCCCCGTGGGGAGGTACTCGGACACGCTGCGTTTCTGGCGCGGGCCGAATCGAGCGACAAGCTTCTGGCGGTAGGATTCTAGGTGCTCCAGCGAGTAATCGTCGCGGGCGGCAGCGATGGTCTCCGCGGCCAAGAGCGCCGATTCCACGGCCGGACGGATACCTTCTCCGCTCTGGGTATATGCGAGCCCCGCCGCATCGCCGATCAGCAACGCTCCATCTCCCACCACCGCGCGTGGTGCATGGCCATATAGCAGGTAGGCATGGCCGCTGAAACGCCCTGGCAGATCGAAAGCGATCGTTCCCCTGCCCTTCAGAAACTCGCAGAAGGCCGCGAGGTGTTCCGACAGGCGATGGTTGTCCTCGCGCCCAAGCCCGATATTGAGGTAGTCCCCTTTCCGGAAGCACCAACCGTAGCCCTTCAGGTCCGCGCAAAAATAAAGCTCAGGACGCTCTCCCGCTGCGGAGCATTTTTCAGCCTGGTCCGGCGTAATGAGGAACTCCACCTCCTGCGCCGCGATGACCGACTCGCTCGACCCGACCTTTGCACCCATGTGCCGCGCCACCGGGCAGAAGTGGCCGCCGGCGCCGACCAGCATCCGCGCGTGGATGCGACCGTTCACGATCCAGCGGTCGCCGTCTCTTTCGAGCGTACGCAGCGGTTCGCCCAGTTCGAGCCGAGCCCCACAGCGCCTCAGGAGATAGTCGTCGAACTCGAAGCGACGGATGCCGTAGCTGACGGGCTCGGCGTACTCGGTCTTGACCTCACGCCCACCGAGCAGTCCCGTGCGAAAGCCCGTGATCGGCTGAAACACCCGCTCACGGCGGTAGTGCTCCACGTCGAGTTGCAGGGCCTCGACGACGGCGGGCGTTATCCATCCGGCACATACCTTGTCCCGGGGAAACGTACGCTTGTCCATCACGATAACGTCAATGCCCATCCGTGCGAGCGCCCGCGCGCAGGTAGAACCGCCCGGCCCACCGCCGACGACGAGCACGTCGCAGGAAACGGGTAGCGCTGCTTCACTCATCGCGGTACATCCACGTTCGGGTGAGCGGCCAGTCGATGAGCGTGGGCCGTGCGAACAGGACCTGGAAAAGCTGCAGCTCACCGCCGATGAACGCCGCCTTCGAGCCGGCGAGATAGAGTCGCCACATGCGCACGAAGCGGTCGTCGTACATCGCCTGAACCTGCTCGCGCGCCAACTCGAACCGCTCGAGCCAGTGGTGCAGGGTCATCGCGTAGTGCGGGCGCAGATTCTCGACGTCGAGGACGGACAGCCGGCGCGGTTCGAAGATCTGCATCAGCTCGGACAACGCCGGAGGCTGCGCACCCGGAAAGATCCGCTTTTCAATCCATGGATGCATGTAACCGGGGCGGTTGCGGCCTATCGTGTGGATCAGGCCCCGACCTTCCGGGGTAAGCGCGCGGTGGATGAGCTCGCCCAGCTCCCGATAGTTGTCGACGCCCACATGCTCGAGCATCCCGACTGAGACGAACGCATCGTAGCAGCCGGCGATATTGCGGTAGTCGTCGAGCACGTACTCGACGCGGCTCGCGAGCCCCTCAGACTCCGCACGCTCCCGAGCGAAACGCACTTGCTCCTCGGAAATGTTGAAGGCACGCACTTTTGCCACGCCGTAACGCCGAGCCATGTGCAGGGCGAGCCCGCCCCAGCCGCAGCCCGCCTCCACCACCGTATCGCCCGCTCGCAGGCGCAGCTTGCGGCAGACGTGATCAAGCTTGGCCGTTTGAGCCTCCTCGAGGCTCGCGCCAGGATGTGGGAAATAGGCACACGTGTATTGCATCTGGTCGTCGAGCCAGAGCCGGTAGAAGGCATTGCCAATATCGTAGTGATGATGAATGTGCTCGCGCGAGCGCTTCAGGGTATTGCGCCGGGGACGCCGTTCCCCGGGAAAAAGCCGCAGTCCCGCCGCCCTGAACGGCACATCCACGGTCGCCGTGTAGAGCGTTGCGAGAAACCCAACGAAGTCCCCCTCCACCTCGATGTCACCGCTCGCATAATCGTCTCCGAAGTGCAGGTTGGGATCCCACAGCATGCGGAAAAACGCACTGCGGCTCCGGACAATGAGAGTGGCGATGGGCGGCCGGGCACCGCTCAGGATCTCGGTGCCGTCCCAGAGCACGATGCGGAACGGGGGATCGCCGAGCTTGCGCAGGAGCTGCAGCAGCAGCCCGCGCTCCATCGCGAGAGATTTCCCCTCGCGCGAATCGGGC
>JBEVOI010000053.1:0-3120 GCA_040507665.1 Burkholderiales bacterium
CTCTGCTGCAGCGCAGGCACCTTCTTCTTTGCGTGTTGCGTGACGCGCGGCTTGCGGATCAGCTGGTTGATGGTCGGCATCGTCTCGCCTGCAATCCTTACGCTCTACCCTCCTGCCTCGCAGGAGATGAAGAGATGGCTTCATTCGAACGCGCAAAACGGAAGAGCGCCTTCCGCTTCCGGTGCGTGCGGCGCTCACCCGTTTCACAGAGGACCGCGCCGCGCGAAGGCGAAGCGGTCATGTACGTCTCACCTGACAGTCGTCAGAGGCAGCGTTTGAGCTTCATTCCTCGAGGCTGGTGACGCCCACCCGCAGCCGAAAGAGACTTTAGCGATCTCAGTGGTTTAGCGAGGTTCGGGCACGCCGTTCCGAGCAAGCGAAGCTCACCGCCTGCCGAAAGTGGGCGGTATGTATCGGCGCGGGGTGTCGAAGTCAAGGCATAAAGGGCCGGAAAATCGGGCTTTTTGGCACTATGCCCACTGGCGGAGCAGCCGTTTTCGCGCCGTCGCAATTCCACAAAGGAAACCGGATCGCGGCGCCTTTTCACAGAAAAAAATACGGCTACGTACCGCCCAACGTCCCCCGGCGACCGTGGGGATTTAGCCTCTCGAAAGCCGGCTAGGCCGCCTGCTTGCCTAGGCGCGCCACCTCACGCCGGAGCAGGTTGGAATAGACCCCCTTGCTCTGGACAAGGACCTGAGGCGCGCCGTCCTCGCACACCCTGCCGGCCTGCAATACGACGATGCGGTCGAAACTGCGCAAAGTGGAGAGGCGGTGTGCGATGGCGATCACGGTGCGTCCCCCCATCAGGCGGTCCAGCGCCTGCCGCACCAGCTCTTCCGATTCGCTATCGAGCGCGGAGGTCGCCTCGTCCAGCAAGAGGATGGGCGCGTCCTTGAGAAACGCGCGCGCGATCCCGATGCGTTGCCGCTGGCCGGGCGAGAGCTTCACGCCTCTGTCGCCCACGATGGTGTTAGTCCCTTCCGGCAGGTTCGCAATGAACTCCGCGCAATTGGCCGCAATCACCGCCTCCTGCACGTCGGCATCGGACGCATCCGGCCGGCCATATCGGATGTTCTCGATGATCGAGCGGTGAAACAGGGATATATCCTGCGGAACGACTGCGATTGCCGCCCGTAAGCTCTCCTGGGTCACGCGGGAAACGTCCTGGCCGCCAACCAGAATGCGTCCGCTCTGCACGTCGTAAAAGCGCTGCACCAACGAAAACAGCGTCGATTTTCCGCAACCCGACTGGCCGACGAGACCGGCGCGCTGGCCCGAATCGATACGCAGAGTCAAATCCTTGAACACCTTGCGTCCATCGGGATAGCAGAATGCGACGTTCTCGAACGCTACGGTGGCGCCCGAGCGCACCAGCGAGGTCGCTTTGGGGTGGTCCTGCAGGTGATGCGGAATGAGCAGCGTGCCGAGCGCCTCCGAGAGGCGTGCCAGGTGTTGGGTCACATCCACCAAGGCAACTGCCAAATCCCGCGTCGCATGCAGGATCGACAGGCCGAGCGTGCACACCAGCACGACATCGCCAGTCGTGGCCGCGCCGTTCTGCCAGAGAACGATCGCCCAGCCCAGCAGCCCGATAGTCAGGAATACCGTGACACCGGCATGCAGCAGGCGCAGCTTCTCCAGATAAAGGAGGCTGCGTCGCCGCGCGGTCATTTCCCGGTCGATCGTAGCGTCGAGCCGCCGGTGCTCGCGACCGAGCCCGCAGAACGACCAGACCAGAGACATATTTCCAACCACGTCGACCATTTCACCGTCCACCGCGGCGGCGCGGTCGGCGAATTCGTGGTGCAACGGCCGGCCGGCGGCGGCCAAGTGAAACATGGCCACGACCAGAATGGCGGCAAGCACCAGCAACGTGGCGGCCATGGGCAAGCTCACGGTCACCACGAATCCAATCGCGACCAGCGTGGCCACGCAGGGCGGCATCACGTTCCAGACGAACATGTTCTGCAGGGTGAAGACGGCGTTCGAGGTGGCGGTGATACGACTGGTCAGGGTTCCGGGCATCCGTTCGGCGAAATAGCTCGGCGAGTGCCCGGTGAGATGGCGAAACAAGTCGCGGCGCAGATCGCCGGTTACGGCAACAAAGGTGTAGCTGGCAATCCAGCTGGCAACCCGCCACAACAGGTTGTCCGCGGCGATCAACGTCGCGAGCAGCAGCAGGCCCAGCCATGCATTGCGAACGCTGCCGTCGACGTACAACCCCGCCGAAAGCGTATCCACCAGAAGCTTGACACCGTACTGCGCGCCCACCGAGCAACCGACCGCACCAAGGACGGCCGCCAGGATGGCGGCATGCGAAATGGGCCGCTTTTTTATGTAGTGAGCGAGGAGCGCAAAAGGACGCTGAGCGTACCGATTAGCGTCATTCATGTGGATTGGACCCCGGTCCAGATGCGCTTGTGCTGAGTGGCAACGCGAGAACACGCGCCGGGTTTCCCGGGAACTTGATTAAAGTTTAGCCCAGTGCGGTAAGTGACGGCTGCAAAGGCAGAGAAATACCGCGGGCGAGCGCAACGCTCCCAATCGGTCGCATACCAGCATCCCGGCTGGCGCAAACCTCCCCGTTTAATGACGAAATTACGACAGCGCTGGTGTCGGCGCCGACTCGGGGCGGGTCTCCGGGAGCAGCAGCCAGACCAGGGCCAGCCCGCAAACGGCCACGCCCGCCAGACTCCAGAACGCGAGGCTGCTGCCGAAACGATCCATCATGAAGCCCGCAAGCGTAGTGCTGAGCGCGGCGCCGATGCCCACGGCGCTGCCGACAATCCCGAGCCCAAGATTGAACCGTCCCGTGCCGCGCATGACGTCCGCGACCACAAGCGGGAGAATCACCCCGAGGACGGCGGCACAGACGCCGTCGAGAACTTGCACTGCGACCACAAGATAAGGACTGCTCACAAGGGCGAAGAGCACGCCCCGCAACGCCAAGGCCCCAAAACAGAGCAGTAACAGCGGGCGCCGCCCCCACGCGTCCGCCTGGCGCCCGACCCACGGCGCGACTCCCGCGACGATGACGGTCGGAACGACGATGCACGCTGCGATCAGCGTCGATGCCCAGGCACTCGAGCGCATGGTCAGGATGCTGCCCATCATCGG
>JBEVOI010000067.1:0-13755 GCA_040507665.1 Burkholderiales bacterium
TCCGGTAGGGAATGCCGAGCGCATCGAAGGTGTCGCGCATCGCCCCCATACCGCGGACCAGGTTCGGTCCGCCGCGCCCGATCACCGCATACAGCGGGGTGGGCCCGTTCTGGCTGAAGTGCTCGCGCAGCGCATCGGCCATGGCGCGGAAGGTCTCGAAGATGTCGGTGTTGTTGGACTTGCCGCCGATGATGAACAGCAAATTGGTCTGCTTGAGCCAGTGCTTGAAGCAGATGCGCGCGACCTCCTTCATCTTTTCATACGGCGGATTGCCGCCGAAATCCGAGGAGATGATCGCGTCGTCGCCGAGCATCTCGGAGACCATCGAGTTGGCACCCCCGCCGAAGGTGGGGGCGAGAATGGTGCCCTTGTCGTTGATCACATAGACGTCGCTCTGGCCCTGGTAGGTGCGCAGCTGGTTGATCTCCTGCTCGAAGTTCGAGTAGTCCACGGAGAACAGATTCGAGGGCAGTTTCAGCCGCTGCCAGCGCGGATCGTCGCGGTCGAAGCCGCACTTGAAGTCGCACGCCACCGGTGTCAGGCGCCCGCCGCGGTCGGCCCGCATGCGGATCGGATTCAACTCCAGCGTGGTCATGCCGAAGTCGTGATACAGCTCCCACAGCTTGGGCAGATGCTGCACCAGCGGCGAAATAAGCTCCTTCGGTGAGTTCACCCCGATCAGGGCGTTGGCTACCACGAACGCCTTCATGCCGGTCAGTGGATCGAACGGCACGGTGGCGATCTTGTTCTTTTCCAGCTCCTCGATGTCCACGCCGCCGAACGGGGTGAGGGTCATCATCGGCGCACGGTAGCGGGTGGAATCGGTGAGGGAGAAATAGACTTCGTGCTCGGCCGGCACGCCGCCTTCGAAAGTCACCCCGTTCGACTTGGCGTACTGGTTACCGTGCCGGTGCTCGCAGAAGTACAGCCGTTCCTTCTCCTTGAGCGCGGTCTTCAGGTCCTTCGCTCGCCCCAGAAGCCCGGCCTTGCCCTTCTTGCCCACGCCCCCCTTGAAGACGGGCTTGATGAACACCTGTCCGCAACGGTCGATCAGCGCCTTGATCTCGTCTTCGCTCGCGTCCGGACCGAGAACCTCGGCAGTCGGGAAGCCAACGAACTGCAGCATCTTCGCGCCATACAGCATGCCTGTGACTTGCATAGGATCCTCCTTGGAAATGGGGTGCGTCGCTGAGATGCGGGTCAGCGCGTTTTGCGCCTTGTAAGCGAATACATATAGTCCACGTCACCTGAAAAGGCAACCTCCCGGCAACATGCGCGAAACCCGAGGACGGCATCTCATCGTGCCCGCGACAGACGATATGGACAGAGGCTTTCAAACTGCTTTCAACCGCGAGTTATTTTTTTGCTGCGGTGCGATCTGGCTAAGACCGGTTCATTCGAAGGGAAAATGCTTGCACCTGCTGCAGGGCAGCGCAAGCAACAAGGCGACGACGAAGGGAGCCTCCGCGACGCGTCAATCGTGATACCTTTCTCGCGCGCGCTTCACGAGGATGGGCAGACGGTGCGGGTTCTGCTGGCCGAAGACAATCTCAAGCTGGCCGATTGGCTGGGCAAGGCGCTCACCCAGAGCGGCTATGCAGTCGATTGCATTCATGACGGGGCGAGCGCGGACCACGTGCTGGTCACCCAGCAATACGATGTCGTGATACTCGATCTCGCCCTGCCCCGACTGGACGGGCTGGAGGTACTACGGCGTCTGCGGCAGCGGGGTGCGCGCGTCCCGGTGCTGATACTTACCGCGAAGGGCGATCTCGACGACCGGGTGCAGGGCTTGAACCTCGGCGCCGACGATTACCTCGCGAAGCCGTTCCAGCTCGCGGAGCTGGAAGCGCGCATCAAGGCACTGATCCGGCGCGCCCACGGCAGCGCCAACCCGCAGATCACGCTGGGGCCGCTCGATTACGATAGCGCGGGACGCATGTTCCGGCTGCACGGCCTGCCACTCGTGCTGCGCCCGAAGGAGCACGCTGTGCTGGAAGTTCTGGTGCTGCGCGCGGGAAAGGTCGTCGGCAAGGAGTCGCTGTTCGAGAAAGCCTTCAATATCGACGCGACGACGAACCCGGAGGCGGTCGAGATCTACGTCTGCCGTCTGCGCAAGAAGCTGGAAGGCTCGGGCGTTTCCATCGTTACCGTGCGCGGCCTGGGCTATGTCCTCGAGACGGCGTCCGCCGCGTAGCCTGCTCCGGCAGCTTCTCCTCTGGCTGCTCGTCCCCCTGATCGCACTGCTGGCAGCCAACGCGGTGCTCGGGTACCGCTCGGCGCTGGAAACCGCGAGCGAAGCCTACGACCGCCTGCTGCTGGCGTCGGTGCGCGCCATCGCCGATCGCGTAGCCGTCGAGAACGGGGAGATCACCATCGATCTTCCCTACGTCTCGCTCGAACTGTTCGAGTCGAACATCCAGGGTCGAATCTTTTACCGGGTCACCGGGCCAAACGGGAAGACCATTACCGGGTACGACGACCTGCCGCTGCCACCGGGGCAGGCCGGGCCCAATCAATCGGTCTTCTATCGCGCTCAATACCACGGCGAGGGCATCTATCTCGCGGCGATGAACAAGCCGCTGTACGACCCCGACATTCCCGGCGCGGTGCTGATCGCCGTGGGTGAAACCTCCGAGACGCGGCAGGCCCTGTCGCGGCGCATCCTCCTGGACCAGTTGCGACGCGAGGGCATGCTGATCCTGGTTGCGGCGCTGGTGGTGTGGCTCGGCCTCAAGATCGGCTTGCGCCCGCTCATGCGGGTGCGAGAGCGCATCTCTGCACGCGCGGCGACCGACGTCACGCCGATCGACGACGGTGAGGTGCAGACCGAGGTGCGGCCGCTGATTCAGGCGATCAACCAGCACACCGGCCGCATCGAGCAGTTGCTGGCAGCGCGCCAGCGCTTCCTCGCGGATGCATCGCACCAGGTACGCACGCCGCTGGCCGTGTTGCGGACCCAGGTCGAATACGGCATGCGCCAGCAAGACCCGGCGGCCATGCACGCGGTCTTCGCCGATCTGCACCACACGAGCGAGCAGACGGCACACCTGATCAACCAGTTGCTTGCGCTCGCGCGCGCTGAGCCCAACGCCGTAACGGGCCAGGCGATGGCCGAGATCGATCTTTGCGAGCTGGCCCGCGCCACCGCCATCGAATGGGTGCCCGTTGCCCGAAAGAAGCACATCGACCTGGGCTTCGAGGGCCCCGATGCGGGCATCACGGTCCACGGGGACAAGCTGCTCCTCCACGAGCTGATCGCGAACCTGATCGACAACGCGATACGTTACAGTCCGCCTGCGGCGCGGGTGACCGTTCGGGTCGCGCAATCAGGCGACGGCGTCCAGCTCGAGGTCGAGGACAACGGGCCCGGTATCCCGCCCTCTGAGCGGGAGCGCGTATTCGAACGCTTCTACCGCGGCGTGAACGCGGAGGCGGATGGGTCGGGGCTCGGTCTCGCCATCGCGCGCGATGTCTGCACGGCGCACCGCGCGGCGATTCAGCTGTCGGAACCAGAGGGAGGGAAGGGTCTGCTGGTGGGTGTGCGCTTTGCCGCCAACGCCGCTTCCGCTTGATCCACCGCCTTGCTGCGAGAGGACGTCACCGCGAAGGCGTGGTCGCTTCTTCCCACCGCTTGAGAAAATCGCGTCGCTTCGCCTGGTCGAGGTAGACCAGAAGCCCGGGACCGACGTCGATCGGCCGCAGGCTCGGACCCAGGACCTTGGTCAAGGCCGCGGCGGTGAATTCTCCGGTTACGTCGTTGCGGATCGAGAACAGCGTCGCCTTGGTCGCCATCACCGTCTGCCCGCGTTGGGACAGCACGTAATCGACCCACAATCGTGCCGCGTTGGGGTGCTTCGCAGTCTTCGCAATCAGCATCACGCGCGACATCACGAGCGTGTAGTCGCGCGGCAGCACCACGCCGAGCGACGGATCCAGCTTCGCTTTCGCCATCGCGTACGAACCGATGAGGTTGTAGCCGAGAAGGGACTCTCCCGAAGCAATGCGCTGGAGGATGCTTTC
This sequence comes from Burkholderiales bacterium, assembly GCA_040507665.1. Taxonomy (GTDB): domain Bacteria; phylum Pseudomonadota; class Gammaproteobacteria; order Burkholderiales; family JAEUMW01; genus JAEUMW01. The sequence goes on from JBEVOI010000067.1 coordinate 4,024, forward strand.
GGCAACGGCCTCCAGCCGCACCTGGCTCGCCCCGAGCGCCCTCGCGAGATTCCAGAACCCGGGAGAGGTCTTGCTGTCCTGGGTCGCGAACAGGAACCCGACTGCAGCCTTCGCGATGTCGTAGGTGGTGACCTTTCCCAAGAGCCTGTCCGGGTGATCCCTCAGTACGCGAACGAAATCGGCGTGAGTCTGCGGCACCTCATTCGCGCCGAGCAGCCGCTTGTTGTAGACGAACACGGCGGGCTCGAACGTGGTCGCGAAGGCTTCGTCCCGCCACACCGCCCATTCCGGCAGGTTCTTGATTTCCGGCGACTTGTAGGCCGCCGCATGCCGGTCGTTCGCGAGCTTGATCTGCAGGTCCATCGCCGAGTTCCACAGGACGTCCGCGGTGGGAGTGCCGGCGGCGGATTCAGCCACGAAACGACGGTAGACCTCGGCGCTGTGCATCTCCTCGTAGTCGACCCGGATGCCGGGATACAGCGACTCGAAGTCCCGGATCAGCGGTGCGGCGAGCACGTAGTCGGTGGTCGAATAGACGAGAACTCGGCGCTCTGCACGACCGGCCGCGATCGTTTCCCGGTAAGCGCTCGGGTAGTAGCTCGGCACTTGCGCGCGCAGCGTCGCGCTCAGCAGCGCCAGCCCCACGAGCAGAAGCGGGGCGATCCGCGTCGCTGTCCTCCCCGTGCGAGCTCGTGCGCTTCTCATGGACGGAAGCTCCCTTGCGATGTCGCGCTTGGGTTGAGCCGATTGGCAGCCGCCGACCCAAACAAAAAGCCCGGGGCTCGCGCCGCGGGCTTTTCGCTTGCGGGCCTGCGCCGTGCGACTTATCGCATCTCGGGAGCGGGCTCGACCAGGGTGCTGGTCTTGTTCTTCTCGGCTTTGGCCTTCTCGGAGCAACCTTGGCCGTCGGCGACTGCAGCAAAGGAGAAGGCGAGACCGAGGCAGAGGGTAAGCAGGGACAGCAGACGTTTCATGGCGGGGCTCCTATCGAAGGGTGGCGCGGTGGGTGCGCCCATGGGTGAATGGTAAAACAATGACCCGCAATGCGCGAGAAAAGTTTCGCGCGGGTTCGTCGAACTGATTGGCCACTCCGGCAGGATTTCGAAATGGCAGACTCTCCAAGGGGCCAGATGTGCACAACGCACCTGCACGCCTTCGCGACAAACCGGAATGGCAGGTCATCCCGACCAGCATCTCGGCATCGTCGGGGCCACCGTGTGTCCGGAAGGTGAACGTGCCGACACGGACGGCAGCGCCTCATCAAATGGTGGCCATGCGACCGCAACCACTTCCACCGGCGGCAGCGGATCGCTTTCCGATCCCGCGGGGTGGCCCCTGGCATCGTTGTTGCACTTCCGCGGCGTCGGCTCGAAGGAAGACGATGTGCGTACGCGATTGATCATGGCAGCGACGGCGGCGAAGGGCGCTTCGATCCTTGCCAGGCTCCAAAAGATATTGTGCCCGGAGCAGCGCAACGGCACACTATGTGGGGGGAGAAACGTAGGTGCGATGAAGCGTTTCACACTGTGCATGTTGGTGTGCGTGGCCTCTTTCGCGCATGCCGAAGACGAGGCAACGACGTTTCCGCTTGCCGACTACCCCATTGCCGCCGCGGCTGCAACCTCGCCCTCGCGTGCGGACATCCTCCTCGATCGCGTCGTGGAAGGGGAGCAGGAATGCAACAAGGTCCCGATGCTGAGCTTCATCGAGAACGACGGCACACGGATCACTGCTCGCCCCGTCGCCCTGTGCGCATACAAGGAGCGCGATCGTTCATGGCACGTGATCCGGCTCGCGATCACCCACCCCGTGCCCGATGAATACAAGCGGTGCGTCGCCAGTGCCCCCGATGTTGCGTCGCGGCGCGATTGTTCGCTTCCGTATCGCGCGCTGACACAGGACTATCACGTCGAGCACTTGGCCGGCTACGGCATTGCGCGGATGATCTTCAATGTCTCGCAAGGCGGTGAGCACCTCGTGGTGTATCGCACCCGGCATGTGTGGTTCGACGACGACGCGCTTCAATCGGGCGATCCCGCACGGATCATATCCACGGCGCGCGCGATCAACTACACGCCCTATCACCCCGATTTCTTCGACCGGACCCTGGTGCGGAGCGGACGCGCCTTTCTTCATCTTAGGGCTCGCCATGCCCTGCGGGCGCTCCGCGAGAAAGCCGTGCCGTCGCAGGCATACCCCGATGAGTATGTCGCGGATGTCGTTCCGGAAGAGACCCCCGTCGCAGTCGCTATCATCGAGCAAAGCGACGACAAGAAGTTCAGCGAGGATCCGAAAAGGACGGTCGAGGCGGTCCTGATCGAATATGCGCTCAACGGCCATGACGCGTTCAAGTGGGCACAGTCCGGCGCCAATGCGCTGGCGGCGATGCAGTTCACGATGAACACGTATCTCAGCATCGCGAACGAGATGTACGTCTCGGCGGGGCTGGATCCCCAGTTCGCGAGAGGTGCCCGCAATTTCGACAACGCGCTGCGCGCGACCATCTGCCTAATCGACTACGAGGTGAAGAACTTCTCTAACGCCACCGACGTTGCGAAACTGTTTCGCGACGATCCGCTCCTGGGCGGCATCTATCCCGTGGCCGCATACAACGGCGGGCACGGCTGGGCGAGAAATCTGTACCGATGGGTCAAGAGCAGGAACATCGATCTCGAGAATGCTGATACGGGCATGCCGAGGGCGCTGGTGCGCAGGAAAGAGTCGTGTCCCTGCCGCATGATCAAGACGAGCGTGCGCGCAAAAGACGGGAAGCGGACGGTCATCACCCGGAAAATCATGCGGGTGATAGAAACCGCGAACACGGAGACACCGGGCTACGTGCGAAAGTATCTGTACGTGGTCAACTACCTGGCTGATCCCCACACGAACGGTCTGTAACCTCGCACGGGTTCTTCCTCTCGATCTCTGACAACTTGCTGGCCTGCAAGTCGTCGACCGCGACGTGATTCTGGCGCGATAGCGTCACGACGCCTGGGTTCAAGGACTATCCCTGTGGCAAGCAGGCGCGTGGACACCAGTGCAGCGTCGGCGCGGGTCTCGTGGAGGTCTTTCCCGCTGACATTCAACGCGTGCTTCGTCCGACCCTCGTGGACGTCGCGCCGAGACGCTAAGGTGGTGAAATCAATCCGTCCACGCGCGCGTGCCAACAACTCGGGCTTTCCGGCCATGGGGAAGGTCGCCGACACTTTCATGCAGGGACACGACGCCGTCGCGAAGGAAGAGCTCGGGGCTTCGATGCGCGTGCAACTCTCCCGGCTTCTGCGGGCGGCGGCAGGGCCACTGGCCGCTGTTGTCGATCTCAAGACGCGGTATGAGGTCGACGAAGGACCAGAAGCGCTTCAACGACTCGTGGATGACGGGCGACTGGTCTCCTTTCTCCTCCGGTGGGATCTTTGGAACGGTGATCGCCAGAGGTCTGGCGAGAAAATCCCTCCCCTCAGCGGTGAGGGCGAGTCTTCGTCCCCCCTCCTCCTTGACGAACTTTAGCTCCGGGTCGCACGCCTCGCCCAACATCCATTGGCGCGCGATGACAGCGGTGACCTCTTCTTCGTCACCGCCGCCAATGTCCGAGTGACACCCGCGGAACCAGACTTCGCGAATGTCCTGATCTTCGATTGCCGTGCGGTGGTCGGTGCAATCGATGCGTGTCATCGCGCCCTTCCGGTCCAGGTCCAGGCGTCCCCACGTCGTTACGTTGAACCAGCCGCGCTTTCTCGTCCAGCGCAATCGCATGCCGCACGGACTTGACGATGGGGTTGTGGCGCAGGTGCGGCAGCAGCCTGGGTCGCAGCCCGCCATACGACTTGACGGTGTCCCAGACACCAAGGAAGTGGATGACGCACGGCCTCTGATCGCGACGCCGCCGCCATTCTTCGACGCGGTCCTTGTCATACTCCTTGTCATTCTGCATCGGCGTAAAGAGGTTCCATGCCTCACGGAATAGGGCACTGAAATCGGCGGCGTGCTTCTGAGGCAAACCACAGCGGTAAATGAGCCCGGCGAGCGCGCGGACCGTAAAGGCGCCCCGGCTGAAACCGAAGAGGTAGACAGTGTCTCCGTCCTCGTAACGCTCAGCGAGCGCCCGATAGAGCTGTTTCACGTTGCGTTCAAGCCCGATGCCAAACGCCATCTCGATAGGCCGCAGCAGGTAGTTGATGGGCCCCAGCCGGAGCGGCCCGTCGAGGACGTGGAAGCCCGTCGCATCGGGTCTTCGCTCGCACTCCCTCGCGTCACGCAGGCCCGAGCGCCGCGTGCCGATACCCTGGTCGTAGACGACGACCTGACGGCAGGGATCGTCAAGGGCGAGCAGTTTGCACAGCCGGTAGACATTCGAGATGCCTGCGCTCGACGTGTTCCCGGTGCCGTCGGAGCAGATCACGATTGCTTTCGCCATGAGCTCACCTCCTTCGCGACGGCGCTCGACTCGGAACGGATTGTGGCGCTGTCCCGTTCCCCGTTGATTTGAGGGTGGTGGACCGGCCCGTGGTTGATAATCTTAGGCGGTTCGAGGGATTCGGTACTCGCTGCACCAGCCTCGCGGGGCCTTGAGCAAGGTCTTCATTTCGCGATTGCCGCGCAGAGTGAGCAAGCTTTTCCAGGGAATAGACCCACAGCCGTTTCACGAACGCCCGGTGTCGGACACCTCAGTTTTTCTGCGCTTTGCTACGTCGAGCTGAGGGCTTGGATCAAGAGGGCGTCAGCCAGAGCGCCGCATCGCCCCGCCCGCCTCGGGCGCCCCGCCACCAATGCTGATCGGGTGCGAAAGCCCTTCGGGCACCGGCAGCTTGAGCAGCCGGTAGAGATGGGAAAGGTTGCGGCGAAACAAGTGGTCGAAGCTCGCCACCGCGTGCGCGGGGTTGTAGTCGCCGAACCACCAGAACCAGTCCGAGCTTTCGCATGAGGCGAGTTGCACCAGGGCCGCCCGCTGCTCCTCGTCGGTAAGCCGTCCGCTCCCCAGCACGAGGTCAGAGCTCTGCTTCGCCTGGACCAGCAGATCCCACGCGTGGTTCTTCTCCGCCGATCCGATCCACGTTGCGAGGTTGCCGTATACCCAGCTTCCTGCCGCCAGACCGGGCAGTTCGCCGATCGCCTTCCGCGGCTGCCCGGTGCGCGTCGGCTCCTCCAGCCAGTCACCATAGGTGGTCGTCCGAATCGAGGAATGCGCCTGGAGGCGGGCGTAGAGCTCGGACAGGAAGTAAAAGCCGTTGTAGGGATAGAACTCCCAGGCGTTTTCGCCGTCCAGGATCACCGACACCAGCGGCACCTCTCCTTCGGGCGCCGCGTGGGCGATTGCCTCCAGCTCGCCGACGAAGTGGGCGGCGGCGTCCGACCCGTGCCAGCGGCAATACTCGAAACCGATCAGGTCCGACAGGCGATCGTCGCGGAAGCAGCAGGCGACGCCGGCCGCTTCCCCCGCGAGATGCCATGGGCGATAGAGCCATTCAATCTTGTCGCCGGGTTCGCGGCCCGCGCGTCGCAGCGAGTTGGCGAGTACTGCTTCGCCGCTGGCGATCCACTGCACGCCCTGCCGCGCGAACACTTCCAGCGTGGGCGTCGACACCGCGCCCTCCGCCGGCCACACGCCGCGGGGCGGTTGGCCGAAGCGCCGCGCGTGGCTAGCGAGTGCGGACTCGAGATGAAACGCGACGCGGCTGCGCCCGCCCGGGTAACCGATCGCGGCGGGAAGCGGCGCATCCGGCATCGCATCGCGCGCCGCGCCGAAGTCGATCAGAAGCGGGGCGAGCGGATGGAAGTGCGGCGTGGAGGAGAGTTCGATGCGACCGCTCTCCGCGAGCCGGCGATAGCGCGGGATGAGCCCGCAGAGCGTGTCGCGGATGAGATCGAGAAGCGCGAGCCGGTCTGCGTGGTCGAATCGCTCGCCCTTCGACAGGAGCTGCGGCACCAGAGCCTGGCTGCGGCGCACCGTCTCGCCGGTCCACGCGAGGTGGTACCACGTGAGCAAATCGGCGAGATACTGGCCGGACAGGTAGGCGAGCGCCGTTTCGCCTTCCTTCTCGAGGAACTCGAACAGGTCCTTGAGCCGCCGATACGCCGGAAACGGCTCGATCATGCGCGCGTGGTTGGCGTGCCAACACCTGTCGAGCACGAGTGCGCGTTCCTCCGGCGTGGTCCTGTCCAGATCCTCGCGCGCGAGCAGCCGGAGTAGCGGATCTTTTAGCTTGCACGTCGAGAGCTGTTCTGCGTAATCCTCGATCTGGTCGAGCAGGATCGGCACGAAGTTCACCACCGCCTTGATGCCCGGGCGTGCCTCCAGGTGCGCCGCCATGTCCGAGTAATCCTTCAGCGCATGCAGATACACCCACGGCAGCGCGAACTCGCCGGTGGCGTAGTCCCGGTAGTCGGGCTGGTGCATGTGCCATAGGAGAACCAGGTCGAGGGGCGGAATGGACATGCCGGGAGTGAAAGAGTGGAAGACTGGAGGATGGAACGCGCGGGGTCTAGCGACCGGAGTCGCCGTCACGCCTCACGCGCAACGCCTCACCTGACCTGATGCGCCCGCTGCCCGAGCATCTCCGGCGTGATCAGCGTGATGCCCCGGTCGCTGACATGAAAGCGCTTGCGGTCCTCGTCCGGATTGACCCCGACGACGAGCCCCTCGGGAATGCGGCAGTTCTTGTCCACCACGCATCGCTTCAGCGTCGCGTACCGTCCCACATCGACACTAGGCAGAATCACCGAGTCCTCGATCTCGCTGTAGCTGTTCACGCGCACGTCGGAGAAGAGCAGCGAGCGCCGCACCGTCGAGCCGCTGATGATGCAGCCCCCGGAGACGAGCGAATCGACCGCCATGCCCCGCCGCTCATGGTCGTCGAACACGAACTTCGCCGGCGGCAGCTGCTCCTGGTAAGTCCAGATCGGCCACTCCTCGTCGTACATGTTCAGGTCGGGCACGACCTTGGTCAGCTCGAGGTTCGCCTCCCAGAACGCGTCCACGGTGCCGACGTCCCGCCAATAGGGGACGCCAGCGACCATGTTCACGCAGCTGTCGGCGAAGCGCTGGGCGTACACCCGGTAGCGCGGGACGATGTGGGGAATGATGTCCTTGCCGAAGTCGTGGTTCGAGCCGGGATCGTCGGCATCGCGCACCAGCTGCTCGAACAGGAAGCGCGCGTTGAAGATGTAGATCCCCATGCTCGCGAGCGCTTTGTCCGGCTCGCCGGGCATGTGCGGCGGCTGCGCCGGCTTTTCCACAAACTCCACCACGCGCAAATCCTCGTTCACTCCCATCACACCGAACGCCTGTGCTTCCCCGACCGGAACGTCGATGCACGCCACGGTCATGTCCGCCGCCTTCGCCACGTGGTAGGCGAGCATCTTGCCGTAGTCCATCTTGTAGATGTGGTCGCCGGCGAGGATCAGGACGAAGTCGGGGTCGAACTCGCGCACGATGTCGAGGTTCTGGAACACCGCGTCCGCCGTGCCCTGATACCACAGCTCCTCTAACCGCTGCTGCGCCGGCATCAGTTCGATAAACTCCTTGAACTGACCGGCGAGGAAGGACCAGCCGCGCTGGATGTGGCGGATCAGACTGTGGGACTTGTACTGGGTCAGCACGCCAATGCGGCGGATGCCGGAGTTGACGCAGTTCGAGAGCACGAAGTCGACGATGCGAAACTTGCCGCCGAAGGGCACCGCGGGCTTCGCGCGCCAGTCGGTCAGGTGGGACAGGCGGCTGCCACGACCTCCCGCGAGCACCATGGCATAGGTGTTCTTGGTCAGCACGCTGATAAAGCGCGGCGCGGATTCTGGATTCACGGTTGACGTGTCCTTGCTCGGATGGCGATCGTGGATTCGCGTGGATCGAGGCACTTGGCGCGCAGAGGAGACGGGGCTGAATTCCGGTGCCGCTGTAATGGGCGAACTTTCCACGCCCATGAAACACGACCTCCCCACCGAAGTCAATCCGATCGCCCTGCTCCTGCTCGAAGCGCGCCTGCACGATCCGCATGGGCTGCTCGGTCCGCGCGTTGAGGGCGAAGTGCAGGTCGTGCGTGCTTTCGATCCCTACGCCGATGCGCTGTCGATCGAAACCGCCCCTCGCGGGACTGGTGCTTGGAGTGTCGGACGCGTCAGCCGTTATCGGTCGAGATTTCGGAGCGATCTCGTAGCGCGTCGTCGCTCGCCGCCTTGCGCGCGCTCTTGGCGGCGTACATCGCTTTATCCGCCCGCCGCAGCAGGGCGCTCGCATCCGCCGCGTCGTCCGGATACACGCTGATGCCGATGCTGGCGGCGATCGTCAGGACGCGCTCGCCGTCCCGCACTGGCACCGACAGTCGTCCCTGAACGCTCGCGACAACGGGTTCGACATCGTCCTTGCTGTGCACGCCCTCGATCATGAGGACGAACTCATCGCCGCCATAGCGAGCGACGGTGTCGCTTGCGCGCACCGCTTCCCGCAGACGAGCCGCCACCGAAACGAGCAGATCGTCGCCCACCGCGTGGCCGTAGGTATCGTTGACCGGCTTGAAATCGTCGAGATCGATCATGACCACGCCGACCTTCGTCCCCGCCCGGCGCGCCCGCTCGACGGCATGATCGAGCCGGTCGTCGAGCAGCATCCGGTTGGCGAGCCCGGTCAGGGGATCCTGGGTCGCTTGCAACTGATGCCTTGCCGCGCTCTCTCTCAATCGTTCATTGGCGAGCGCGAGTTCCCGGGTTCTTTCCTCAACTCGATGCTCCAGCTCCATCTCCGACCGCCTGAGCGCCGCGACCATGGCCTCCCCCGTGGCGAGGGCCTCGGCTTGAGCGACCTCCTTATCCCGACGCAGCGTGTTGATGCGATCCGCCAGTGCGAAGGAGAAGAGAACCATCTCCAGGGCAGAACCGATCTGCATGGCGTAGCTCGTGAACCAGTTGGTGGGAAGCCAGCCCATGTTGCGGGCGGAGAGGATCGCCACGCCCGCGAGCAGCAACGTCCACGCAAGCAGAAAATAGCCCGCGCCCGGCTGGCGTTTGAGGAAGCAGCGTATCCCTGCGAGCACTGCGATGATGGAAAAGCCAAGGCCGCCCAAACTGACACCCATGGCGAACAGACGATAGGGCACGAATACCCCGAACACCACCTGGATGCCGAAGATCGCGGTTGCGAGCAGCAACAGTCTGTCGAGAACGGGCGTGTGGCGGGCCGTGTCCAGAAACCTGCGTGTAAACAGCGCCCCTGCCAAACCGCAGAAGGCGAACCCCCAAGCCAATGCGTCGTTACCCCATTTCGTCGCCTCCGGCCACAACCAGAGATTTCCGAAGCCATTGAGGGAGAGCTGCCCGATCCCCATGCCGGTCACGACGCCGACATAGAGCAGGTAGAGGGGATCGCGCACCGACAGGAAAAGCAGCAGGTTGAACGCCAGCAGCGCGAGCAGCAGCCCGTAATAGAGGGCAAGCATGGCGTAGGCGCCCCGGTCGTGCTCAGCCAGCGCGGCCGGCTGCCAGAGACGAACCGGGATCGTTGTATTCCCCTGCGACTCGATGCGCATGTAGACCGTCTGCGCGACGCCAGGGGTGAGATGAATCGGAAACACAAGGTTGCGATGGGGAAACAGGCGCGCGGCGAATGGGAGCGTGTCACCGATTTCGAGCGCCGTCAGCTTGCCGTCGGGCCCGCGGACGAACAGACCGACGCGGTCGAGCGGTGGATAGGCGACCTCCAGCAGCCAGTCGGCGGGAGCGTCCTGCGCGGGCATGAGGACGAAG
>JBEVOI010000080.1:0-10376 GCA_040507665.1 Burkholderiales bacterium
TTCTTCTCCTTCATTTCGACTTCCGTGGCGGCACCGACTTTGATCAGCGCGACCCCGCCCGCCAGCTTGGCGACGCGTTCCTGCAGCTTTTCGCGATCATAGTCACTGGTGGCCTCGTCGATCTGCGTGCGGACCTGTTTCACGCGCCCCTCGATGTTCTTCACGTCGCCAGCGCCGTCGATGATGGTCGTGTTCTCTTTTCCAATCTCGATGCGCTTGGCCTGTCCGAGTTCGTTCAAGGTCGCCTTCTCCAGCGACAGCCCGACCTCCTCGGCGATCACAGTTCCGCCGGTGAGGATCGCGATATCCTCCAGCATCGCCTTGCGGCGGTCGCCGAAGCCAGGTGCCTTCACGGCGCAGGTCTTGAGGATGCCACGGATGTTGTTGACGACCAGCGTCGCGAGCGCCTCGCCGTCGCAATCCTCCGCGACGATCAGCAGCGGACGCCCGGCTTTGGCCACCTGCTCGAGCACCGGGAGAAGATCGCGGATGTTGGAGATCTTCTTGTCGTGCAGCAGCACATACGGGTTTTCGAGCACCGAGATCTGCTTGTCGGGGTTGTTGATGAAGTACGGCGATAAATAGCCGCGGTCGAACTGCATGCCCTCTACGATGTCGAGCTCGTTATCCAGGCTCTTGCCGTCTTCGACGGTGATGACGCCTTCCTTGCCGACCTTGTCCATAGCCTTCGCGATGATCTCGCCGATGTCCTCGTCGGCGTTCGCCGATATGGCGCCCACCTGGGCGATCTCCTTGCTCGTGGTGCAGGGCTTGGAAAGACCCTTCAGGGCTTCAGTGGTCGCGGCAACGGCTTTGTCGATGCCGCGCTTCAGATCCATCGGATTCATGCCGGCGGCCACATACTTCATGCCTTCCTGCACGATGGACTGGGCGAGCACGGTGGCGGTGGTAGTCCCGTCACCCGCGACGTCCGAGGTCTTGGACGCAACTTCCTTGAGCATCTGCGCGCCCATATTTTCAAACTTGTCCTTGAGCTCGATCTCCTTCGCGACCGACACGCCATCCTTGGTCACCGTTGGGGCGCCGAATGAGCGATCGAGCACAACGTTTCGGCCCTTGGGGCCTAGGGTCACCTTGACCGCATCGGCGAGAATGTTCACGCCGGCAACGATCTTGTGGCGGGCGTGATCATGAAACTTCACATCTTTGGCAGGCATTGCTGACTTCTCCTAATTCGGGTTTTGCTTACGTTGCGACAGGGCGCAACCTCACGCAGCTTCGACGATCCCCATGATGTCTTCTTCGCGCATAACGAGGAGCTCCTCGCCGTGCACCTTGACGGTCTGTCCGGAGTATTTGCCGAAAAGGACGCGGTCACCCGCCTTCACCTCAAGGGGACGGACCTTGCCATCTTCCAGGATCTTGCCGTGCCCGACGGCGACGATCTCGCCTTGGTCCGGCTTCTCGGCTGCCGTGTCGGGAATGACGATACCGGATGCCGTCTTGCGCTCTTCTTCCAGCCGCTTGACGATAACGCGGTCGTGCAAAGGACGAATCTTCATACTTCCCTCTCCTAACTAATTGATTGTACTGGGTTACTCAAGGAAGCCCCAAGTCTGTTAGCACTCGTGGCTGAAGAGTGCTGATAGGATAGGTGCTTGAGGTCGAAAAATCAAGGGGTGAACGCGATCGTTTCCGCCGAGTATGAAGAGGGGAGATCGACACCGGTCGAAGAACTGCGAAGACATGCAATTTGCTGCGCCTCGACGAGGCGGCAGCGAGGTGAGCGCTACGAGGGGCCGCCTAAGCTGCGCGGGGACCCGGGAAGCCCGAAACGATAGACCGTACGGTTCGCCGACTTCAGGTTTGGGGGAATCGGCGTATGCGGGCAGGGTGGCTCGCGCGTGCCGCCGGGGAGCAGCGTCGCATCGTTCGCCACTTCACCCCAGATCCCACCGCGAACCGGCCGGAATAGCCACATGAGATAGCCCCGTCGGCCCGCCAGATCGAGCAGATCGTCAGCATCAGGCGCATCAGCGAGCACTGGTTGCTGGCCGTTCACGCCGAAGGGGAATGCCCCGAACGCCTTGAGGCAGTCGACTGCCTCGCTCGAGTCGGCGCCAGGCCGTGTACAAGAGGGACGCTCCGCCCGCGCAACGTCCCACGCGCCTAACTCCCAACCCGCCTCCATCGCCGCGCGGTCGAGATCCAGAATGTCTGTCCAGCGATCGTTGACCTGGAGTGCGGAGCTAGGGATCGGGATGTAGGTGATGGCGTCCGCCTCGTCGATCTCGACGAGGCGCTCACGCACGAAGCCATGCCAATGCAATGTGAGGATAACCGGTGTATCGGGGCACGGCACTGCAGCGACCGTGACTGCAAACAGCGGAAGCTTGCTAGCCCCGATCTGGGCTTCGATTCGCTCAAGGATTTCCATCGTTCGGCTCCTCGCTGCAGCGTGATACACTCAACCTGATTTTAGCAAGTTCGGTGCCAAACGAAATCGCTGCAAGGTCCGCCGGTATTGGGCTGACGCATCGCCCGTGGCCGGTGCTAGTCAGCCGCAGTTCATGCGCCCCACGCTGCCTGCCACCTCTCAGAAGGTGTCGCCCGACACACCCGGCAATGACGCCTGGCTTCGCCGATCGCGCGCCTCCGTGTGGCATCCATGCACGCAAATGAAGCAGCACGAATGGCTCCCGCTTACACCGATCGCTCGGGCCGAAGGTATGTGGCTCTACGACTTCGACGGACGCCGATATCTCGATGCAATCAGCTCGTGGTGGGTGAACCTCTTCGGCCACGGCCATCCCCACCTCAAGGCGCGCATCAATTCTCAACTAGACCGGCTCGAGCACGTTATTCTCGCGGGCTTTACTCATGCACCCGTAGTGGAACTTTCGGAGCGGCTTGCCGCGCTCGTGCCAGGCAATCTCGGCCACTGCTTCTATGCGTCGGACGGTGCATCTGCGACCGAAGTGGCGCTCAAGATGAGTTTTCACTACTGGCGCAATGCCGGCCAGCCGGAGAAGACGCGGTTCATCAGCCTCGCGCGCAGCTACCATGGCGAGACTCTCGGCGCGCTGTCCGTCACGGACGTTTCACTATTTCGGGACACATATGCACCATTGCTGCGCGCTCCGGATATCGCGCCATCGCCGGATGCTCGCCTCGCGCCAGCTGGAGTATCCGCTTACGATCACGCCGTCGCCTGCGCAGAGGTTTTGGAGCATCGCCTGCAACAACACCACACCGAGACCGCTGCGCTTATTGTCGAGCCGCTCGTGCAATGCGCTGCGGGCATGGGCATGCATCATCCGGAATTCCTGAAGCGCGCACGTTTCCTCTGCGACCGCTATTCCGTGCACCTGATCGCCGACGAGATCGCGGTCGGATTCGGGCGGACGGGGACAATGTTCGCGTGCGAGCAGGCGGGTATCGCGCCCGATCTGCTTTGCCTATCGAAGGGTCTAACCGGCGGCTGCCTGCCGCTATCCGTGGTGATGACAACGGACGAGATCTACGGCATGTTCTACGACGACGATCTCGCACGCGGCTTTCTCCATTCCCACTCGTACACCGGCAATCCTCTCGCGTGCAGCGCCGCCCTCGCCACGCTCGAGTTGTTCGAACGTGACGACGTGCTCGCCGCGAACCGTGCAAAAGCGGAGACCTTCACCACACTTGCAGCACCGCTGGCCTCACATCCAAGGGTCAAGCACTTCCGCCACAGCGGGATGATCTGGGCGTTCGACGTTGAGACCGCGGACCCCCTCTTCTCCCGCCGTTTCTTCACCGAATCGCTGCAGCGCGAACTGTTGCTCCGTCCGATCGGCACCACCGTGTATTTTATGCCGCCGTACGTGATCGAAGATGCCCAAATGGCGTTCCTAGCCGAGCGCACCTTTGACGCGCTGAACGCAGCCACCGCCGACTCGTGAAGCTCACGTTTCTCGAGTGACGTGGACCAGCTGGTGGAAAGCACGGACCTGCCGTTCCTGCTCGCGCGGCGCTACCGGCGGAAAACGACCGCTGCGTTGATGACGCTCACGGTGATGATTCTCATCCGAACCGCCTGTGTCTTGCTGGCGCTGCTGACGCCAACGTTTGGCGCCACCGCGCAGGAAATCGCACCCCCCCCTGAATCGATCCCGCAGGCAGCGACCGCTGCCGGACTGCCAGCCGACGCCGTCGGTCTCTTCGTCCAGGACCCCGCGACTGGTCGCGTCGTGCTGGCGGAAGGGGCCGATCGGGCGATGAATCCGGCGTCTACAATGAAGCTCCTCACGACTTACGCGGGTCTCGAGATTCTCGGTCCGGCGTTCACGTGGAAGACCGAGGTGTGGGCGGATGGTGTTCTCCACGGGAACGTGCTGACCGGAAATCTGGTGCTCAAGGGAAGCGGCGATCCCAAGCTCACCATCGAGAACTTCTGGCTGCTGCTGCGCGAGCTCCGAAGCCGCGGTCTCAAGGAGATCCGCGGTGATCTCGTCCTCGATCGGCGCACCTTTGCGCATCAAGAAACAGATCCCGCCCGCTTTGACGGCGACCCGACGCGTGCATACAACGTTGGTCCGGACGCGCTGCTGGTCAATTTCAAGGCATTGCGAATCCTGCTCCTGCCGGACCCCGACACGCAAACTGTGAAACTGCTTGTGGACCCGCCGCTGCGTAACGTGCAGGTGGAGAACCGGATCACGGTCACGACCGGCCACTGCGGGGACTGGCGCACCCTGGTCGGTCCGCAGCTCCAGGACGACGGCCGCACGGCGCGCGTGAGCTTTCGGGGCACCTTTGCAGTGAGCTGCGGAGTGCGCAGCTTCTACCTGAGCGCGCTCCGCCATTCCCCCTACACGGGAACTCTGTTCCTGCACCTCTGGGAAGAGCTCGGCGGGACCATCTCGGGCACCGTGAGGGACGGTACCACAGGGCCGACGGCGCGGTTGCTCCATACTTGGGAGTCACCACCCTTGGCGGAGGTAGTACGGGACATCAACAAGTTCAGCAACAACGTGATGGCGCAGCAGCTTTTCTTGACGATCGGGGTGGAGGCGTCCGGTCCGCCGGCGACGTACGAGAAGTCGTCGCTCGCGATCCGTGAATGGCTCGGTCGGAAAGGACTGGCTTTCCCAGAACTCGTGCTGGAGAACGGGTCGGGACTGTCGCGCTTGGAGCGGATCTCCGCCCGCCATCTGGGCGAACTGCTTACCTCGGCCTACCGCAGCCCCGTCATGCCAGAATTGATGGCGTCGCTACCGCTGGTTGCGGTTGACGGCACGATGAGAAAGCGGCTCAAGGAGGCGGGCGTCGCCGGTCAGGCGCACATCAAGACCGGGTCGCTCGACGGCGTGAAGAGCATCGCCGGCTACGTTCTCGACGCGAAGGGACGCCGCGTGGTAACGGTTTGCATAATCAACCATCCGCGCGCTAACGCGTCGGCGGAAGTGCTGCAGGACGCGGTACTGCAGTGGGTTTATCGCCGGCCGTAATGCTCGACGATACGCAGCGGACACAGTCGGCTCAGCCCATGGCCCGGGGAGCAATCCGCGAATGGTCGCCGGCCCGCGGGCTTCGATGCCCTGGTTCGGCCTTGCCGCAGAGTGTGCCACGGGCCGAGGAGAGGGTTCACCCGCCGACCTTGACCGACTCGGAACGCACCGGCATCCGAGCGGCCCGGACTGGGCGTTCCCCGCCCGGCGCCTGTCGCCATAGCGCCGGTCGGCGGACTATTTTGCATTGGAGCGGCAATCAACTAGAATAAAACTGGGTGCGAGTCGCCAAAGGGCCAGACTTGTGAAGACGATCGCTGCTAGCCTAACTTTCGGTCTACTTGTGGTGGTGACCGTGGTGAATGCCGGGGACGGTGGTTCTGCGTCCGAGGCGGGAGACCCGGGCTCTTGGGGTTCTTACCAAGGATTGCGTGTGCCATCCAACAGCGACATCCGGGGAGCGAGGAGTTATCTTCCGGCGGCGCCAAGAAGCAGCCTAAGCGTCGATTCGGCCAATGCCAACAACGAGGGCGGCGTTGTTACATTTCACTATGCGCCGAATTTCAAGGACTCCGTAAAAGAGCAGGGCGTGAAGTCGGGGACCCAGCCGGCTGTTGGCGGGCGAAGCGGGTTTTCTTTCTATGGTCAGCTAGGTGATCCCCGCTACGGTCTGAAGGGCGTAGAGGGTTTGATGCCATCCGAACGGCCGGGCGGGTTTGTATTCGACTCGCAGCGCGATTTCCGCCGCTATCCCGGTTTCTCTTTGGGCATCGGTTACGACTTCTGAGCGGCGATCGCCCGCTGACGTGAGAGCCTGCCTCGGCGGGCTTTCTCATTTTCGGTCCTCTCCAAGGCCGAGATCAACCCAGATCGCGTCGATGCGCGCCTTCACCTCAGAATCCATTGCGATCGGCGTGCCCCATTCCCTGTTAGTCTCGCCCTTCCACTTGTTGGTCGCGTCGATCCCCATTTTCGAGCCCAGGCCCGAAACCGGGCTGGCGAAGTCCAAGTAGTCGATCGGTGTGTTCTCCACGAGTACCGTATCCCGCGCGGGGTCGACGCGGGTGGTGAGTGCCCAGATCACCTCCTTCCAGTCGCGGATGTCCACATCGTCGTCCACCACGATGATGAACTTGGTGTACATGAACTGGCGCAGGTAGGACCAGACCCCGAACATCACCCGCTTGGCGTGGCCCGGATACTGTTTCTTCATACTCACGACCGCCAGCCGGTAAGAACACCCCTCGGGGGGCAGGAAGAAGTCGGTGATTTCCGCAAACTGCTTCTGTAGCAGCGGCACGAACACTTCATTCAGCGCGACCCCGAGCACCGCCGGCTCGTCGGGTGGCTTGCCAGTGTAGGTGCTGTGGTAGATCGGGTCGCGGCGCATCGTGATTCGGGCAATCGTGAACACGGGAAAGCGGTCCTGCTCGTTGTAGTACCCCGTGTGATCCCCAAATGGGCCCTCTACCGCCTCGTCACCCGCCTCGATCACGCCTTCGAGCACGATCTCGGCGGACGCGGGGACTTGGAGCTGAGAGCCGATGCACTTCACCAGTTCCGTCTTCGCGCCCCGCAGCAGTCCCGCGAACTGATACTCGGAAAGTGTGTCGGGCACTGGCGTGACCGCGCCGAGAATTGTGGCAGGGTCCGCGCCCAGCGACACTGCTAGCGGGAACGGCTCGCCTGGGTGAGCGAGGCAGTGGTCGCGAAAATCCAGGGCCCCGCCGCGATGGGCAAGCCAGCGCATGATTACGCGGTTGGGTCCAATCACCTGCTGTCGGTAGATTCCCAGGTTCTGTCGCGCCTTGCGTGGGCCGCGCGTCACCACCAGGCCCCACGTAATTAATCGGCCCGCGTCTCCCGGCCAGCAAGTCTGTATTGGCAGGCGCGCGAGATCCACATCGTCGCCCTCCCACACCACCTCCTGGCAGGGCGCACGACCTACTTCCTTTGGCGCCATGCTAAGTACCTGTTTGAGCATCGGCAGACGCTCCCAAGCGTCCTTCAGCCCCGTGGGCGGTTCTGGTTCTCTAAGGTACGCGAGTAACTTCCCGACCTCCCGCAGTGCCTCGACCGAATCCACACCCATGCCCATCGCGACCCGCCGTGGCGTGCCAAATAGGTTACCGAGGACAGGGATGGTATGGCCCTTGGGCTTTTCGAACAGTATCGCCGGCCCCGCTGAGCGAAGCACGCGGTCGCAGACCTCCGTCATCTCCAGATGAGGGTCGATTTCTACACCGATCCGTCTCAACTCCGCGTTGTGCTCGAGCTGTTCGATGAAATCCCGCAGGTCGTGGTAACGCATGGACCGCCTCTGTTAGCTAAGCTATTCGCGGACGTGCTCTATAATTACAAATATTACAAATGGTGTTACCAATTAAAGTGAGAATTTCTAGGAGAATCGGCATGCCCGGACAAGTGAAACGTCAGGTCCTCTTCAAGGAGGTCGCTGAACTGGTGCGAGAGAAGATCCTCACGCAGGCGCTTCGACCCCGTGAATGGATCGACGAGCCGAAACTCGCCGAGGAAATGGGTATTAGCCGAACGCCACTGCGCGAGGCGCTCAAGGTACTGGAAGCAGAGGGGTTGGTCGAGCTCAGGCCACGTAGAGGCGCCTTCGTCGCAGATCTCACCGAGGAAGACCTGAACGAGGTCTTCCCCGTGATGGCACTGCTGGAAGGACGCTGCGCCTACGAAGCCGCGCGAAAAGCCAAACCAGAGGATGTCGAGCGCCTTGAGGCGATTCATGCCAAGCTCGAGGAGGCCGCTGCCGAAGGAGACATCGCCACCTATTACGAGCACAACTATGCGTTCCACCTCGACGTTCAGGAACTCTCGGGAAACCGTTGGCTACAGCGCATGACGAATGAGCTTCGGAGGTTCTTGAAACTGCTTCGTGGCCGCCAGCTCAACCTGCCTGGTCGCATGGAGGCCTCTCTCAATGAGCACAGGCTGCTGATGGCCGCCTTCCGCAATCGTAACCCCGCAGCCGCCGAAAAGATCATGCATGACCACGTGATCGCGCAGCGCAGTGCTCTCGAGGAGTACGACCGCTCGTTCGCAGGCCCCGGCTTGGGCAGGGTACAGCCGCTGTCTAAGCGCGTCCTCTGGAGTAAGAATTTTCTTCTTGATATTATCACAAAGATAATTATAAAATGCATTATCAGATTACGTATCATTTATCCGTAGGGGTAGAACGTGTTAGCGGTAATCGTCCAGTAGGGGCTCTCCGGCTATTCCGTCCAGCCTGATCGCCGCCGTAGCCAGCGCCTTCTGCCCCGACGTGTAACGAGGGGGAGGTTGTCGTTCCTCGGGTCTCAGGGAGCGCGTGCGGTAACGCCATGCATTCCCCGTTATCACCCTCGGGCGACGCGACCAGCGCTCGGGGTCTGAACTAAAACATACTGCATCCCGCGCGGAAAGCGCTATCCTTTTGACATACGCTGTGCCTTTTCAGGGAGGAGTGGAAATGAGGAAAGTGATCAGGCGTCCCGTTTTCATTGTTGCGCTGGCAGCATGGGGCGCATCCCGCCCCGTAAGTCGATAACCCTTCGAGACGGAGATAAGTCGCCATGACGCCACAGCTGATTTCGATCTACGCACTCGTCTTGATGTTCGTGATTGCCACTGTGCTGCCCGTCAACATGGGCATACTCGCATTCGTCGGAGCGTTCCTCGTCGGTACCTTGCTGGCAGGCCTGACGAGCAAGGTGATCATCTCGTTTTTCCCCGGTGATCTGTTCCTCACCCTGGTCGGAATCACGTACCTATTCGCCATTGCGCAGAATAACGGCACCATCGACTGGCTCGTCCAGCTCGCTGTGCGCGCGGTGCGAGGACGGATCGCCGCGATTCCGTGGATCATGTTCTTCATTGCGGCGGTCCTCACTGCCGTCGGCGCCGTCAGCCCCGCCGCCGTCGCGATCATCGCGCCGATCGCACTCGGGTTCGCGCACAAGTACAAGATCAGCCCCTTGCTCATGGGTCTTATGGTGGTTCACGGGGCGCAAGGTGGCGGCTTCTCCCCCATCAGCATTTACGGGGGCATCACCAACAAGGTCGTCGAGAAGGCCGGACTGCCGCTGAACGAGATCTTCACGATGCTGGCGAGCCTGGGGGTCAATCTCGCGGTGTGCGTCCTCCTCTTCATGTTGATGGGCGGCCGCAAGCTGCTCGGGCAGCGAGCGGCCCTCGGGACCGCCCAGACCATCCCCCACGTCAACGTGACACGCGCCCAAGAGGGCCCGCAAGTCTACGGTGACGCCGAAGCCGTAGCACAAACGCAACGAAGCGAGGAGATCAAGAAGGGGCCGGACTCGCTCCTGGAGGATCATCACACCGAGCAAGCGACGCCGAGCTCAAGGCCTTATCAGATCCTCACCGTCATCGGGCTCATCGCCCTCGCCGTTCTGACCCTTGTCTACAAACTCGACATCGGCTTCGTGTCCGTCAGCATCGGCCTGATCCTGTCGCTGATAGCGCCGAACCTGCAAAAGCGCGCTCTCGGGCAGGTCTCATGGCCCGAGATCATGCTCATCGTCGGGGTCAGCACTTACGTCGGCGTACTGCAGAAGATGGGTACGATCGACTTCGTGGGCCATAGCGTCGCCGGTCTCGCATCGCCACTGATCGCAGCCCTGCTGTTGTGCCTGATCGGCGCAGTCATCTCGGCCTTCGCGTCCTCGACGGCCGTGCTCGGATCGCTCATCCCGCTGGCGGTCCCATTCCTCCAGTCGGGGACTGGCGTCAGCGCCATCGGCTTCATCGCGGCGATGGCTGTGGCCTCGACGATCGTGGATGTCAGCCCGTTCTCCACCAACGGCGCGCTCGTGCTGGCCAACGCCGAGGAGACCGACGAGGCCGCGTTCTTCAAGCAGCTGCTCGTCTACGGCGGCGCGGTGGTGGCGGTCGCGCCGCCGG
>JBEVOI010000200.1:0-2765 GCA_040507665.1 Burkholderiales bacterium
TCGAAGAAAGTCGCAATGTCCGGGCGATCGTTGTGCTGCCTGATGCGACCGACCGTGAGAGTTTTCGCGCGCTGCGAGTGTGGCTACGGTGGCGGAAGCCGGAGCCGACCGCTTCTAGGGTGTGAGGTCCTAGACTGCTTCCAGCCCCAGCGCCACTTGGGGCTCTTCCAGGTGCAGCAGCGTGTTTTCGGCCGCTGGGAGCAGGTGCGGGTAATCAAGGCTGAAGTGCAGTCCGCGGCTCTCCTTGCGGGCGAGGGCACAACGGACGATGAGGTCGGCAGTCTGCACCAGGTTGCGCAATTCGAGCAGGTCGTTGCTCACGCGGAAGTTCGCGTAGTACTCGTGGATCTCCTCCTGCAGCAGGCGAATCCGATGCAGAGCCCGCTCGAGACGTTTGTTCGTGCGGACAATGCCGACGTAGTCCCACATAAACCGGCGCAACTCGTCCCAGTTGTGCGCGATGATCACTTCCTCGTCGGGGTCGGTGACGCGGCTCTCGTCCCAGTGCGGCAGTTTCACCCAGGCCGGCTGCCCCTCGGCAAGAATGTTTTCCGCGGCCGAGCGGCCGAACACAAGGCATTCGAGCAGGCTGTTGCTCGCGAGCCGGTTGGCGCCATGGAGGCCCGTCCACGCCGTCTCACCCACTGCGTAGAGACCCGGAAGATCCGTGCGTCCAGAACGGTCGCTCAGAATGCCGCCGCAGGTATAGTGCGCCGCCGGCACCACCGGGATCGGCTGCTTCGTGATGTCGATGCCCAGTTCGAGGCACTTCGCGTAGATATTCGGGAAGTGGCTTTTCAGAAAGTCCGGACTCTTGTGGCTGATGTCGAGATGGACGCAGTCCAAGCCGCGCTTCTTCATTTCGAAGTCGATCGCACGCGCCACGATGTCGCGTGGCGCCAGTTCGGCGCGCGGATCATGTTCCGGCATAAAGCGCGTACCGTCCGGCACCTTGAGTATCCCGCCTTCGCCGCGCACGGCCTCGGAGATCAGGAAGGATTTGGCGTGGGGGTGGTACAGGCAGGTGGGATGGAACTGGATGAACTCCATGTTGGCGACGCGACAGCCCGCCCGCCAGCCCATGGCGATGCCATCGCCGCTCGCGGTATCGGGATTGGTGGTGTAAAGATAGACCTTGCCTGCCCCGCCGGTCGCGAGCACCGTATGCCGGGCGCCGATGGTCACCACGTGGCCCGCCTCGCGGTCCAGCACGTAGAGTCCATGGCAGCGGGGCTGGGAAAGCCCTAGCTTGCGCGATGTCACGAGATCGATGGCGGTGTGGTGCTCGAGGACCGTGACATTGGGATGCGCCTTGACCTTGCCCTCGAGGGTGGTCTGAACCGCCCGCCCGGTGGCGTCATCGGCGTGGATCACGCGTCGGTAACTGTGGCCGCCTTCCCGGGTGAGATGGAATCCGCTGTCACTCCCCTCGTCGCGGGTGAAGGGAACACCTTGTGCGACGAGCCAATCGATCGCCTGGCGGCTGCGCTCGACGACGAAGCGGGTCACCGTCTCGTCGCAGAGTCCCGCACCTGCCACCAGCGTGTCGCGAATGTGGGCCGCCGGTGAGTCCTCCTTGGCGAGCACCGCGGCGATGCCACCTTGGGCCCAGTTGCTGGCGCCTTCTCGCAGCTGGCCCTTGGTGACGATGCCAACCGACATGCGATCGGCGAGATGAAGCGCGACGGTGAGCCCGGCGAGGCCACTTCCGACCACGACCGTATCGAAGTGCCGTGGTTCTGGGAGGGGAAGGTTCATGGCGCGGGATCATACCCGATTTTTTCAGTCGGAATCCTCGGCCTTACCTCGACCAAAACGGAGGCATTTGCTCTGGGGGAAGCATGAACTTGCCGCGGCACCGGGCGGTCTGTAGGGGTATTGCGATAGAGAAGGGCTTTTTGAGAATGCAACCCTGAAAGCTATACTTGAGCGCTTTGCGCGGCTTTGCCCGCGCACTTTCAAAAGCAAAATCGTTCAGGGACGGACTTGATGGGTGACCGCGAGATCGACCAGCAACTGGTCGAACGCGCTCAGCGTGGCGACAAAAAGGCCTTCGAGTTGCTGGTGGTCAAGTACCAGCGCAAGCTGGCGCGGTTGTTGTCGCGCTTCATCCGCGATCAGGGTGAGATCGAGGATGTAACCCAGGAGGCCTTCATCAAGGCCTATCGGGCTCTGCCCTCGTTTCGGGGCGACAGTGCGTTCTACACCTGGCTTTATCGGATCGGGATCAATACAGCCAAGAATTACCTGGTGGCGATGGGCCGGCGCGCCCCGACGTCGACCGAGTTCGACAGCGAGGATGCGGAGACATTTGAGGACGGAGATCAGCTCCGGGACATGAATACCCCCGAAGCTGAACTTCTGAGCAAGGAAATCGCTCAGACGGTGAACGATACGATGGAGCAGTTGCCTGAGGAGCTTAGGATTGCCATTACGCTCCGCGAGATCGAGGGCCTCAGCTATGAGGACATTGCGGAGTTCATGAATTGCCCGATCGGTACGGTCCGATCCCGGATCTTTAGAGCGCGCGAGGCAATCGCGGAAAAACTGCGTCCCCTTCTTGGGACGAGCAAAGATAAAAGGTGGTAGAGATGGAACGGATCTCGGCACTGATGGACGGTGAACTCGAGGGCCAGGAAGCGCAGTCAGCAATGTTGCGATTGTTGAGCGAAGCGGATGTCCGGTCGGGCTGGGCACAGTATCACCTGATCAGTGATGCGCTACATAATGAATACAGACTGTCCAGCGATTTTGCGAAACAGGTG
>JBEVOI010000108.1:0-16028 GCA_040507665.1 Burkholderiales bacterium
CCCCCGGACGCAAGACGGACCCTGGCCCCCAATTCGACTGGGGGTGCTACCGGGCGCTGCTCGCACGCGAGAAAACGGATGGATGAGTGAAGGGGAGGGCCTTCCTGAGCCGTGCCCCCGGAGAGAGGGTTGCGGTGACAGGTTTTGATCGTTCACTGTTCCACGTCATTGGCGGACGGAACTTGAAGATCTTCTACACCGACCATTACGTGCTGCCTCTGCCAGAGGGACATCGCTTCCCGATGCGTAAGTACGCTCTGCTTCGTCAGCGGGTGAGCGAAGCAGGGCTGGAGTCGGCGCTCGTCGATCCGCCTGCGGCGATCGACACGGAAATTCTGCGCGCCCACGGCGCCGCCTACCTGGAACGCGTCAAGACCGGTGCGCTATCGGCCGCGGAGATGCGCTGCATCGGATTCCCCTGGACACCGGCGATGGTGGAGCGCTCGCGTCGGTCGAGCGGCGCGACCCTCCAGGCGTGTCGCGCAGCGCTGGAAGACGGAATAGCCGTGAACCTCGCGGGCGGCACCCATCATGCCTTCCGCGACCGCGGCGAGGGTTACTGCGTGTTCAACGACAGCGCCATCGCCGCGCTCGCGATGCAGGCGGAGGGGCGCGTCCAGCGGGTCGTCGTGGTCGACTGCGATGTGCACCAGGGTAACGGCACCGCGGCCATCCTCGCCGACGATCCCACCGTCTTCACGTTCTCGATCCACGGCGCGAACAATTTTCCCTTCACCAAGGAAGTGAGCGACCTCGACATCGAGCTCGCGGACAACACCCGGGACCAGCCCTACCTCGATGCGTTGGAGCGGGGCCTCGCCCGTGCGCTCGAGCAGGCGCGCCCCGAATTGGCGATCTACCTCGCCGGCGCCGATCCCTACGAGGATGACCGGCTCGGTCGCCTTGCTCTCAGCAGGGACGGCTTGCGCCGGCGTGATCGTTTCGTGCTCGAGACCCTCGCCGAATGGGAAGTCCCCGTGGTGGTGACGATGGCCGGCGGCTATGCCAGGCGGATCGAGGACACGGTGGAGATCCACTTCGCCACCGTCGCCACCGCTCACTCGCTCTTTCGCTGATCGCCAGAGCGCGCGCTGTTGGCGCGCTCGCACCTCTCCGTCCTCCGTCCCGATCTCCGCGCGCGTTGGCAATCTCCAGACGCAAACCTCCGTTCGTCGCCGACGAACGAAAAATTCCTTGCGCGCACCGATCACAGTTACTACAATTGGTGCAAACCTTGCGGCTCTATCACAAGATATTGTAGCGATGATCAACTGGTTGACGACACGTCCGGCATTTGACCACAAGATATTGTGATTTTTCTGAGGCGCGACGCGGACCCGCCTCGGCGGCGGTAGTCTGGACGAGGATTTAGGAGACAGCTCATGCAACTTGCCACGGAAGGGATTTCCACCACCTCTGGCACCATCTTCCCAATCGAAGACGCCGCCCAAGGCGACATCCGCTTCGCGCAGTACAAGGTGATCCGCCGCAACGGCTCGGTGGTCGCGTTCGAGCCGGCCAAGATAGCCATTGCGATGACCAAGGCGTTTCTCGCCGTGAACGGCGGTCAGGGTGCGGGGTCCGCCCGCGTGCGTGAGCTGGTCGTCGACCTTACCGCGACGGTCGTCGCTGCGCTGATGCGCCGGCAGCCCCACGGCGGCACGTTCCACATAGAGGACATTCAGGACCAGGTGGAGCTCGCGCTCATGCGCTCGGGTGAGCACGAGGTAGCACGCCGCTACGTGCTCTATCGCGAAGAGCGCGCCCGAGAGCGGGCGAAGATCAAGGAATCCGCGGCTTCCTCCGCGGCGCAGGTTATCAACGTGGTCGAAGACGGTGTCGCTCGGCCCCTCGATATGGGAGCCATCCGGACGCTGATCGAGGACGCCTGCCAAGGGCTGAGCGCGAGCGTGGACGGCGCCCTGATCATGCAGAGCGTGGTCAAGGACCTGTACGACGGCGTGCCCATGGAGGAGGTACGCAAGTGCGCGATCCTTGCCGCCCGGTCCCTGATCGAGAAGGACCCTGCCTACAGCTTCGTGACCGCCCGGCTGCTTCTCGATACTGTGCGCCATGAGGTGCTGGGCGAGGAGGTCAGCCAGCAGCGCATGAAGGTCCGCTACGCCGAGTATTTCCCAGACTTCATCGCCCGCGGCATCGAAGCCGAGTTGCTCGACCCGCGTCTAGAGGAATATGACCTTACTTGCCTGGGCGCCGCGCTCGACGCAAACCGCGACCTCAAGTTCGGGTATCTCGGACTTCAGACCCTCTATGACCGCTACTTCCTGCACATCCGCGACCGCCGCATCGAGCTCCCGCAGGCGTTCTTCATGCGAGTGGCGATGGGCCTCGCCCTCAACGAGCCGGAGCGGGAAGCGCGTGCGATCGAGTTCTACGACGTGCTCTCGTCCTTCGACTTCATGAGCTCGACCCCGACCCTGTTCAATTCCGGGACGCTTCGTTCCCAGCTCTCCAGCTGCTACCTGACCACGGTTTCCGACGATCTGGACGGCATCTACGAGGCGATCAAGGAGAACGCGCTGCTCTCCAAGTACGCCGGCGGGCTCGGGAACGACTGGACTCCGGTGCGCGCCCTCGGCTCTCACATCAAGGGCACCAACGGCAAGTCGCAGGGCGTGGTTCCGTTCCTGAAGGTGGTGAACGACACCGCTGTCGCCGTGAATCAAGGCGGCAAGCGCAAGGGCGCCGTCTGCTCCTACCTCGAGACTTGGCATCTGGACATCGAGGAGTTCCTTGAGCTGCGCAAGAACACCGGCGACGACCGCCGTCGCACCCATGACATGAACACGGCGAACTGGATCCCGGACCTGTTCATGAAGCGGGTGATGGAGGGTGGGGAGTGGACTCTGTTTTCTCCGTCCGACGTGCCGGATCTGCACGATAAATATGGCAAGGAGTTCGAGCAGTCCTACCTGCGCCACGAGACGAGGGTGGCGACGGGGCAGCTCAAGCTCCACAAGAGGACGCCTGCCCAGCAACTCTGGCGCAAGATGCTGAGCATGCTGTTCGAGACCGGACATCCCTGGATTACCTTCAAGGACCCCTGCAATGTGCGCTCGCCGCAGCAGCACGCAGGCGTCGTCCACAGCTCAAATCTTTGCACGGAGATCACCCTCAACACCTCCGACAGCGAGATCGCGGTATGCAACCTCGGTTCGGTGAATCTGCTGAACCATCTCGTAGACGGCCGCATCGACCACGCGAAGCTGCGCAAGACAGTGCGCACCGCCATGCGGATGCTCGACAACGTAATCGACATCAACTACTACGCCGTCGAAAAGGCATGCAACTCCAACTTCAAGCATCGCCCGGTGGGGCTCGGGATCATGGGCTTCCAGGACTGCCTGCATGTGCTGCGCATCCCGTATGCTTCCGACGCCGCCGTGGAATTCGCGGACCAGTCGATGGAGGCGGTGGCGTACTACGCCTACTGGGCGTCCACCGACCTGGCCGAGGAGCGGGGTCCATACTCGACGTTCGAAGGGTCGCTCTGGTCCAAGGGTATCCTGCCTCCGGACACGCTCAAGCTCCTGTCCCTCGAACGCGGTGGGTACGTGGATGTGGATCTGTCAGCCTCGATGGACTGGAGCGCGTTACGCGAGCGCATTCTCAGGGTCGGCATGCGCAACTCCAACTGCCTCGCGATTGCCCCCACCGCCACCATCGCGAACATCGTCGGCGTGTCCGCAAGCATCGAGCCGAATTTCCAGAATCTCTACGTGAAGTCGAATCTGTCGGGCGAGTTCACGGTGGCGAACGATTATCTGGTCGATGACCTGAAAAAGCTGAGCATGTGGGACGAGGTCATGATCGCCGACCTCAAGTACTTCGACGGCAGTCTCGCGCGCATTGACCGGGTGCCCGCCGAGGTGCGGAATCTTTACGCGACGGCGTTCGAAATCGAGCCGGCGTGGCTGGTCGAGGCGGCGGCACGACGCCAAAAGTGGATCGATCAGGCCCAGTCCCTCAACCTCTACATGGCGGGCGCGTCGGGGCGCAAGCTGGACGAGACATACAAGCTCGCGTGGGTGCGGGGACTGAAGACAACCTACTACCTGCGCACACTGGGCGCCACCCACGCGGAGAAATCCACCGTCCGCGGCGGCAGCCTCAACGCGGTGCCGAGCGATGCAGGCGTTTCGAATCCCGTGACGGCAGAGCCGAAGTTCTGCTCGATTGATAACGGGGAATGCGAGGCCTGCCAGTGACGCAGCGCGAGTCCCGATTTATCGCGAAGGTCAAGCGGCTTGTGCGAATTGAGCGGATGCCTGTCGTGAGTGGCCTGATCCACTACGCCCCATGGAGCGTGCGCCTGTGAGGCATGCCGTCTCCATGAGCGCGCGCCGCCGTCTCGCTTTCTGGTCGATGCGCGAACGGGCCACAGGCCTAGCGCTTCCGGTCAGTATGACGCGCAGTTTCGGCACGCGGCTTGCTTTCCGCAGCGCGTCCGCAACGCTCAGGCAATCCGGTGATCGCGACCCAGCGAACAACTAAGAAAGCAAATCCAGGAGACCTGATGATGTTGCAATTCGACGAAGAGATGCTAACCCGAGCGAGCTTTACAGTGCGCGCCGGAATCGGCGGCAGGGTGGAGGCTGGCGAGCCAGTGCCAGAGCAGGGCGAGTTCACACGCATCCGCGTTGAGGACAAGCGGATCATCAATGGCAAGACCGACGTGAACCAGCTTGTTCCCTTCAAGTACAAGTGGGCGTGGGAAAAGTACCTTTCCGCCTGCGCGAACCACTGGATGCCGCAGGAAATCAACATGAGTCGCGACATCGCGACCTGGAAGGATCCGAACAGCCTGACCGAGGACGAGCGCCGGATCGTCAAGCGCAACCTCGGGTTTTTCGTGACGGCGGATTCGCTCGCCGCGAACAACATCGTGCTCGGCACCTACCGGCACATCACTGCCCCCGAATGCAGACAATATCTGCTGCGGCAGGCGTTCGAGGAGGCGATCCACACCCATGCCTACCAGTACATTGTGGAGAGCCTGGGCCTCGACGAGGGCGAAGTGTTCAACGCCTACCACGAGGTATCCAGCATCCGGGAGAAGGACGAGTTCCTCATTCCCTTCATCAATACCCTGACGGATCCTTCGTTCCAAACCGGAACGCCCGAGACAGATCAGCAGCTGCTGAAGAGTCTCATCGTGTTCGCCTGCATCATGGAAGGGATGTTCTTTTACGTTGGGTTTACGCAGATTCTTTCCCTGGGGCGCCAGAACAAGATGACCGGTGCTGCCGAGCAGTATCAGTACATCCTCCGAGACGAATCGATGCACTGCAATTTCGGCATCGACCTCATCAATCAGATCAAGCTCGAGAATCCGCGGCTGTGGACTCCCGAATTTCGGGAGGAGATCCGGATACTCATACAGAGAGGCGTCGAGCTCGAATACAGGTACGCCGAGGACACCATGCCTCGCGGCGTGCTCGGCCTGAACGCTCCGATGTTCAAGGAATATCTACGCTTCATTGCCAACCGCCGCTGTGCGCAGATTGGCCTCGATCCAGTTTTCCCTGGCGCGGCCAATCCGTTCCCGTGGATGAGCGAGATGATCGATCTCAAGAAGGAGCGGAACTTCTTCGAGACACGTGTCATCGAGTATCAGACGGGTGGGGCGCTCAGCTGGGATTGACCCGGAGCGCTCGCGTTCGCATGCGGCGGATATAGATTGCAGGCGCGGCCCCGGCAAGACGGGACCGCCGGCTCCGCGCCTCGACAGAACTGCTGTGCTGTCCAGCAGCCGCAGGCACCTCGTGTGCCTGCGGCTCTGGGCGCTGGCGGTGTTGGTGGCACTCTTCTGGGTGTCGCGCTATGAAGTGTAGTGCCTTTACTCTAACTGGAGGTTCTGATGGCAACGAAAGCGAAGAAGCCCGCAGCGAAGAAGCCGGCGGCGAAGAAGGCCCCGGCCCGGAAGCCGGCGGCAAAGAAGGCTGCAGCAAAGAAGCCGGCGGCAAAGAAGAAGCCGGCGGCAAAGAAGAAGGCTGCGCCAAAGAAAGCAGCGGCAAAGAAGAAGAAGGCGGCGCCGAAGAAGGCAGCACGGAAGCCCGCTGCGAAGAAGGCGGCGAAGAAAGCTGCGCCAAAGAAGGCAGCACGGAAGCCCGCTGCGAAGAAGGCGGCGCCGAAGAAGGCAGCACGGAAGCCTGCTGCAAAGAAGGCGGCACCGAAGAAAGCTGCGCCGAAGAAGTCGGCAGCGAAGAAGTCGGCAGCGAAGAAGGCGGCGAAGCCCGCCGCCCCCGGTGCCGAAAGCTCCGAAGCTTCCAAGACTGTTTCATCGGTCCCGGGAGCATGGCCTTTTCCGATGTCCGGAAAGCCTAACTGAGCTTAACCCTGCCTGCGGGAGGGCACGGGCTTTCGAAATTCGAAGCTCCTGCCCCCCGCGGTCCGGGTTCAGCCTGACGTTGGTTGAGTCCGGGCTTCGCGCGGCAGCCGGCTTCCCGGCATCTCCGCCCGCAGGCAATTTCCTTGCAGTTTCCTTTTGCAGCACGCCTTCGCTGCGGCGCCTACCTTTCCGCACGCAATCGCCGCTCACGTCCCCCAGACGTTCGCTGAACCTCGCTTTAGTTAGACCATGCGATCGTGCCGCTCCCACCTCGAACCCGGTGCGGTAAGGTAACGGAAGTGCGCACGGCTCCCGCAGTATGGTCCGTTCCCGATGACCTATTTTCGCGATCTCGGCGGCGTGTTTGGGATACGCGTTCCGGATAGCAGGGCAATGGTGGTGCCTCGTCTCAAAGCGCTAGAATCTCGTACTGGGATATCCGCGACCGCGGCAAGGCTCAAGCTGAGAACAGGGGAGGCCATGGAACGCGCAAAGGTAAGCTCCGACAAGGTTCGCAGCGTCGGCTACGACGCAGTGAACCAGATGCTGGAGATCGAGTTTACCGACGGCCGGGTGATCCAGTACTCGCGAGTCCCGTCCGAGGTGCACCGGCGCCTGCTGGCCGCGCCGACCGTCGTGAGCTACTTCCGCGACAACATCGAGGACGAGTACACCGCGCGGCGCATCCGCTAGCGCCTTCAATCGTCCTCGTGCTGAACCTTCTTCTGCGCGACCAGCTGCTGCTGAACGGTCGGTGGTACCGCCTCGTAGTGGCTCAATTCCAGCGAGTACGAGCCCTGACCACCGGTCACCGACTTCAGCCGCGAGTGATAATTGTTGAGTTCGGATAGCGGCACCATCCCCTTGATCTGGACCATGCTGCCGCGCAGGTTCTGGGTGCCGGTGACCTGACCGCGCTTGCTCGATAGATCGCCAGCGAGATCACCCATGTTGGTGTCGGGCGCGAGGATTTCGATGTTCACCATGGGCTCGAGCACGATCGGCCGCGCATTCAGGATGGCATCGAGGAATGCCTTCTTGCCGGCGGAGACGAACGCGACCTCCTTCGAATCCACCGGGTGCGACTTGCCGTCATACACAATGACCCGGACATCCTGCACGGGAAAGCCGGCGAGCGGCCCGGTCTCGAGCACCTGGCGCACGCCCTTTTCGACTGCGGGGATGAACTGCGACGGTATCGCGCCACCGTACACGTCGTCGACGAATTCGAACCCGGCGCCGCGCGGAAGTGGCTCGATGCGCAGGAATACCTCGCCGAACTGGCCCGCGCCGCCAGTCTGTTTCTTGTGCCGGTGGTGGCCCTCCGCCTTTGCCGTGACGGTCTCCCGATAGGGAATGCGCGGCGGATGGGTAACAACCTCCACCTTGTACTGATCGGCCATCCGCTCGAGCATGCAGCGCACGTGCAGTTCGCCCAACCCGCGGATCACCGTCTCGTGCGTCGAGCCGGTGTGCTCCACCTTGAAACAGGGATCCTCGGCGGTAAGCTTGTGCAGGACATCCGAGATGCGCTGCTCGTCGCCGCGGCGCTTCGGCTCGATCGCGAGCCCGTACATGGGGATCGGGAACTCCAGCGGCCGCAGGTGGTATTGGTCTTCGTCGTGGGAGTCGTGCAGCACCGCGTCGAACTCGATTTCGTCGACCTTGGCGACCGCGCCGACGTCGCCCGGCACCAGCAGGTCCGTCTCCACGTGCTCCTTCCCTTGCAGGAGGAACATGTGGCCGACCTTGAACGGCTTGCGTCCGTCGCGGATGAAGAGTTGGGTGTCGCGCGTGATGGTGCCCTGATGCACGCGAAAGATGCCGAGCCGGCCGACAAAGGGATCAACCACGACCTTGAAAACGTGGGCGAGCACATGCCGCTTCGGGTCGGGTACCGCGGTGACCTCTTCGGCGTCTTGCCCCGCGCCCTTGAGAAACACCGGTGGATTTCCCTCGGAGGGGTTCGGCATCAGGTGCCCGAAAATTTCAAGGAGCTCCTGTACGCCTGCACCGTTGCGCGCGGAGACGAAGCAGACAGGAATCAGATGGCCTTCGCGCAGTGCGCGCTCGAACGGCTCGTGCAGCTGCTCGGGGCTGACCTCCCCTTGCTCCAGATAAAGGGCCATCAGGTCTTCATCCACCTCAACCACCTGATCCACGAGCGCGCGGTGCGCCTCTTCCACCGAGGAGAAATCGGAGTCCCCGGACGGATTGAAGAAGCAGTCCACCACCTTGGTCCCGCCAGCCGCCGGAAGGTTGATCGGGAGGCATTCCTTGCCGAATGCCTCCTGTATAGCGGCGAGGAGCACCGGGAGGTCCACGTTGTCCGCGTCGATCTTGTTTACGACAATGAGCCGGCAGAGGTTGCGCTTCGCGGACCACTGCATCATGCGATTGGTGATCATCTCGATCCCGTTCTGGGCGTTGATCACTATCGCGGCGGTGTCCACGGCGGAGAGTGAGCCGATCGCCTGCCCGAGGAAATCGGGATAGCCAGGGGTATCGATGAGGTAGACGTGGGAATCGCGGTGGGTGAAATGGGTGAGGGCGGAGTAGAGGGAGTGGCCGTGCTTCTTTTCGAGGGGATCAAAGTCGCACACCGTGGTCCCCCGCTCGACCGTGCCGGGGTTCGGGATCTCCCCGGTCCGCGCCAGCAAGGCTTCCGCTAGGGTAGTCTTGCCGGCGCTGCCGTGGCCGACAAGGGCGATAGCGCGGATCGACTCCGTGCCGAACTTTGGCATCTTCCCTCCTCCTGGCGTT
Source organism: Burkholderiales bacterium (assembly GCA_040507665.1). Classification (GTDB taxonomy): domain Bacteria; phylum Pseudomonadota; class Gammaproteobacteria; order Burkholderiales; family JAEUMW01; genus JAEUMW01. Next base: position 9,116 of record JBEVOI010000108.1, read on the forward strand.
CTCGTTGGTGTCCGCCGAGTATAGGAATCGCTCCGTGGCGAATCAAGCAAGCGGCGCGGCGCACTGAAAACTGACGGAAACTCCGTACGCGCAGTAGCGTCAAGACGGCCTAGCGCCAGCAGCCTGGATGCGAATGCGGATTCAGTGCACGCACCCCCTGCGTTGGCTGCGTCCGTGGGAGGGTTGACATGACCGGCAGGACCCCCCACAATAGCTCTGCTGCATTGCAGCAATTTCGCCCGCCTGTTAGACAGGCGCTTTCCTGACGCTTCGAACCAAACGTGTGAATTTTGCCCATGTTTGGCCAGGGGTCCCGGGCCATGCCCGGTGCAAAAAGCACGCATGGTTCCGAGCCGAACTGTCCAGCCACAAAGGACTGCGGGTCTTCCATGCGTGTCTCCACAGCCAGAAAGGAGGACTTCCAATGGCGAATGCACTCCCTTATCCGTCTTGGTCGATGCAGGCTTCTTACGCCGATGCAAAGGGCCCGTCCTTGACCAGCGTGATCGCGCTCTTGCTCAGCATGGTCGCGCTTGCTCTGAGCCTGCACGGCCGCCATGATCCAGCTTTAGTGGCCCCGGAAGCGGTCGCTGCGGTCCCTGCCGCGGCTGAACCGTCCGCTGTAGTCGCCCCCGCCGCCGGAAGGCCGGAACAGCGGCGATTGCGGGCCATGGCGGACTATCTCGGCAAGCGCTATTTCGTCTCGACCGAGGCGATCCAGCACTTTGTCGAAATGGCGTTCACGGTCGGGCATGAGGTCAAGCTTGACCCACTCCTGATTTTGGCCGTGATGGCGGTGGAGTCGCGCTTTAACCCCATCGCCGAGAGTGTCGCCGGCGCCCAGGGACTGATGCAGGTGATCCCGAAATACCATGCTGACAAGGTGCCCGACTCCCACGCAGACGCCTCCTTCCTGAATCCGCGCGTGAACGTCCTTGTTGGCGCGAAGGTGTTGAAGGATTACATCGGCCGCAGCGGCGGGAACCTGCAGACCGGCCTGCAGCGATATAACGGCGCGCCCTCCGATTCGAGCGCGCAGTACGCGAACAAGGTGATCGCCGAGAAGGAGCGGTTGCGTCAGGTGTTCTCGCGGCGACCCGGGAACGCGACGTGAACGCGCAGCCTCGGTGACCCACGCGTCCTCGCGGCGGTGCCGGAGGGCGGGCCCCTGCACATCGAGCGCATCGAGTCCTGACGGGCCTGCATAGTGCGCGCGCCAATGGCGTTCATGCGCTTGGGTTGCCTTCTCTGCGGGTAGGGAAAGCGTTACCATGCGTCCTGTGATGTCCCGTCCCAGAAACGTTTCGCCGCTGTTGCGCCTGCTTGCGATCGCGGGGGTGTTCGCTTCGATATTCTGTTCGTCTACCGCATGCGCCGCGGGCCCGCAGAAGGCACTGCGGCTCACTGCCGCCGAGTGGCGGGCCATCCAGGCCGTGGTGACGAAGCAGATGAACGCCTTTCGGCTTGACGACGGCGACGCGGCCTTCTCCCTGACCTCCCCGGGAGTTCGGCAGGCGTTCGAGTCCGCCAACAATTTCATGGAAATGGTGCGCACCGAGTACGGCGCCGTGTATCGTCCTCGCACTTATCGCTTCCTCAAGCCCGCGGTGTTCGATGGAGAGCCGGTGCAGCCCGTCCAGGTGATTGCACTCGACGGAGCAGTCAGCATCGCGGCGTTTTCCCTCGAGCGGCAGCCGGATCGGAGCTGGCGTATCAGCGGCTGCCGGCTGCTCGAGTCGAAGCAGTTCGCTACCTGAGGACAATGGGCCTGAGGAGGCGTATTTCATTCCGTATGACCCCCAAGGAGAGTGGCAATGACCGGCGAGTCCTCGATGACCGAAATGCTCGAACTGATGCAGAAGATGTGGAACCCGCTCAACATTCCGCTGCCGACCGTGATGGCGCCGACCCTCAACCCGGCAGACATCGAAAAGAAGATCGCGGACATGAGGGCGGTCGAGGGCTGGCTCTCGATGAATCTGAACCTGCTGCAGATGAGCATCAAGACCCTGGAGATGCAGAAGTCCGGTCTTGAAGCCCTCACCGCTTCGGCGGAAGCGATGCGTAACTCCGCCGAGGCGATGCGACATTCCGCCGAGGCCATGCGGAACACCGACAAGCCGTCGGAGTCTTGAGCGGCGCGAGGCGCCGCGCGTCATCGGGTGCGTATAATTCCGACTTCTGCTTCCGCGGGGACGGCTCTTTTCCCTACTATCTCGCCAGCAAGGGGTGACACATGCGCAGGGTCGTCTTCAACCAGAAGGGTGGTGTGGGCAAGTCCACCATCGCGTGCAATCTCGCCGCTATCAGTGCGGAACGCGGCAACCGTACCCTTCTCATCGACCTCGACCCCCAAGGCAATTCCACCCACTACCTGCTGGGCGTCGCTGGCGGCGACCTCGAGTCGCACCTCGCGGAGTTTTTCGACCAGATGCTGTCGTTCGGCCTCTATCAGAAAGAGGTCGAGGAATTCGTCCACGCAGCGCCGTTTCCGAACCTGTTCGTCATGCCCTCGCATCCCGAGCTGGAGAATCTGTCCGGAAAGCTCGAGTCCCGCTACAAGATCTACAAGCTCCGCGACGCCCTGGAACGGCTGGACGGGTCATTCGACGAGATCATCCTCGATACGCCGCCGGCGATGAATTTCTTCACGCGCTCGGCCCTGATAGCCGCCGAGGGTTGCCTGATCCCCTTCGACTGCGACGATTTCTCGCGGCGTGCACTTTACACGCTGCTCGAGACCGTGCGCGAGATACGAGAGGACCACAATCGTGCCCTCTTCGTCGAGGGCATCGTCGTGAATCAGTTCCAGGCTCGCGCGAGCCTGCCAGCGAAGCTGGTCAAGGAGCTGCGGGACGAAGGATTGCCGGTGCTCGCATCCCACCTTTCGCCGTCTGTGAAGATCCGTGAATCGCACGAAGTATCGCGGCCGATGATCCATTACGCCCCCGGCCACAAGCTTGCGCAAGAGTTCAGCGCCCTGCACGACGAACTGCTGGCCATGGTGAAGAGTCGCGCGCAACGCGCTACCCGGGAGCGCGAGCCGTCGGTCGCATGAGGGTCGTCCGCGGCCAAGAGCCGCGTGCCGCGTGACCGACGCCGGCCTCATCCCCGGCGACGATCCGCGTCCGCGGGAGGTGCTGCACTTCTGGTTTGGGAGCGACCTCCAGCATGTCCCACCGGTGCTGCAGAAGCGCTGGTTCGCGCAGGATCCTGCGGTCGACGCAGAGATCCTGACGCGCTTTATCGCGCTCTATCACGAGGCGCTCGCCGGCGAACTGGACAGCTGGCGGCGGGGTCCGCTGCGCTGCCTTGCCTATGTGATCGTGCTCGATCAGTTCCCGCGCAACATGTTCCGCGGCACTCCCAAGGCCTTCGCATCCGACCCGCTTGCGCTCGCGGCGGCGCGGGACGGGGTTCACCGAGCCTTCGACCGGGAAGTGCCGCCGCTGGGCCGTGCCTTCTTCTATCTCCCGTTCGAGCACAGCGAGGACTTGGCGGATCAGGACGAGTGCGCGCGCCTGCTCGCACAATGGCAAGGGGTGTCTGAGCTGGCGCGCTTTGCCGACTATGCGCGGCGGCATCGGGAAGTGATCGTGCGGTTCGGGCGCTTTCCCCACCGCAACGCGTTGCTGGGACGCGAGAGCACGCCGGAGGAGCTCTATTTCCTGCGCCAGCCGGGGTCTTCGTTCTAGGGGTTTGTGATGGCTCCGCGCCCGTTACCGCGAGCCACAGTGGAGTCCGGCGATCAACCCTTCCTCTACCCATCGCCGCAGCAAGACCGCCGCGCGCATCGCTGCTTCGGGCTCCGAAACGTGAGCGGACAGTCCTGCACACACCTCAGCGAAGTTCGCCCCGCAGGCGGCCTGGTCGAGTGCCTCTACCTCGTCCGCATCCGCAGGTCGATACAGCACGGCGAGGTCCTTACGCCAAACAATCCACGCCGAAGGGACGTCCTCCGGGATCGGAGCCGGGAGCGACTCGCCCGCGACGGCAGCCTTCCAAGTACCCGGCACCGCTCCCGGAACCTCGAGTCGACGCACCGTCGGGTGCAACTCGAAACGCAGGTCGGGCCAGGCCTCAGGCGGGATGCGAGCCATGTCCTCCACCGTAACCGGCTTCGCATCCGCACCATCGAACGCCCCTGCGATGGCCCACTCGAATGCCGCCAAGCTGGCAGCGGGCGTGTCGTCGCGTTGGCCTTGCCTTCCGATGAAGTCGGCAAACTCGGCACCGTACCAACGCAAGTTGAAGAACGGTGACGAATACGCTTCGACGAAGGCGCGCGCCAGCTGGCCAAAACGGTCCTCGCCCAGCAGGGTCTTGGTGGCAGGGTAGTCCGTCGCCAGGGATCCGATCAGCCGCAAGCGGTAGCCTTCGCGATAGATATCGACGCGGTCAGCGCGGTCGCCCGCCGGCGGCGCTGCGAGATCCTCGAATACGAGTTCCGCCTCGCCCAGGACAGAGCCGCTGAATGCGAGCTGAAGCTCGCGCAGTGAGCTCATGCCGCCCTCCTGTCCAGAATCGGCGCGGCTATGCTGCGCGCCAGATCGAGCTCCGCGACGAGCTCGTCGAGGGAAGGGATGTGGTCGTCGCGCTCGATCATCGTCGGCACCGGACCGTAGCGCGCCACGGTCTGCTCATAGAGGCGCCATACGGCAGGGGCCACGGGCGCGTCGTGGGTGTCGATCACATGGTCGCCATTGTCGGTATGGCCTGCGAGATGGATCTGGCGCACTCGTTCCGGCGGGATGCCATCGAGATACGCAAGCGGATCGAACCCATGGTTGCGTCCGCTTACGTAGACGTTGTTTACGTCGAGCAGGATCAGGCAATCGGCTTCCTCCGCAAGCCGCGAGAGAAACTCCCATTCGGTCATTTCCGTCGCGCGAAAGCCCACGTAGCTCGACGCGTTTTCGAGCAGGAGGTGCGTGCCGAGAAAGTCCTGCACCTCGCGCACCCGGGTGGCCACATGGCGCAGCGCCTCTTCGGTCCAGGGCAGAGGCAGCAGGTCGTGGAGATTCGTACCGTTGACCCCGGTCCAGCACAGATGATCGGAAATCGAGGCCGGCTCGATACGCCGCGCCAGTTCCCGAAGCTGCCTCAGATAATCTGCATCGAGCGGATCGGTCCCGCCGATGGAAAGTGAAACGCCGTGCAGCACAACGGGATAGTCGGTGCGCACGCGCTCAAGGTAATGGAGTGGCTTCCCGCCGGGAACGAGGTAGTTCTCGGTCAGTGCCTCGAACCATTCCACGCGGGGACGGGACGAGAGAATCGCCTCGTAGTGCGGGGTCCGCAGGCCCAGGCCGAAGCCGGAAACGGGTCGGTCGAACATCGCCGTGACTCATCGGGGGCGAGGAGGACGCGCGAGCATCCTCCTCGCCCATGGACGATCAACCTTTCACGACATTGCCGCCCTTAGCGGTGCACTCCTTCTCGGTCGCTTTGACCCAGCCCTGGCCCTTGCACGCGTTCTTGCCCCCGCATTCGTTCTTCGCGGTCTTGCACGAGCCCGTGCCCTTGCACGAATTGATGCCGGCGCACTTCACTGTAGCCTCGTCCGCTGCAGCGGCAGTTCCAATAGAGGCGGTGGCGAACAGCGCGGCAGCGGCAACCGCGAGCGCGGTGCCGGTCATCTTGCTGGTAGCATTCATCTGAGCTTCTCCTTGGTTGTGAGGGGATGCGCCGGGCGAGGAGCCCCGTCCCGCGCTGAGTGCTGTACGCGCGTGAAGCTGGATCGGATGCACCCGCGCCAACTTCCCTTTGCGAAAGACGAAGCGTACTGCTATTTAGATACGAGAGGGGAAATTCACGGTCGGTACATCAACCTGGGGGAATCATGGCTGACAGCATCCAGAAAGTGACCTATTTCATCTGCAACCGCCCGAACAAGCCCGGCGAGGGCGCGCATCTGCTCAAGCAGCTGAAAGAAGCGGGGGTGAACCTATACGCGTTCCACGGTTTCCCGAGCGGGCGCCGCGCCCAGATCGATCTCGTCCCGGAGGACGCGACGCTGTTCAAGAAGGTAGCGAAGAAGCTCGGGCTCGATCTCGAGGAAACCAAGACCGGCTTCCTGGTGCGGGGCAAGGACCGGGTCGGGGCGATCGTGGAGATGCTGGAGACGCTGGCCGCTTCAGAGATCAACATCACCGCGATCGACGCTGTCTCAGCGGGAGCGGGGCGGTTCGGCGCGATCTTCTGGGTGAAGCCGCAGGACGTACCGAGAACAGCAAAGCTGCTGGGCGTCTGACGCGGCAACCTCAGCCCGTGGCAACGACAGGGTTGCGCAGGATGCCGATGCTGTCGATCTCCGTTTCCAGCACGTCCCCAGGGAGCGAGGAGCTCCGGCGGCGCGCGACCCGTAGCCGACGCCCGCGGGCGTACCCGTGGTGATAGGTTCCAGCCGACCCAGAACACGTTCTTACGCGGGGCGCGGAATCGGAGCGAGCAGGCGAACGGACGTAAGCGGCTCGGTGTCTGCGGTCGGGGTCGCGGCCAGCCGCCGACGTGCATCGAATCCCACTTCCCTTGCAGGGACACCATGTCGCAGCTATCGAACGGCAGGCTAACGCCGACCTGCGTCGCTACCACACCGGTATCGAGGATGCGATTGCCCGCAACAAGGAGACCGGTCTGGGAGGACGGACTGCGGGTGAAGGTAGCCAGGCGCATGGGATTGTGTCCTTCTTGAGTGGCCCGTCCTGCGGGCGATGTTTTCTTTCTGAGGGTGCCAAAGTGAGGCGCCGCACCCCCCAAGAGTATAATTTCGTCTTCCCCCGAAGATGAATGCTGCTCCCATGGACGATTCCCTGCGGCTGGCCGCCCTCGAGTATCACCGTCTGCCCCGCCCCGGCAAGCTTTCGGTCACGCCGACCAAAGGCCTCACCAACCAGCGCGACCTGGCGCTCGC
>JBEVOI010000216.1:0-4013 GCA_040507665.1 Burkholderiales bacterium
GCGAGGCCCCTTCCACGTGGCGCGCCAGAATGTGCGCAATGCTCCCGCGCCGCTTCATCGCCGCATACAACGGATTGATCGCCGCACCCGGTATCCCAAACGCCAGCTCCACCCCCTCCCGCTCCATCACCCGTACCGCCGCCTCGGCTGCTGTCATTCTTGGCATGGCGTCCACCTGCTCCAGAAATAAGATACAGCCGGCAATCTAGACTCCTCGCGATGAAAGGGCAACACGTGTCGAGCTATAGTAGCTATTCCATTGCGGAATGGGGAAACGGCGCACAGCTGGCGGACACTTCGACTGCATTCAGCTACTCACGGGAGCACACACATGGATCGCCTGGACGGCATTCAACTATTCATGCGCATCGTCGAGACTGGAAGCTTTTCCCAGGCGGCGCGAGAACTCAACCTGACGCAACCTACGGTTACCAAACATGTCGCGGCGATCGAGAAGCGGCTCAATGCGAGGCTCCTCAACCGCAACCCGCGGGCAAACAGTCTCACCGAGATCGGAGTGTTGTACTACGAGAAATGCAAGGATGTACTGCGGGATTTCGAGGAGGCCGAGAGCATCGTGGGTCGTGGGCAAACCCAGGTGCAAGGCCTCCTACGGGTCGGAACGTCGCTCACGTTCGGGCGGCTGATCATGTCGCCTCTGCTCACCGAATTCATGCAGCTCCACCCCAACCTTCGGGTGGACCTGAGTCACGACGATAAGTATGTCGATCTGGTCGCCCTGGGGATCGACGTCGCCATTCGCCTCGGAAAGCTCGCGGATTCGTCCTTGGGCGGCCGCTACCTGGCAGCGAATCCTTGGATCATAGTCGCATCACCTGCTTACCTTGCCCAGCGCGGCGTGCCAAGCGCGCACACGGATCTCACCCGGCACGACTGCTTGATCTACACCACTGTCCAGGGAGATGACTTCTGGCACATGCGCATCCCTTCGGGAGAGCGGGTGTCTGTGTACGTGAACGGCCGCCTGCGTTCGAACAATCTAGGAACTCTGCTGACCGCAGCGCGAGCGGATATGGGTATCACGGTTCTTCCTCATTACGTGGCAGCCGACTCGATCTCCTCCGGCTACCTTCTGCAGATCATGGCCGATCACGTGCTGCCCGATCAGGAGATTCACGCTGTCTACCCTTCTCCGAAGTTGGTACCCGCGAAAGTCACGGCGCTGATCGGCTTTCTGCAGGAGCGGTTTCGACACGAGTGGTGGCTGCGCGACTTGGAGCACAAGGCCCCGCGGAAGAGCTCGAGAAAGCCGTAACTTAGGGATGCGCTCATTTATTTGGCTCCTCAGTAAAATTCGTTGGCGAGCTCTGGCTCGGGTAGTTTGCCAAGTACATGGAATAGCGAGAGTTCTGCGATACGGAAGCTTCGATAACCGTATGCGTTCCTCATGGTGACTTTGGCATTGTTGTTCAGGCCCTCGATCACCCCGCTCGAGAATTCCTTGCGGGCGCGAAAGTAGTTGAGCAGGAGTTCGCGGTGACTACGAACGGTGCGCGCGAATTTCTTGATCGTAGCCACGCCGGCTTCTCGCAGCGGGCTTGGGAAGCAGCATGGGCAGGCCACGGCGGGGAGTCCACGAGCAAGGGGATTGTCCCATCCGACAACGACGCCATGCTGCGGCAAGCCTGTGCGGATCTGGACGACTGGCCACAGCGGTGGCAACACCAAGCCACGGCCTCGCGCCGGGCATCGCCATTATTGCGACGTTCAAGCCTTTCCTGCTCGACCTACTGAGGCGCAAAGCCTCCAAAACCACCTCCGATCGCGACCGACGCAAACTGTCGCAGGTCGGTGGTGAACTGATTCGTCGCCGCCACCACGACCCTGACCTCATGCGTCTGCCCATCGACCGATCCGACAGTTGATCGAAAAGGACGGTGGGCCGCTCATCTAGCCCCGCATCTCCGAGACCGAACAGAACGCCATCGATGCCACCTGCCGAAAGCTCTACCGATTTGTTAACCAAACAACGCCAGCGGAACGGCCGAAATCTACCCGCAAATTCCGCTGAAGAACCCTTTTTTTCATTGTCCGGCGCGCCGAAAGGGCATAACCGGTGCGACAATCGCGGCACCGATAGCTGACCGGAAATCGCCCGATGCAAACCAGTTTCTCTGAACTCGAATCGGGATGAAGGCGCGCACATCGGGGTTGATGCCGAGTCGGGGCTGACCCACACGCTCGTTGCCACCGCGGGCAACGTCAGCGATGTGACGCAGGCGCACGCGCTGTTGCACGGTGATGAGCGCGTCGTCTTCGGCGATGCTCGCTATCAGGGCGTCGAGAAGCGGAAGGAGAACCGCGGCACCGAAGTCATCGGGTACGTACGTCGCCTTGCGAGCGGGCAAGCGCCGCGCCTTGCCGGATACGCCGCTTGTCGAGTGCTCGAAGGTCTTGAACAGGCCAGGGCGAGCATTCGTGCCAAGGCGTCCTTTCCACGTGGTGAAGAACCTCTTCAGCCATGGCAGGACTCGCCACCGGGGTTTGGAAGAACACGGCGCAGCTGCTGACGCTGTTCGGCCTGGTCAGTCTGATGATCGCCAAGCGACGGCTGTTGGCGCTCCATGCCCAGGGTGCATCCTGAGTTGGGAAGGATGGGGGAAAATGGACCGCGCGAAAGGCGATTTCGCGCGTCTCACGCCGAGGACCGAACGCAATCCTTCGCGATGTGCAACTACCATAGAGGCAAAGGAGATGCGCGCACTCATGTCTGGCTATTCGGCGATTTGTTCAGTGCTTCCCTAGAGCACCCGCGAGGTGGGGAAGCGGGCGTTGAACGCCAGATATACGTCGTCGATCTGCCGCGCGCGCTCCCGGGGTTCGTCAGCTTGGCGCGCTCCAACGCGTCCAGCATCATGCCCTTCAGCCGGCAGATGCCGCGCCGCGACTTCATTAATTCGCTCGCAAGCTCCGCGGCCACGATGGTGGGCACGTGCTCGTGGTCGGCAACGAGCTGAACCTCGTCGTCGGTCAACCCGCACAGGGCGACGCAATCCTCGAGAGATAACATCGGACGTCCTCCTTTCTTCCGGCTGCTCGCTGTGCGTCGAGTTGGTGAGCGACCGCCTGCTTTCGGTGCGCCGTTCCTGGGGGCTCAAGCCTCCCGGTGGTCGACCGGCGCCTCCAGTGAGGTCGTATGATCAGCTAAGGCACTGATTACAATCAGTATTGCGCTTGCAGCGTCAGTGGTCGGCGCGCCGGCGCCGACAAACGCGGCGCAGGTGGCTCGGCGGACCTCTGCATGTCCGCAACATCCAAGGCCCTCCGATGCCCCGTTCGCAGAGGCGCTTCTTCTTGTCAGGACGGGGGTGTCGACCCTATACTTCGCAGCTTTTCGATTTTCGGGACGGAAGTGACATGGTGGTGATCAGGCTCGCCCGGGGCGGTGCAAAGAAACGGCCCTTCTTCAACGTCGTCGTAACTGACTCGCGCAACGCTCGGGACGGGCGCTTTGTCGAACGCGTCGGCTTCTACGATCCCAAAGCTCCGGACGGGCGGGAATCGCTCCGAATCAACCTGGAGAGAATCAACTTCTGGAGGGGCAAGGGAGCAAAGCCGTCCGATACGGTTGAGCGTCTGGTCAAGCAATTCGGTGACGCCTCCAAAGCCTGACGCAATGGTGGTCATGGGGCGGGTTGCCGCCCCCCACGGCGTGCATGGCTGGATCCGGGTGCGTCCTTTCACCCAGAAGCCCGATGGCTTGGCGGACTATCCTGAATGGTGGGTGGGTGGTCCGCGTGAATGGAACCGGTGGAGCGTGGAGGCGACCGAACTACACGGCCGAGGATTGGTCGCGAAACTGCAAGGTTGCGAAGATCGAAACACGGCCGAGCAGCTGGCAACGCTGGAGGTTGCGGTTCCGCGCCAAGCGTTGCCGGAAAACGGTGTCGGGGAATATTACTGGACCGACCTGATCGGACTGCAGGTGGAGAACGGTCGAGGCGATGCGCTCGGAAAGATAGAGGCGCTCATTGAGACTGGGGCCAACGATG
>JBEVOI010000224.1:0-4581 GCA_040507665.1 Burkholderiales bacterium
CTAGAATGGGATCAACGGTGCCGGTGGGGGCGGCACGGCGTTGAAGACGGGCCCGATCGCGTCACTGCCCGTCCTTCCCAATGCTATCGACCCCGTTTGGACGGCGAAATGGACGCAAACGCGTCCTGGCAGGTGAACTTCCGCTGCCGTCACCGCTGATGCACCAGCTCGGCTGCTGTCTCTCTGGGAGCGGGCGCACCGCGTCCGTCCCCGAGGCGAGCGTGTTCGCTGAACCGCGCGCGCTGGATTTCGCGGCTAACTGAACGCGCTCCTATGGATCTCCGTTCGATAGGGCCGGTGGTGTCGCCGCCGGCGGCTCGTTTGATTTCCGGATCGACACGCGGAAGAAGCCTTCAGGGACGTGCTCGCAGCGGTAGTCGTAGCCGTTCTGCTTGAGGACCCTGAACAGCGGTCGTGGCTCGCAATGGATGAGGAATAACATCCGCTCCCCCGACGGCAGCCGATCGAGACCTTCCAGCACGCGGGTGAGTGGCTCCGGCGGCTCGAGACCCCGCCCGTCCACCACGGAGTGATATTCAGGTTCCCGACCCGAGGTCGTCACGGTGGCTCGACCATACGCGCTGTGATTGCACTTCGGCGGGCAATCCATGCTTGCTCGGCGATCGCATAGAGCACCTCTTCCTCGCGAGCCATGTGATGCCGCAGCAAGGCGAGAAAGTCCTCGCACGAGGCGAGAAACGCCTCACCGTTTTTGTCTCCGAGCGCTGATTGCAGCCTTCCCAGCAGCACCGCAAGCCTGACGTGCTCGCAGTGCATGCGCCGGACGGGAAGACTCATTCCACTGACCGTGCGCACGAGCGCGGGAAAGAGCACGCACTCCTCGCCGCAGATGCGCCGCCGAAGTGCGTCGGCGAAGCGGGCGACAATGCTACTGCAAAGCGACCAATCGGCGAGCGCCGCAGCACGCTCGGCGTCGGCGAAGAGCAGATCACAGCAATGGCGATTTGCGATCAACGGCAACGACACCTGCACGATGTCATCCAGTTCGCGGCATAGGGTAGTCATCAGCATAGATTTGCGGTCGCGAAGGCAGCCTTGATGCGCATCAAGCGAATACGCCTGGACCGCAGTGCGCAAACGCAACCAGCATCCTCGGCGATCTGGATCATGACCGGATTGCAGGTCGTTGCGGGCTACCAACCGCCGGTCACAAGCCAGCGGTCGACGCCCCGGAATGGTTCACCGTCCACGATGCCGAACACGCCGCGCGCGAGCGCTGCTTCGGATTCGCCGCGAACGCGCTCGTTGAGGCCGGAATCGCCGGGCGCCACCCGTACTGTCTCCCGGTCGAACCCGGCTTCGTTCGCGACATCTGCTGTAACCTAGAGGCTGGAAATATCGAACGCCCCTCCACCTGTAGACGCGGCGGGACGCCTCGCCCGGAACCCGCTCAAAGACCTGCAAAGGGCGCATTGTGCTTTGCAACATCGAGGGCTAGAATGAGCAACGGTTCGATCGTCCGGGAGTGCCCGATTGTCGGGGCGCGGCGGCAGTCGGTAGTAGGGCCCCACGCCCTCCACTAAAATCGGTTAGGCTTGTGAACGTTTCTTCAACCGATGCGAGCGTCGCCAGCGTCCCGCGGGAGCCTCAGCCCATGAGCATCAGATACGAATCCAACGAGCACAGGCCTTCCGACCCACTCCGCCTGCCAAAAGCCTTCGCCGACATTGCCCAGCAGAGCAGTCAGCTGGTGACCGACTTCGTCAAGCGTCAGACTCCGGGCGGCGCGCTATTCATGGGCGACGAGCTCGGTGTGACGAAGGCGTTCCTCGACATGACCGCGCGCATGATGCAGGACCCGTTCAAGCTCGCACAGGCGCAGATGAATCTGTGGCACGACTACATGCTGCTGCTGCAGACCTCCATGATGCGGATCTTCGGGCACCAACCCCAGCCGGTCGCGGCGCCGTTGAAGAGCGATAAGCGCTTCAAGCACGAAGCCTGGGAAGAGCATTTCCTCTTCGACTACGTGAAACAGTCCTACCTCATCGCCGCGCGCCACCTGCATAACGTGGTCGGCAGCGTCGAGGGCCTCGACGAACAGACGAAAAAGAAGGTCGACTTCTACACCCGCCAGTACGTCGACGCGCTCGCGCCGACCAACTTCGTCATGACCAACCCCGAAGTGCTGCGCGAGACCGTGGAGTCGGGCGGGCAGAACCTTGTGAAAGGCCTTGCCAATCTGCTCGACGACATCGGGCGCGGCAATGGCCAATCGCTGCGGATCAAGATGACCGACCCGAGTGCCTTCAAGCTCGGCGAGAACATCGCGAACACCAAGGGCAAGGTGGTCTACCAGAACGAGCTGATGCAACTCCTCCAGTACGCACCGTCGACGGATACCGTCTTGCGCAAGCCGCTTCTGATTGTGCCGCCGTGGATCAACAAGTTCTACATCCTCGACCTGCGGGAGAAGAACTCCTACATCAAGTGGGCGGTGGACCAGGGGCACACCGTGTTCGTGATCTCCTGGGTGAACCCCGACGCGAGGCTCGCCCACAAGAACTTCGAGGACTACCTGTTCGAGGGCACGCTGGCGGCGGTAGATCAGATCGAGAAAGCGACCGGAGAGCGTGAGGTGAACGCCGTCGGCTACTGTCTTGGCGGGACGCTGATTGCGAGCACGCTCGCCTACCTCGCGGCCAAGAAGGAAACGCGCTTCGCAAGCGCGACGCTCTTCACGACCATGCTCGACTTCGAGGAGCCAGGCGAGCTGGAAGTCTTCCTCGACGACAAGACCATCAACTCCCTCGAAAAGAAGATGGAGCAGCGTGGCTTTCTCGAAGGTCACGAGATGGCAGGCACGTTCAATATGCTGCGCGCGAACGACCTCATCTGGTCGTTCGTGATCAACAACTACCTGCTGGGCAAGGACCCTTTCCCGTTCGATCTACTGCATTGGAACTCCGATTCCACGCGCATGCCCGCGAAGATGCACACCTACTATCTGCGCAGCCTGTACCAGCGGAACCTGCTGAAGGAGCCGGGCGGACTTACCATGGCCGGTGTGCCGATCGACCTCGGCAAGGTGACCACGCCGATCTACTTCCTTTCGACGGTTGAAGACCACATCGCTCCCTGGAAGTCCACCTTCCGGGGAACGCAACTCTTCAGCGGGCCGATGAAGTTTGTGCTAGGCGGCTCCGGACATATTGCAGGTGTGGTCAATCCGCCGGCCGCTAGCAAGTACGGCTACTGGACCAACCCGAAACTGGTGGAGGATCCCGACATGTGGCTCGCCAACGCCAAGCAGCATCAGGGTTCGTGGTGGCCGGACTGGCAGAAATGGGTCGAGAAGTTTGCGGGGGAGAAGGTCGCGAAGCGGGTTCCCGGCTCCGGCAAGCTGAAAGCGCTGGAGGACGCTCCGGGGTCCTATGTGAAGACGCGTATCGACGAATCCAAGCCCAGGTGACCACGACGCGGCGTTGGCCGCAGCACAGCGTACAGATCGTCGCGCGGGTTCCCGGACCCGCGCTTTTATTTTGCGGCGAGCCTCGCGCTCTGCGCGGAACGGCGGGGAGATCCGAACAATGAGCTATGAGAACCTTATCCTCGAAGAGCGCGAGCCGGGACTTCTGGTTCTTACGATCCATCGACCGTCAGCGCTCAACGCGTTTAAAGCTGCCACGCTCGCACAGCTCGGGCAGGTAGTGCGTGGGCTGCGCGATCGCGCAGATGCACGCGTGCTACTCATCACGGGGGCGGGCGAGAAAGCATTCGTCGCCGGTGCAGACATTCGCGAGCTCTCGACTCTTACACCAGTCCAGGCCAAGGCACTGGCAGAGTCGACGATCGATACCTTCCGGGGACTCGAGCGCTTGGCGATCCCGACGGTCGCCATTGTGAACGGCTTCGCGCTTGGCGGCGGTTGCGAGCTCGCCATGAGCTGCGACATGATCCTGGCTTCGGACCGCGCGGTGTTCGGTCAGCCGGAGATCAATATCGGCATCATGCCCGGGTTCGGTGGCACGCAGCGCCTGCTGCGTCTCGTTGGCCGCGCTCGAGCGCTTGAACTCACGCTCACGGGCCGCCAGATCAAGGCGGACGAGGCGCTCGCTATAGGCCTCGTCAACCATGTGTACCCGGCCGCGGAACTGACGGGCAGGGGAATGGAGCTCGCGCGCCTCCTCATCTCCAAGCCTGCGCTGCCCACGAAGCTCGCGAAACAGATGGTGCAGCATGGACTCGACATGAATCTGAGTGGCGCGACACTCTGGGAGACCGACGGTTTCGCGCTCGCGTTCGCCTCCGACGATCGCCGGGAGGGAATGCAGGCGTTTCTCGATAAGCGTCCGCCGCGATTTTCTGGCCACGAGAGGAGTTAGCGTCCGTTTCCTGAACGGGTTGGGGAATCCCTGGCCGCAGCCCGCGGTCATACGCTCGAATTCCAGCGGCTGCGCGCGATAAACCGCGGAGGGGTTTTCGTCCCGCCGCCCGAAGGGTTTCGGAGCGCGACTGGTCAAGGGAGAGGCATAGCAATGGAATTGCACGACCACGATCCACAGGAAACTCGAGAATGGCTGGATGCCCTCGATGGTGTACTGCAGGTGGAAGGGCCAG
>JBEVOI010000232.1:0-12667 GCA_040507665.1 Burkholderiales bacterium
AGAGGGTTGCTTCCTGGGCGCCAATTCGCTCCCGAAGCTGGTTGAGCGCGGGCACCTGGTCAGCCGGCGGAATCTCGGAAAGATCGAATGCCATCGAATCCGCCTTTGCGTTCAAGTCCTTCAGCATGTTGTCGAGCGCCGAGCGCCCGAGGCGGAGGCTGCTTTCCATCGCACGGTCCACGCGAACGTCGAACCACGAGTCGATCGACTTCACCAAAAACTGCACAGACAGAGCGTACACAAGGATCCCCGGCACCACCGCCATGAGCGCGAGCATGACGACAAGCCGCAGCGTCAGCTTGGCGCCGAAGACCCGCGCGCGTAACTTTCCGAGGAGGGTCCATAGCTGGTAGCCGACGAGCCCGAGCAATGCGAGCACGAGAGCCCCGTTTACCAGCAATAGTATCGGATAGTGGCGGCTGAAGAGCTCGCGGTCGGAGGTCGCAAGCGACAATACGTAGAGCGCGAGGGCACCCAACCCCAGGATGATGATCAGAGCGTACTGAATGCGACGGCGGCGCAGCAACGCCGCGAGGCGGGGGCTATCGCCTTTCACGGGGTAAAGCTCCAGCGATACCAGTCCGAGTTGAGAGACCACTCCCGGGAAGCGAGGGCCGTGACTTGGAAAGGCTTCGGAAGCCGCGACGTGTCGAGACGGATGCGCACCGCGGCTTCGTAGGTCTCGCCCTGCTTCAGCGCCTCGCGCTCCGCCATCGGGCGGTTACGAACCCGGGAAAGGAGTTGAAGCGCTTCCGTGAGTGTGCTGAAGTTCTGGAAAAGGGTGCCGACGGCAACGCGGTACTGCTGGGTGAGCGCGTTGTAACTCAGTCGGTATTGACCCCGAGTCTCGATGACCGATTCGTCGAACCAGTACCAGCGCGGTCTCGTGAGCTGGGCCTCGACGATGAAAGTGAGCGGCACACCCCTATTGAGCGCCGACTCGACCGCGGCGCCAAGGGCGATGTCGAAATCCGCGTTGAGATAGTACTCGTCGTCGCTGGCGACAATCTCGGCCGACGCCACCTGCAAACCTTGGGCAGCAGCGCAGAACGCCAGCAGCCAGAGGATCGCGCCACCGCAAGCCCTCCAGAGTCGGGCCGGCTCAGTCCTTCTGGAAGAGAGCGTAGAAGAAGCCGTCGTGATCATGATTCGGAAGCAGGGCACCGTCCGCCGGCAGGCCGCCGACGGGCAGGCGCCGAGCATCGCGATGGCGGCTAAGAATTCGCTCCGCCTGATCCTGATTCTCTTCGCGAAACACCGAGCAGGTCGCGTAGAGGAATTTACCACCCCTGACAAGGGTCTGCCAAAGTGCATCCACAAGATCCGCCTGGCGCCGGGAAAATCCTTCAAGATCTGTCTCGCGACGCAGCCACTTTATGTCGGGATGTCTGCGTACCACCCCCGAGGCCGAACAGGGCACGTCGGCAAGGATGCAATCGTACGGCCGCCCGTCCCACCACTCCTCGGGCGCACTGGCGTCGCCTTCAACGACGTCCGCCGACAGGCCGAGGCGGGTCAGATTCTCGCGCACACGGTGCAACCGGGAACCGTTGCAGTCCAGGGCCACGAGGTGGATATCCGCGCGCTCCAGGAGATGTGCCGCCTTGCCGCCCGGCGCGGCGCATGCGTCGAGGACGTACGAGCCTTCTCCCGCGTCCAGGATGGGCGCGGCGAGCTGGGCACCGGCGTCCTGTACTGATACCCACCCGCCGGTGAACCCTGGCAGATTGGAGACGCGCGTGGGGCGCGAGAGGGTGACAGCGCAGGTTCCGGTCTGCCGCGCCTTCAGCCCGACCAGCTTGAGCTGCTGCAGATAGTCCTGAACGGCGCATCGGCGCCGATTCACCCTCAGTGTGAACGGCGGATGCTCGTTGCCGCAGCAGAGGATGGATTCCCAGGCCCTGGGCTGCTGCTCGCGGAGCTTCGCTATCCACCATCCGGGATAGGAATGCCGGCCCACGAGGCTGGTGTGAGCCTTGGCGATGACCGCGGCCTGGTCCCTGAGAAAGTTGCGAAGCACAGCGTTTACCAAACCCTTGGCCCGTGCAAATCCGACAGCCTCAGCAGCCTTCACCGCGTGATCCACGACCGCGTGGGGCGCCGCGCGAGAATGCGCAAGCTGGTACAGCGCGACGAGCAGCAGCGCCTCGAGGCGACTATCGTGAAGGGGCTGGTGAAGAAGCTGCGATAGGCACGCGCGCAACTCACCCAGGTTACGTAGCGCGCCATAGACGGAATCCTGGACGGCTGCGCGCTCCCAGCCCTCGCTGGCCGGATCTGCATCCTCCAGGACCGCGGAAAGACTGCTGCCGCCTAGGACCCTTGCCAGGGATTCCGCAGCCGCCCTCTGAACCCCGATCAATCGACGCCGCGCCGGACCGACGCCAGGCTCGCCATTACGCCGACATTGCGAGCAGCCGCTCGATGCGTTCCCGGGTGGAGGGATGGGTGCTGAACAAACCCCTCAGTCCGCCGCCCGAGAGCGGATTGATGATCATCATCTGGGCAGTTTCCGGGTGCTGTTCCGCCGCGGACATCGGGATACCCTTGGCGTAGCGCTCGATCTTGTCGAGCGCTGCAGCAAGAGACTTCGGATCGCCTGATATTTCAGCGCCGCCGCGGTCCGCCTCGAACTCGCGCGAGCGCGAGATCGCAAACTGGATCACCATCGCCGCCATGGGTGCAAACACCATGATGAGGAGACCAAACAGAGGATTTCCCGTGCCCTGCCCACCGTCACGATGGTGGCCACCGAACATCATTCCGATCTGTGCGACCGAAGAGATGGCCCCGGCGAGCGACGCGGATATGGTGCTGATCAACGTATCGCGATGCCTCACGTGCGCGAGCTCGTGTGCCATGACACCTCGAAGCTCGCGCGGGGTAAGCACGCGCATGATGCCGGTCGTGGCAGCAACCGCGGCGTGCTCGGGATCGCGCCCGGTGGCGAACGCATTGGGCTGGTCCTCGTTGATCAGAAAGACTTTGGGCATGGGTAGTCCCGCCCGCTCCGCGAGTTCCTTGACCATCCCATAGAATTCGGGGGCAGTGCTCTCGTCCACCTGCTGGGCGCTGTACATTCGCAGCACCAGCTTGTCCGAGTTCCAGTACGCCCAGAAATTCATGGCACCAGCAAGCAGCAGCGCGATCAGCATCCCGCCGCTGCCGCCCAGCATGTAGCCGATCCCGCCAAAGAGTGCGACGATGGCGGCCATCAGCATGAAGGTCTTAAGCCAGCTGCCTAGCATCGTTCGATCTCCTTCCGTTATCACGAGCAGCCGTGAACCCGTTGGATGGGTCCAGCCGTGAAAAAAATTCAAGCGCCGAGCCGAGCACCCAACGAGATCGCATTGCCTCTAAGAAACTCTGCCACCGCTTGGCGCCGTCCCCCGGGCCTCTGGAGCTCCAGAACGTCCAGGACACCTCGACCGCAAGCGACCCGGAGGCCTACGCCGATTTCGATCACCTGTCCGGGCTCTCCTGCGACCTGCTCAACTTGATCCGCTCGCCCCCGCCAGACCTTTAGTGCGTCGCCCAATAGACTCGTATGAGCGCCAGGAGCAGGATTATAGGCGCGGACAGCTCGTTCGACTTCCAGAGCAGGTCGCGTCCAGTCAAGACGCGCTTCATGTTTCGATACCCTATGCGCGTAGGTAACGCCGACCATGGGCTGCGGAACGGGTTTGAGCGTACCCTTTTTCAGGGCCGAAAGGACGTCCAATGCGGCATCCCCGCCAAGCGCTGCAAGCTTGTCATGCAGGGTGGCAGCGGTTTCGTCCTCTGCAATGGGTAGGCTGCGCTGGAGCAGGATTGGCCCGGTATCGAGCCCCGCATCCATCTGCATGATCGATATGCCCGTTTCCTGGTCGCCCGCGAGTATTGCTCGCTGGATCGGGGCTGCTCCACGCCAGCGTGGCAGAAGCGACGCGTGGATGTTGATGCAGCCGAGCGGCGTCACCTCGAGCACAGCTTGCGGAAGAATGAGCCCGTACGCTGCTACCACCATAATGTCGGCTTTGGTCTGTCTCAGGCGAGCCACTACGACTTCATTGCGAAGGCTCTCAGGTTGCAACAACGGTAGTCCATTGGCCAGTGCGATCTTCTTAATCTCGCTCATCCTCAACTCAAGTCCCCTACCGGCGGGCTTATCTCTTTGAGTGAGCACTAACGCGATGTCGTGCCCCGCAGCGGCAACCGCGCGCAGTGCTGTCGCGGCGAATTCGGGCGTACCAGCGAATACGATGCGCATCTACAGAAAGGCGCTTTGGCTGTGGGTGCGAAAACTGCTTCGGACCGCGGTCGCTGAGCCTGCGGTGGCGACCTCGATGCGTCGGTCAGTTGCTCAGGCGTCCTGCACCTCGACTAGAGGGTTTTGCGCTGGAGCTTCTTTAGTCTGGCGAGAATGCGAGATTGCTTCAGACGCGAAAGATACTCGACGAAGACCCGTCCCTGTAAATGATCCATTTCATGCTGAATGCACACGGCAAGCAACCCTTCGGCGTTCAATTGCAAGGGTGCGCCTTCGCGATCGAGCCCGCGAACCGTGACGCGTTCCGCCCGCTGAACCGTCTCGTAGATCCCGGGCACGGACAAGCAGCCTTCCTCGAATTGGGTGGACCCGCTCTGAGAAGCGATTTCCGGATCGATGAGGACGAGGAGTTGATCGCGAGTTTCCGAAATGTCGATCACGATAACTCGCTTGTGCACATTTACCTGGGTGGCGGCGAGCCCGATACCGGGAGCCGAGTACATGGTGTCTGCCATGTCCGCCACGAGCGCCTTGATTTCCTCGGTTACCTTCCCAACGGGTTCAGCGACCCTATGCAATCGCTCGTCGGGGTAATGAAGTATTGGAAGAACGGCCATCAGATCCCGCTGAGTAAGCGCGGCAACGTCAACACGCCAATTACTGCCTCATGGGCAAACTCGATCCGCGTCAAATCACTTCTGCAAGGGAGCGGTTCGTCCACGGAACTGGAGTAAATAATGAATAAGTCCATTATATCCGCCGTTTTGTTCATCTCCCTCTGGGCCGCCGGGAATGGGAGCGCCGCAGTCGCACTCACGGACAACCCCCCAGAAACCTACACTGTGGTGAAGGGCGATACGCTATGGGACATCTCGGGAAAATTTCTGAAGGAACCTTGGCGGTGGCCCGAGATCTGGGACATGAACAAGGACCAGATAAAGAATCCGCATTGGATTTACCCTGGTGATTTGATTTTCTTGGATCGAAGTGGCGCGGACCCGCGTCTGCGTTTGGTGCGTGGCGTGGACACGAGTCGACTGAGCCCAAGGACGCGGGTTGAAGAACTCGACGCCCAACCGATTCCCTCAGTCCCGGCGGGGGTCATTGGACCGTTCCTCTCGCGGCCCCTTTTGATCGAGCCTTCCGCCCTGGAAAACGCTCCGTTGATCGTGGCGGGTGACGAGAACCGCGTAATGATGGGCAATGGCAGCAGGGCATTCGCGCGGGGGCTCAACCCAGAGCATGGTAGCGCGCTCCACGCTTATCGGCCAACAGCGCCGGTTGTGGACCCAGAGACGGGTGAGTACCTGGGCTATGGGGCTACCTACCTTGGTGAAGCCAAGGTAATCGAGTTCGCGGAGATCAGCACGATCGAGTTTACGTCCGTAAAGCGGGAGATCGGGATCGGCGACCGGCTGCTGCCGGCGGGGCCCCCCATGCCCTACGCCTACACGCCTCATGCGCCGGTAACCGAGGTGAATGCGCGCATCATTTCCTCCTACAGCAATCTTCGGGAGATGGGAACAAACTCCATCGTCGTCCTGAACCGGGGGAGTCGCGACGGTCTGGATGAGGGCACCGTGCTTGCAATTTACCGGGAGCCGGCGGCACACCGCCGCATCATGCGGACCGGGCGACCCTTCTGGGGCACTCCCGCTGAACTCGAAACAACGCAGTCAGCTTGGCGGGGTCCTCCGTACTGGGGCGATCCGGGACCTGCGGAGGAACTCAGCGCGCTGCAGAATGATCCAATGGCACGTACAGCAAAGCTACCTGGTCCTCGCTTTGGCATACAGAGACCAATCATCAACGATCAGAGCCCGCTCTCGAAGTTGCCAAAGGAGCGCTATGGCCTGCTCATGGTATTCCGCACCTTTGATCGCGTATCGTTCGCGCTCGTGATGGAATCGAAGCGCCCAATAGAAGTACTCGACGCGGCGCGTAATCCGTAGGCGATCCCCAACCCCGATTTCAGCGGCCGGAACTCCGGCCGCTTCCGTTTTCCGAATCACCTGATGCCCGCTGCTTCGGATCACGACTCCTGGATTGCGCTCAGCCTTGTCCCAGAAGTCGGCGATCAGACGCTTCGCAAGCTGCTCCGGGAATTCGGCACGCCGGCTGCCGTCCTTGCTGCAAGTCGTGCAAAACTCGAAGGAGTAGTCGCGCGACAGGTCGCTGATAACATTCTTGCCGGTGCTCCGCGAGAGAGGATCGACGCCACTCTCTGCTGGCTCGAACGCGACGAACACGACCTGCTGACGTTGGGGGATCCGGATTATCCCCTGCCGCTGATGGAGATCTCCGATCCGCCCGCTCTGCTTTACCTCGCAGGTCGCAGGGAGTTGTTGTTAACCAATTCGCTGGCCATCGTCGGCAGCCGCAATCCGTCTCCGCAGGGTATCGACAACGCGGAAGCGTTCGCGAGGGCATTGAGCGATGCGGGAATCACGATCGTAAGTGGTCTAGCGGAGGGGATCGATGCCGCCAGCCACCGTGGTGGATTGGCGGGACGAGCCAGCACAATTGCGGTCGTCGGCACCGGACTCGACCGCGTTTATCCCGCATGCAATAAGGATCTCGCCCAGAAAATTTTCAAGCACGGCGTGCTCATGTCGGAGTTCCCCCTCGGAATGCGCGCCTTGCCGGGAAACTTTCCGCGCCGAAACCGCATCATCAGTGGGCTTGCCAAGGGATGCTTGGTAGTCGAGGCCGCCGTTCAAAGCGGTTCCCTCATCACTGCCCGCTGTGCCCTTGAGCAGGGGAGGGAAGTATTCGCTATCCCCGGCTCGGTCCACTCCCCTCTCTCCAAGGGGTGTCATGCACTGATCAAGCAGGGGGCGAAGCTGGTGGAAAGCGCAACCGATATCCTGGAGGAACTGGGCAGCGCCACTGTTCCTAGCGCTACATCGACAACGCGAGAGCACGCAAAGTACAGCTCAACTTCAGGGCTTCTGGCACACGTGGGGTACGACCCTGTTGACCTCGACGTCCTCTGCAGCAGAAGCCAGCTGCCACCAGAGGAGGTCCTGGCGGGCCTCCTGGAACTGGAACTCGCCGGGCGGATCGCCGCCCTTCCCGGGGGGCTTTACCAGCGGCGAAACTGAGTTTCGGGGGGAATTTGCCTCGGCAGATGATAGTCCTTTGCTTGCGCCCCCCGATTTCGTACGCTTATTATTTCCACCCCCTTATGTCACTCCTTGACGGCTTGCGACCCCCAATGCCCTCCCAGAAGCGCGATACCGCGACCAAGAAACGCGCCACGCCAGCGCGGGCCAAGAGTGAGGGGCGCGGACTCGGGAAGCAGCTGATAATCGCCGAGAAGCCGTCCGTCGCGAACGACATCGCAAAAGCGCTTGGGGGATTTGTCAAGCACGACGGCTACTTCGAGTCCGACGAGCATGTGCTGTGCTCTGCCGTCGGCCATCTACTGGAAATCGCCGCCCCAGAGGAGTACGAGGTCAAGCGCGGAAAGTGGAGCTTTGCGCATCTCCCTGTTATTCCGCCCCGGTTCGACCTGCACCCGATCGCGAAGACCGCTGACCGGCTAAGGCTGCTCGCGAGACTCATCCGCCGCAAAGACGTCACCGAACTTGTGAACGCATGCGATGCAGGTCGCGAAGGCGAACTCATTTTCCGCTACATCGTCCAGGCGGTCCGTGGCACACAGCCGATCAAGCGACTATGGCTGCAATCGATGACCCCAGCCGCGATACGTGATGGCTTCGCGAGCTTGCGCGATGATCTGGAGATGTTGCCGCTCGCGAGCGCAGCGCGCAGTCGCTCGGAGGCCGATTGGATTGTCGGCATCAACGGCACTAGGGCGATGACAGCCTTTAACTCGAAAGGTGGCGGGTTCTATCTCACCACTGTTGGTCGGGTGCAGACCCCGACACTCGCAATCGTCGTAGATCGCGAGAAAACGATCAAGGGATTCGTTCCGCGTGACTACTGGGAGGTGCGCGCAACGTTCGCTGCCAAAGCCGGCAGGTACGAGGGGAAGTGGTTCGATCCGAGATTTAGGAGGATCGAAGACGACGCGGAGCGCAAGGACAACCGACTGTGGGACTCGGAAGCCGCCGCGGCGATCGTAGACGCATGTAGGGGCAAGCTCGGCACGGTAACCGAGGAGGTCAAGCCGAGCTCGCAGCTGTCGCCGTTGTTGTTCGACCTCACGTCTCTCCAGCGCGAAGCGAACGGCCGCTTCGGCTTTTCCGCCAAGACGACGCTCTCGATCGCACAGGAGCTCTACGAGAAGCACAAGGTCCTCACCTACCCGAGGACCGATTCGCGGCATCTTCCCGAGGATTATCTGAAGACCGTGAACGCTACCCTGGAAGTCATCCGTCACTCTGACGCCTATGGACGGCTCGCGGCTCATGTGCTCAAGCAGAGTTGGGTGCGCCCCAACAAGCGCATCTTCGACAGCGCCAAAATAAGCGATCATTTTGCAATCATCCCGACGCTTCTGCCTCCTAAGGGGCTGAATGATATCCAGCATCGGATATACGATCTGGTGGTAAGGCGCTTCATCGCTGTGTTCTACCCGGCCGCAGAGTACTTGGTCACCACACGCATCACCCAGGTCGACGAGCACCGCTTCAAGACCGAGGGTAAGGTGCTGGTGAACCCAGGCTGGCTCGGCGTGTACGGCAAGGAAGCTCAAGACGAGGACGCGAATCTCGTCCCGGTGGAGAAGGACGAGAAACCCTTGGTGGACGCTGTCGAGGCGGTCGCGCTGCAAACGAAACCGCCGCCGCGATATAACGAAGGAACCTTGCTGACCGCAATGGAGGGTGCCGGAAAACTGATCGATGACGACGAATTGCGTGAAGCCATGGCGCAGAAGGGGCTCGGTACGCCGGCCACACGCGCCCAGATCATCGAAGGGCTCCTGGGCGAGAAGTATCTGCTTCGAGGCGGCAGAGAGCTTGTGCCCACTGCGAAGGCCTTCCAGCTCATGACCCTCCTCCACGGCCTAGGGATCAGCGAGCTGACGCAGCCGGAACTGACCGGGGAATGGGAGTACCAGCTTGCCCGAATGGAGCGCGGGGGTCTCAAACGCGAGGCGTTCATGGACGATATCGCGCGCATGACAGAGCAGATCGTCAAGCGCGCCAAGGAGTACGACAGCGACACTGTGCCAGGCGACTACGCGACCCTGAGGGCACCCTGTCCGAACTGCGGCGGGATCGTCAGGGAAAACTATCGGCGCTTCGCGTGCGACACCTGCGGGTTCTCCATCACCAAGACACCCGGCGGGCGCCAGTTCGAAGCAGATGAGGTGGAAGAGCTTCTGACCCGGCGTGAGCTTGGCCCGCTGCAAGGCTTTCGCTCGAAGACAGGCCGGCCGTTCGCGGCCATTCTCCGAATCGCCCCAGACGAAGAATCGAAAAATCACAAGCTCGAATTCGATTTCGGCCAAAGCCGCCAGGACGACGAATCCGCCGAGGAGATCGATTTCACGATGCAGGAGTCTCTCGGGCCGTGTCCAAAATGCGGCGGCGCCGTCTACGAGCGCGGCATGAGCTACCTCTGCGAGAACACCCTACTCAAAAAGTGCGATTTTCGCTCTGGAAAAATCATCTTGCAACAGGAGGTGTCAGGGGCCCAGATGGCTAAGCTCCTCGCTGAAGGCAGGACCGACCTGTTGACCGACTTCGTGAGCAAACGCAATGGCCGAAAGTTCAAGGCATTCCTGGTGAGGCAGGCACAGGGCAAAGTCGGGTTCGAATTCGCACCCCGGGAGCCGAAAGCGGGAAGCGGGAAATCCAGCGTCAGAACGTCGACGAAATTCTCTGCCCGCCGAGGCAAGGCAACCGGCTGATCAGCAGCGACCTCTTCGCAAATTCGATCAGACGTCGAGATTGCGTACGCCGAGCGCGTTCGCCTCGATGAATTCGCGGCGCGGCTCTACCATGTCACCCATCAGTTTGCTAAAGATTTCGTCAGCCGCGATCATGTCCTCGATCTGCGTTCGGAGCAGAATGCGCGTACTCGGGTCCATCGTGGTCTCCCAGAGCTGCTCCGGGTTCATTTCCCCGAGACCCTTATAGCGCTGGATCGATAGTCCCCGGCGCGCTTCCTCGAGCAACCAGTCGAGCGCAGCGCTAAAGTCCTTAACCGCACGCATTTGTTGACCCCGGCGTACATACGCCCCTTGTCCGATGAGCCCTTCAAGGAGCGCTCCAGTCCTTGCCAGCTGTTCGTAATCTCCGCTCTGGAGAAAATCCCGGTCAAGATGGGTCATCCGCGCATTGCCGTGCTGCATCCGGCGGATCACGAGCAGGTGCGACTCACTCTTGTCGTCGTAGCGCGCCTCAATTGAAAGATCCGGACTGCCCACCGACGCCGTCAACACCTTCGCCGCATCATGCGCCTGACGTGCGTCATCAAGCCTCAAGGAAGGGTGGTGCAAGAGCGCGTGCAAAACCAGCGGATCGACGTGGCGTCCCACCCGGTCTATTACGGCCTCGGCGAGGAGATATTCTTTCGCTACCTGCTCCAGCGCTTCCTGCTTCAGCGGCTCGCCGCCCGCGTGCGTGTACAGTTCCGCGTCGTCCAGCGCCATACGCAGTAGATGCTGCTTCAGTTCATGGTCGTCCTTTAGGTAGCGCTCCTGCTTGCCGTGCTTAACCTTGTAGAGCGGGGGCTGGGCAATATAGATGTGCCCGCGCTCGACCAGTTCGGGCATATGACGGTAGAAGAAGGTCAGAAGCAGCGTCCGGATGTGCGACCCATCCACATCGGCGTCGGTCATGATGATGATGCGGTGGTACCGTAGCTTCTCGGGTTTGTATTCATCCTTGCCGATTCCGGTGCCAAGCGCGGTAATCAGAGTCGCGATCTCCTGCGACGAAATCAGTTTGTCGAATCTCGCGCGCTCGACGTTCAAGATCTTGCCCTTGAGTGGCAGTATCGCTTGGAATTTCCGGTCGCGACCTTGCTTCGCCGACCCGCCCGCTGAGTCCCCCTCCACCAGGTACAACTCCGATCGTGCTGGATCTCTTTCCTGGCAATCCGCTAGTTTCCCCGGCAGACCCATACCGTCCAGAACGCCCTTGCGCCGAGTCATCTCTCGCGCCTTCCTGGCTGCTTCCCGGGCGCGCGCGGCGTCGATAATCTTTGAGGTGATCACTTTCGCGTCGGCGGGATGTTCGAGGAGGAACGCCATGAGGCTTTCGGCAACTACCTCCTCGACCGCCGGCCGCACTTCCGAAGATACGAGTTTGTCCTTGGTCTGGGAGGAGAACTTGGGTTCCGGCACCTTCACCGACAGCACGCACGTGAGTCCCTCTCGCATGTCATCGCCGGTGGTCTCCACCTTCGCCCTCTTTGCAACCTCGTTCTGCTCCATGTATTGGTTCAGCGTTCGAGTCATTGCCGCACGTAGCCCGGTCAGGTGAGTTCCGCCATCGCGCTGGGGAATGTTATTCGTGAAGCAAAGAACCGACTCCTGATAGGAATCGTTCCACTGCATCGACGCCTCTACGATGATCCCGTCACGGGTCTTGATTGCGTGGTAAACGCTATGGTGTAGGACGGTCTTGTTGCGGTTGATGTACTCAACGAAGCCCTTCACGCCGCCGGTAAAAGCAAAGTGATCTTCCTTACCGGTACGCTGGTCAGCGAGATGGATCCTCACGCCGTTGTTTAGGAACGACAGTTCACGCAGTCGCCGTGCAAGAATGTCGTAGTGGTATTCGACGTTGCCGAACATTTCCCTGGAAGCCAGAAAGTGAACCTCTGTCCCCCGACGCTCGGTCTTTCCGACCACCTTGAGGGGCTCGACGGGAACCCCCATTCGGAACTCTATGAAGTTAACTTCACCGTCCCGCCTGATGGTGAGACGCAGCCATTCCGCGAGCGCGTTTACCACCGACACGCCAACACCGTGCAGCCCGCCTGAAATTTTGTATGCGTTGTCGCCGAACTTGCCGCCAGCGTGCAACTCGGTCATCACGACCTCGGCCGTCGAGCGCCCCTCGCTGGGATGAATGTCGGTCGGGATACCGCGACCGTTGTCGATTACGCTAACCGAGTTATCTGGATGGATAACCACGAAAATCTCGTCGCAATACCCTGCCAGCGCCTCGTCGATCGCGTTATCGACAACCTCGAACACCATGTGATGCAGTCCGCTTCCGTCAGAAGTGTCTCCGATATACATACCGGGGCGCTTGCGGACCGCGTCCAGCCCCTTCAGTACCTTGATACTGCTTGAATCGTAGCTGCCGTTAAGTTCCAGGTTCTCGCCTTCTGCCATTCGTTATTCCTGAGTTCGGTGTCAAATGCGCATCGGCATCACGACATACGAGAACCCCTCGTTGCCCGGGACCGTGATGAGGGCGCTGGAGTTCGCGTCTCCAAGAGCGCAGTCTACAGACTGCACACTTAAATTCGACAGCACGTCGGTCAGAT
>JBEVOI010000286.1:0-3874 GCA_040507665.1 Burkholderiales bacterium
TCCCGAGACGCGCTGGCGCGTGACCGAGGAGGATCAGGAGACCTACAAGCGCTACGGCAAGCTCAAGAAGCTGGCGGAGCACGCCCTGCGAATGACGAGCACTGCACAGGCGCCGTGGATCGTGGTCGAGGGCCTCGACGAGCGCTACCGTAACCTCACCGTCGGCACCGTGCTCCTGAACGCGCTGAAGGAAAGGCTCGAGCAGAAAACACCGAAGCCGGTCACCGCGGAAAGCGCGCCCCTCGTCGACGTGCGCCAGGGCGTCAACCTGCTCGACCGGCTCGATCTCGCGAAGAAGCTCGATCGCAAGGACTATGACGAAGAGTTCGCGAAGTGGCAGGGGCAGCTGGCCCGGCTCACGCGCAATCCGAAATTCGAAAAGATCGCGGTCGTGGCCGCCTTCGAGGGCAACGACGCCGCCGGCAAGGGCGGGGCGATTCGCCGCGTGACCTCCGCGCTGGATGCCCGCGGCTACGACGCGTATCCGGTCGCGGCGCCTACCGAAGAGGAGCGCGCGCAGCCCTACCTGTGGCGCTTCTGGCGCCATGTTCCGCGCAAGGGCCGGATCGCGATCTTCGATCGCACCTGGTATGGCCGCGTGCTGGTCGAGCGGGTCGAGGGGTTTTGTTCGGTCACCGACTGGATGCGGGCCTACGGGGAAATCAATGATTTCGAGGAGAGGCTTTTCGGCCACGGCGTCGTCGTGGCGAAGTTCTGGCTTTCGATCAGCAAGGACGAGCAATACAAGCGCTTCAAGGAGCGGGAGAAGACCGCGTTCAAGCGCTTCAAGATCACGCCCGAGGACTGGCGCAACCGTGAAAAGTGGGACGAGTACGTGGACGCGGTATGCGACATGGTGGACCGCACCAGCACCGAGCACGCGCCGTGGACGCTGGTGGAGGCGAACGACAAGTACTACGCGCGCGTCAAGATACTGAAGACGCTCTGCGAACGCATCGAAGCGGCGCTCTGATCCCCCGACCCGCGAGTGCTCACCAGCGGACGGCGGGGAACGACGTGTTCGGGGCGGGCGGCTGCATTTCCATGACCACGGTCTCGAGCAGCGAGAGGGCGTGCAGGAGATAGGGTCCCTTGTTTAGCATCAGGCAGTCGCTGCGCTCAACGATCGCCGCTTCGGTGATCTCCGCCCGGGACGGCAGATCGCGCTTCACCAGGTTCTCCAACCCCTGGTTCGCCCACACGGTCGGTACATGCGCGGCCGCGCACAGCCGCCGGATGTTTTCCTCCACCTCCGCGACACGCTCGTAACCGAGCCCCGCTGCGAGATCGCCGCGGGCAATCATGACGCCAAACGGGTGCGTGCCGGCGCCGTGAACGATGATGTCAGGCAACTTCTCCACGGCGGCGCGCGTCTCGATCTTGGCGATGATCCCGAGCTGCCGGCGGTTCCTCTCGGCCAGCGCCTGCGCCAGCTGATCCACGTCTTCCGCGCCTTTCACGAAGGATAATCCGACGATGTCGGCGTGCTTGCAGGCTACGTCGAGATGCGCGAGATCGCGTTCCGACAGCGCTGGCAGGTCGATGCGGGTATCGGGGAAGTTGATGCTCCTGTCCGCGCCGATGCGTTCGCCATCAGCCCGCGCGCGGGTGATGCGCAACCACGCGCCGTGCTTGTCCACCTTTTCGATGAGGCCGCCGACCCGGCCGTCGTCGATCCAGGCGGTCTGCCCGGGCTCGAGGAAGCCGAATACTGCCGGTTCCGTGCAGCCAATATGGGCGGGAGACGCCACGCGCCCGCGCTTGTCGAGCTGCTGCGGCCCGCCCGGCTTCCCATCCCGCGTGAGCAGCAGCATCCCCCCCGGGGTGACTTCGATCTCCACAGGCGGCGCCTCGAAGGCACCGGTCTTCGTCTTCGCAGCCTTTTTGCGGCTACGCTGCTCGTGCTCGATCTCCGTCCCCTTGGCAATGTAGGCACCATCGGCACATGCTGTCACCACCTCGGTATCGGACAGGCGGGCCTCCACCGCGAGCTCGCGCTTGCGACCCTTGAGGTCGCGGAAGAGGACGCGGTCTCCGGGCTCCAGCTTCGCGAGCCACTTCCGGTCCACGGCGAGCCGCGCGGGTACCCGGTGCCCCGCCTTGTCCAGCATTGCCTCGCGCCCGCCCCGGCCGCTTCCATCGAGCACGATCAGGGCCGGATGGAGCGGGTCGCCGAACTGGTCGCGCTTGACCTTCACGTGCAGCACCGGCGGGCCGACGTCGACGGGCCCGGTGCGCAGCTTCGGGCCGGCCAGCTCCATGAGCACCTTGCAGCTGCGGCCGAGCTCCTTTTGCGCCTGGCGCACATTGCTGATGATGTCGCGCCACACCGCCTTGTCGTCCTGGGCACAATTCACGCGTGCACAGTCCATGCCCCGCTTCACGAGCTCCCGTACGAACGCGTAGTCGGCGCCGGCCTCACGCGGTACCGTCACCATAAAGCGCGTCCAGCGAGTTTCCGGGGGCATGCCCAGGAGGCGGTTGGTGTTTCGATAGAGGAGCACGCGATCGCGCTCCATAGAGCGGGCGGCGCGGGGGATATCGGCGGCCTTCACCGAATGACCCTGCATCAGAAGCAGGGCGTGGATGACCGCATCGAGGGTCGCGACAACATGGCCGTCACAGCGGCCGAGCGAGGTCAGCCCGAGCCCTGCGAGCCGGCGCTGCAGCCCGCGTAGATCATGGCGCCGGAGCTCGATGTACGCCGCGAGGTTCGATGCGCTGCCCCGGAAGCCGCGCAGTTCTAGGTGAGGGCGCCATTCCGCCAGCAGACGCTCTTGGATCGCGGCGACTTGGGTGCGCACTTCCCTGAGCTGGAGGAGGAGTTCCGGCGCATGGGGCACGGCAGCCGGGTTCCAGCCCAGATCCATGACAGTGTCCTCTGGCGAGAAGCCGGACTATAGGAGGTGAAGATGACAGGTGTACGGCAGCTGCGCCCTTCGCACAGCCATGGTCAACCGGCAAGCAGCACGGCGCCGCGGGCGCGCGCGTGGACCGGGGTCACCGTCAACCTCACCCCGAGTCCCTTCCACTCGAAAGCTTCATTCTCCAAAGCCGCCGCGGTAAGCGGATGCTCTGCAAGCCATTCCTCGTCGAGGGCGATCTCCACCCGGTCCCCTTCCACGGCAAGCCGGATGTTCGGCGGCGTGACGCCGGCGCGGGAACGATAGAACAGCGCGGCGAGTCGCAGGGCCAATGCGGGCAACCGGCGCTCAGGCGCATCGAGGAGTCCCTGCATCTTTTTCAGGCCGCCGCGATGACCGAGCACGAGCAGGCCGAGGTGCTCCTGCTCCATGCGCGAGAAGCCTGGCATGTCCGCATTTCGGATGATGTACGCGGAATGCTTGTGGAATCCCGTGTGGGCAATGGCGAGACCCACCTCGTGCAGGCGCGCGGCCCAGGTCAGCATCAGGGTGTGGTCCTCGACGTCGAGCGCCGCCTTCCCCGTGATCTGACCGAAAAGGTCAAGGGCAAGGCGTTCCACGCGCGCGGCGTGGCCCGCGTCCACCTGATAGCGCTGCATGAACTGCTGCACGGTGCCGTCGCGCAGATCGCGGTGCTGGAAGCGGCCGACCAGATCGTAAAGAATGCCTTCGCGCATGGCGCCCGTGGCAACCGCCATGCGTTTCACCTTAAGCTCGGCAAGGATGGCGGCCATGATCGCGAAGCCGCCAGGTAGCACCGGCACGCGATCGGGCCGCAGTCCGGGAAGCGAGATCTTGTTGATGTCGCCGCTCCTGAGCAGGTGGGTCCGGAGCTGATCGAGACCCTTCGGGGTGATATCGCCGTCGCCCCAGCCGTTCAGGTGGAGAATTTCGGCCAGCGCGCGGGCAGTGCCGGAGGAGCCGATAGCTTGCTGCCAATTCCCGGCGGA
>JBEVOI010000340.1:0-4289 GCA_040507665.1 Burkholderiales bacterium
TGTATGCCAAGGCGCTGAACCTGGGCGTCGGCAGGGCCATGGTTCGCCTCGAGGGACTGAAGTAGACCTGCTAACGCATGCAATCGGGCGCGGTTTGAGACCCGCCCGTATTCGCCCGGGCGTAGCGCTCGACAGGCAGCGGTGCGCGCTGACACATCGAGTTGGTCGCCGCGGCGCTGCTTTTCCTCAATTCTGGATCCCACGCAGGCTGGCTCGTTTGGCGATCGCCTGTTGACGATCGGGATCGCGCGCCCAACGTTGCGCGCCATTATTAAAACGACCGCAGAAACTCATTGATAATAATCGTGCGATGGCGCTGCGGCCGCAGAGATAATGCCAAATACTATCCGATAACTTTCATCGTGTATCAAAATGACTGTCTCGACAGTTAGTTGATGCAGGCTCGAGAACTTTGCCTTGCGGCAGGGTGGGGCGGCTGCGCAGAGTGTTGAGAACTCGGTTGGGGACCCGCTTCGTCTCGTCGGCGTATGAATTCGCCGTTGGCCGATTGATCGGAGTCGATGTGGAATATTCCTTCAGTCTTTATGTAGCGGGGCAGAAACCGGCGTCCCGGTCGGCCATCGGGAATCTGCAGAGACTTTGCGACGAACATCTCCGCGACCGTTACGAAATCAGGATCGTTGACATCCTTCAGCACCCGCAGGTGGCCGAGCAGGAGAAGATTCTTGCAACACCGATGGTCGTGAGGGAGACGCCCGAGCCGATCCGTAGGGTCATCGGGGATCTCAGCAATACCGACAAGGTTATCGAAGGCCTCGACCTGTTGCAGGCTGTCCCGATGTTAATAGGGGGTTCCTTGAAATGATTGATCACAAGCTCGACGACAAAGTGCAAACGGGCATCGCCGGGTTCGATCACATTGCTCACGGTGGCCTGCCCCGCAATCGAAACACGTTGGTCGCCGGAACTGCCGGCAGCGGCAAGAGCGTATTCGGGCTTCAGTTTCTTCACGCCGGGGCGACGATAGACAACGAAGGCGGTGTCCTGGTTGCGTTCGAGGAGTCGCCAAGCGACTTGATGCAGAACGTGCGCGCTTTTGGTTGGGATATGGAGCAGTTGGTGCGCGAGCGAAAGCTTGCAGTGGTGGACGCGACCGCGACCGTCGAGGACGAAGCAACCGTGGCGGGATCCTACGATCTTTCCGCACTTTTGGTGCGCATTGAGGCTGCCGTCCGCGCGGTCAATGCCAAGCGCGTGGTGCTGGATTCGGTTGGAGCGCTCCTTTCCCAATTCGGCGATGGCAAGCTGGTGCGGCGCGAGTTGAACCGCATCGGGGCGCGCTTGCGGGGCCTGGGCTTGACTACCATTACGACCGCTGAGCGGGTCGAGGAGGATGGCAAGATTGGCCGCTTCGGCGTCGAGGATTTCGTGGCTGACAACGTGATCGTGTTGCGTAATCGCCTCGATGGAGAGCGGCGGCGGCGGACCATGGAAATCATGAAGCTCAGGGGCAGCCCCCATTATAAAGGTGAGTACCCGTTCACCATCGATCCCGAGGAAGGCATCGCCATCATTCCCCTCTCGGCGATTCAGCTGGCCCAGCAGTCCTCGACGGAACGGGTATCGTCCGGCGTGCCCGAGCTCGACGATATGTGCGGGGGCGGACTTTATAGAGATTCCATCGTTCTCGTCAGCGGGGCGACCGGCACCGGCAAGACAATGCTGGTTGCGCATTTTCTCAAGGCCGGCTTCGAGGCCGGCGAGCGGGTTCTGCTGTTCGCCGCCGAAGAAAGCATGGAGCAGCTGGCGCGCAACGCAGCCGCGTGGGGTATCGATTTCGGCAAAGCTGAGCGCGATGGCTTGTTGAAAGTCGTTTGCCGATTGCCGGAAACGATGGGCCTGGAGGACCACCTGATCCACATGCGGCGCGACATCGCGAACTTCAAGCCTATGCGCGTGGCGATCGACAGCATGACGGCCTTGGAGCGCGCGTCATCGCTGAAATCCTTTCGGGAGTTCCTGATTGGACTCATTACCCACCTCAAGCATCGTGGGGTCACGGCCCTGCTTACGACATCTTCGTCGACGCTGTCCGCCGCGGAGTCTGTCACCGAGATTCACATATCGACCATGACGGATACCATCATAATATTGCGCTATATCGAGATCTCCAGTGAGATGCGCCGTGGCTTGACGGTGCTAAAGATGCGCGGTTCGCGGCACGAAAGAGCCATCCGCGAGTACACCATCGACAGCACGGGCATGAAAATCGGCGCCCCGTTCAAGAACATCCACGGCATATTGGGTGGATCGCCCACCTACATGTTCACGCATGGGGCGGCCGATGCTGTTCCGGCGCCTGGCCGGCCGCAATAGACGCGTGGATTGCGGCTCGGCGTTTAACTGTGATGGTCCCGAGAATATCGATATGTCATTCATTCAGTAAGCACATTTTGCGTTTATGGGCTGCGGAGCACAGGGGCACGAATACACTACCAGCACCAGAGCATGGAGCTTCGAGGTGGTGGTTGCAAAGCTCGACGTGTCGGCTGAGCGGCACCGTCAAATCGAACGGCTCGTCGAGACATTGCCGGACGCGATCATCGTCATCGATGACGCCGGGATCGTTCAGTTCGTGAACGGCGCGGCACAGCTGCTGTTCAGCAAGCCGCGTCGGGAGTTTCTCGGGCAGCTGATGAATTTCTCGGTTCGCGATGGGGACGTCATCGAGATTGAGATTCCCCTCGACGACCAGATGCGCATCGCGGAAATGCGGGTTGTCAACTGGACCTGGGAAGGCAAGCCTGCCCAGTTGGCGGCCATCCGCGACATTACCGATCGCAGGCAGATCGAGCTGCAGCTGCACCAGGCCCAGAAAATGGAGGCGATCGGAAATCTGACCGGCGGCCTGGCTCACGACTTCAACAACCTGCTGGCCATTGTAATCGGCAATCTCGATCTTTTGAGCGAATCCCCAAACAGGGACGCGAGATCGAAGAAGTTGACGAAGGAAGCGCTGGACGCCGCGTTGCGCGGTGCCGACCTGGTCGGGAGGCTGCTTGCCTTCGCCCGCCGACAGCCGCTGGCGCCTGAGCACGTTGACACCAACGAAGTCGTGACACGGATCTGCGAACTCCTGCAGCGCACGCTGGGTGGGACCATCAAGCAGGCGCTGGTTCTCGAAACGGGGGTTTGGCCAGTATTGGTGGATCCGGCGCAGTTCGAATCGAGCCTCATCAATATCGCCAACAACGCGCGCGACGCGATGCCCAATGGCGGTACGCTTACCGTCGCGACGCGCAATCTGGTCCTGACCAGCGAAGCCGTTGCGGCCTACCCGGGAGCAGCGCCCGGCGAGTACGTGGTTATCGAAATCAGCGACAGCGGAACTGGCATGCCCCCAAACCTTCTGAACCAGATATTCGAACCCTTCTTCACCACCAAGGAAGAGGGCAAAGGCACCGGTCTTGGCCTAAGCATGGTGTTCGGTTTCGCACAGCAGTCGGGTGGCCTTGTGAGCGTTGCCAGTGAAGTGGGCGTGGGCACGACGTTTAGATTGATGCTGCCACGGTCGGTTGTCGCAAAGCTCCCCGCCGCTGCCCGACGTACTGAACGATCAGAGTGAGCCGACAAGACAGTCGAGGCGGCGCTAGGCCCGGTTGGCAACTTGGCTCAGCAGGGCAACGACCGGGTGGTCAGGCGCGAGCGGCTGGTGCAATTGCACGCCGATCCTGCCGGCGACCGCCCAGGCGACCTTTCCCTCCAGCCGCTGTCCGGAGAGCAACTCCACAGCGACCCGGTCGGCCACGGCCACCCCGAAGCAACCATCCATCTGCAGGCCGCCGAGGGAAAAGTCGACCACGCGCGATGTCTGGAAGCGGCCATGGCAGTGCAGCAGTGCTGTAATGCCCGCAGCGCGGCGCTCATCGCGTCGCCGAATCTGCTGGCGCGCCTGATCTGGTGCATTGGGCCGATTGCGCATGCGCCTGAAGGTGCTTTCTTGTGCGTTCAAGTCAACCAAGGCTGACCAGCGGTCGCAAGGCATATCCACATCAATTTCGACTTGGGCATCGGCTCGGCAAGAAGGGGCCCCTGACCCGCGTCACAGCCCATGCTTTGCAGCGCCACCAGGTCGGCGTCGTGCTCCAGGCCTGTGGCCACCGCTGTGGCCCCCAAGCGATGCGCCAGATCGATAGCGGCTTGGCAGACGCCTGCGCTCTTTGCGTCCTGCGCGCATCCTTCGACGAACTCTGGATGAAGCTTCAACTCGCTAAAAGGCAGATCGCGCAGCCGCTCGAAGGACGAGAAGGCCGCGCCGAAGTTGTTGA
>JBEVOI010000352.1:0-12162 GCA_040507665.1 Burkholderiales bacterium
ACTCTCTGAATACTAGCTAAGAATAACACAGAGTAGCATTGAGTCACATCGGCGAGTATCGGCGTAAATGGACTCTTAATCCATTGGTCGTAGGTTCGATCCCTACACGGCCTACCATCACCCCACCTTGCATTGAGACCGCTTTACGCTGGCCCCCAATCTCTCGTCGGCCCGCGGCGCGAGAGCTCCGCTGACCCAGCCTGGTACCGCGCCTCGACCGCCATCCGGATGTCCGGCTTCATTGCAGCATGGGTGTTCGTGTGGTACCAAGCTCTCAGCGAATACGCCAACGAAGGAGTGGCCGGTTTCATATACCATGCGCACCACGTCTTTGCCCCCTGAATCCGGACTCATGCTGCACCAGTCCCGCCTGTTCCCGGTGTGGAAGACCGTCGGCGTGCTGATGGTCGCCGTGGTATGCGTGGCGTCGCTTGCGC
The DNA here is from genome assembly GCA_040507665.1 of Burkholderiales bacterium. GTDB lineage: Bacteria > Pseudomonadota > Gammaproteobacteria > Burkholderiales > JAEUMW01 > JAEUMW01. The sequence continues at coordinate 438 of JBEVOI010000352.1, forward strand.
CGACGCTCCCGGAACTGCCTGGCAGCCCGAGCGATAAGGTGGAACACCTCGTTGCGTACGCATCCCTGACGTTGTGGTGGGGCATGCTCTATCCCGGCAAACGCGACCGCTGGCTCGCCTGCGCTTTGTTCATCGCGATGGGGGTCACGCTGGAGTTCGCCCAGCGAGCGACCGGCTATCGCGTTTTCGACGTGCTCGACATGGCCGCGAACGGGATGGGTGCGATGGTCGGCAGAGTGCTCGTCGAAACCCCCCTTGGTGGGGTTCTCGCCGCGTTGGACCGGCGGCTCGGCCCCGCCCGCCGCGAACCCGTCTGAGAAGCGCGAGGCGCTTGCCGTGCACCATTGGCCCATGTCCTCCAGGTTTTCATTCGCGACATGATGTCGCCATCTGGCGACACCACCTCTTACCACCCGCTGCCGGTAGCTGAATACGCAGAACACCCAACGCAGCCCGGTCGCTCTGGGCCTTCAGCCACGCAAGCGATTTATCGGTGACAGCGCGTGGTGGCACTGGTCGCGTGCGTTTCTTGGGTTGGCGGTTCTCCTATCCGGCTGCGCGACTACCCAGCCTGACACTGCTCCGCCGTCGTCCGCCCGCGGGGCGACCGTCTGCCGTCAGTACCTCGAGGCGCTGGACCGCGAGGCAGCAGCAACCCGCGTTACCGACGTCCAGGCGGCCCGGGTCGCAGGCTATCCGTATCTGCGCGCGGACCGGTTTCTCGCGAGCTTTCCACCCGGGACGCTCAACGCGGCGGAATTCGCGGAATGGCTGGACCGCATGCAGGCGCTCGACCGCGACGGACGGCGGGTCGAAATCGCCAATCTGCCGTCAGCGTCGCGCGAGCAGCTCGCGGTCCGGTTCGAGATTGCTGGACAGGGTCCCGCGGCGCTCACAGCGCGCGCCGAGACATGCAGCCGCATCCTGCGCGATGCAGTCGTCGATTCCATCGAGCTGCGCTACGAGCTCTGGACGCGTGTGAAGGTGCCCGACGACTACGTTGACTGGCAGCGGGTTGTCGGCCTGTATCCGCTCACCCAGATTCCGTTCGGGATCGGCGTTCAGGGCTGGCAGCGTGACACGGCACTCGGGTTCGCGCAGCCTGTCGAGACCCTTCCGGTGCGTGGCTCACTGGTGCGCTACACGCCCCCCGCTGCCTCGATCATAGCGCCTGCTGCCACCGCAACTCAGCTGGAAGAGTGGAGTCGCAACCCGCTGCGCATTCCTCAACCATCGTCCGACGATCTTCATTCGGTGCTCCTCGCCTACGCACCCGTATTCATCGTCGATACCGCATCGGACGACGATCGCATTGGCGCGCTGGAGCTCGGCGCCGGGACGATGTCGGCGTTGGCGACGAACGATCCCGTGGTCTACGCCTATCCGTCCCATGCGCGCTGGCGCGGTGCGTCGGTGCTCCAGCTCAACTACGTGATCTGGTTTCCGGCACGGCCGAGCGACGGGGCTTTCGACGTTCTGAGCGGACATCTAGACGGGATCACATGGCGGCTGACCCTCGCGCCCGACGGAAGCGTGCTGCTCGCCGATGCAATCCACAACTGTGGCTGCTATCACCTCTTTTTCCCGGCCCCAGTGCTGCGCCCGGTGGCCTACGGCGCGGCAGAAGAGGAGCGGCCCTTCGTTCCACAGAGGTTGCCGGCGCTGGGCGAGGGCGATCGGTTCGCGCTGCGCATAGAGTCGCGTACTCACTACATACAACGCGTGCTGGCTGTGGCGGATGCGCCCGGCCGCGTCTACGAGGTGCGGCAGTACGACACGCTGCGTTCGCTGGAGACGCCTGACGGCACCCGGCGCAGTTTGTTCGGGCCGGACGCCGTTGTTCCCCGTACCGAGCGCGGCGAGCGCTTCCTGTTCTGGCCCATGGGTGTTCCGGCCCCGGGCGCGATGCGCCAGAGAGGCCACCACGCCACCGCCTTCGTGGGGCGGCGCCACTTCGACGACCCGTGGCTCATCGAGGGCAGCTTCCAGCCTGTCGGACCGTGACCGGATTCCGCTATGATTCGGGTTCCCGGCGCCTGCCCGCCCGCAAGCAACCTCCCAATCCATGAAACGCCAGCGCGGCTACGTTGTCATCCTCGTCATCATTGCTCTGCTCATCGCGGCCGCTTTCGCGTGGACGTGGCTCTCCCTGACGTGGAACTACGCGGAAGGCGAGCGCGTGGGTGTGGTGCAGAAACTTTCCAAGAAGGGATGGATCTGCAAGACCTGGGAAGGCGAACTCAACATGGTGGTGTTGCCGGGCGCAATCCCCGAGAAGTTCCATTTCACGGTGCGCGAAGATGCCATCGCCGACGAGATCAACAAGGTGGCCGGGAAGCGCGTGAGCCTTTCCTACACAGAGCATCGCTTCGTCCCCACCTCCTGCTTCGGAGAAACCCCCTACTTCGTCAGTGGTGTCAAGGTTCTCGATCAATAGCCGACGACGTGCGGTCCCTAACTCCACCGCGCGTCGTGGAACTGCACCGCTCTCTCCGGGTTGCGTCAGAATACCGCAGCCGGGCGAGAGAGCATGTGGATGTCATCGGGGCCGATCGCGCACATCGCTGGACCGAGAGGCAGCAAGACGTGAACTACAACAAGAGGAGAGGATGAGGATACCGCCATGCTGAAGCTCTATGGGTGCCCGAACACGCGCTCCATGCGCGCCGCCTGGGCGCTCGAGGAGGCCGGCGCGGAATACGATTACCAAACCGTCCTGCTGTCGAAGGGTGCCGGGCGGCGACCCTCGTTCTTGCGGTTGAACCCGTCGGGCAAGGTACCGGTCCTCGTCGACGGAGATTTTGTCCTCACCGAGTCGGTCGCGATCTGCACCTACATCGGAGACCTGTTCCCTGCCTCGGGCCTCACGCCACCCTGGGGGACCAGGGAGCGGGCGTGCTACAACCAATGGATGGCGTTTGCGATTGCCGAGATGGAACAGCCGCTCTGGACGATCGCCAAGCATCGCTTCGCGCTGCCGAAGGAACTGCGGGTGCCGGAGGCGGAGGAGGGTGCGAAGTGGGACTTCACGCGGGCCTGTCGCGCGTTCGAGAAAGGCATCGCGGGTCGGAAATATATCGTGGGCGATCACTTTACGGCTGCAGATATCCTGCTCACCCATTCCCTTGCTTGGGCTGTCTCCGCCCGCATACCCGTCGAATCGGAAGCACTTCAGGCCTACGCGGAACGGTTGCTCGCCCGGCCGGCGCGCGCACGCGCAACGGCGCGTGAAGCCGCTGGCGAAATGGAGAGCGCTACTTGATCGTCACCGTGATCGAATAGCGCTGCGCTACGGAGTTCTCGCCTTCCCACTCGCGCCAGTTCCATAGCAGGATCTTCGCCTCGCCTTGCGCGGATGCCGAGAATTCGAAACGCCGACTTCCGCCCGCACCGGGGCGCGGTTCCGTCGCGCGCTGGAAGTCATCGCCTTTGTGGGAGAGCACTGGCTCGACCTTCGACCGCAGCGACCAGCGATACCCGGTAGTCGGATTCTCCGGCACCTCGATCACGATCAGGTCGCTGCGTGCCGCCGCGACGGTATGGCCATCATCGGCCAGACCAAGGGTGAGTTCTGTCATGGCTGTCCTCTTGACCGTTGTGGCGCCGCCGCGATGTTCTGCGTCCCGGCGCTTCCGCGCCGGGCGCTCCCAAGGAAGTGGGGGATACTACGGTTTCCCTCGAACCAGCAGCAGCGGCGCCGGCGCCTTGTGCAGGACACCTTCCGCCTCGCTGCCCATGAGCGCATGATGCAGCCCCCGCCGTCCGTGGGTCCCCATCACGATGAGGTCGGCGGGCCACGCCCGCGCCTGCTCGACGATGGCATCCGATACCCGGCCCGAGAACTCTTCGACCATCGCCGATTCGGGTTCGATACCAGCGTCACGCGCGAGGCGGCAGGCGGTGTTGAGCGCATCCTGCCCGGATTGACGCAAGGCATCGATGATGTCGTTGAAGGCAACGAAGCCGTCGAGGGTGAGACCGACAGCAGATTCGTCGACGATATGCACGAAGCGCAGCGTTGCTCCCTGATCGCGGGTGAGGCGGATCGCCTCGCGGGCACCCAGCAGTGCGCTGTCGCTGCCGTCCACGGGAACGAGGATGCGCTGGTAGGTGGACACGATAGAACGAGCTCCAGCTTCCGTTTGTGGGTCCACGCTATTATGCTCCCGCCGCAGCGATAATTCACGGGACCGCGGCCGGCTGCCGTTTCGCCGCGGTAACCAGTGGTCTCCGCCAATCCAGTCAGCGCATGCAACGCTACTATCCCCGTTCCTTTCTGATGCTGACCCTGGTCGGCTTCATGCTCGTGGCGGTCCCGCTGCTGCTAGGGCTGGCCAACAGCGCGCTGTCGGTTGGGCAGGTCGCCAACCAGAGCAAGAGGGCCGTCCACCAGGCGGTGCAGGCGACCGAGGGGAGCCGCATCCTCATCGAGCAACTCACCGCCATGGAGAGAAGGTTCCGGCAATTCATCATCCTCGGCGACGAGTCCCTGCTGGAAGGCTTCGAGGTTGCGCACGAGAGGTTCCGCACCGAGACCACGGCGCTGGAAGCGCTGGTGCCGGACGCGACGCGGCGGCAGATGCTGGCGGATCTCGCACGCGCCGAGAGCGCACTGCATGCGCGAGTGATGGCGTCACGCGACAATCCGGACGCGGTTCGGGAGGTCGTGGCCGAGTTTGCACCGCTTGGGGAGTTGGCGCGCACCATCGAGCAGCGGGGCAGCGACCTGGTAGACCGCGAGGTGTTGTCGCTGCAGGAGAAGGCGGAGCAGGCGCGTCAGAGCGTCCTGTGGCAGTTGCTCGCGCTCGGGCCGGTGGTGATCTTCCTCGTTATCGGGTTTACGCTTCTCATCGCCAAGCCGATCCGCCAGATCGAGAGTGCCATCCGGCAGTTGGGCGAAGCAGACTTCACGAGCGACATTCGGGTCGACGGGCCGGCGGACCTCGAATACCTTGGGCGACGACTCGACTGGATGCGCAAGCGGCTCCTCGAGCTCGAAGCGCAAAAGACGCGCTTCCTGCACCATGTGTCCCACGAGTTGAAAACGCCCCTCACCGCGGTGAAGGAAGGGGCACAGCTTCTCGCCGAGGGCGCGGTGGGGCCGCTATCGAAAGAGCAGCTGGAGGTGGTGGATATCCTGCGCGCGAACGGAACCGAGCTGCAGCGGCTGATCGAGGACCTGCTCGCCTATCAGGCCCTCCAGGCGGGGAAGTCGGGGTTAAACCTCTCGCGCTTTTCGCTGCGCCGACTCCTGGAGCGCGTGGGGTCGAAGCACCAGCTTGCGCTTCGCGGCCGTGACCTCACGCTCGAACTCGCCTGCCCTGATATCATGTTGGAAGGAGACGAGGGGAAGATCACCACAGTTTTCGATAATCTCCTTTCCAACGCCATCAAGTTCTCGCCTGACGGCAAGATCATACGCATGGCAGCAGCGGCGCAGTCGGGAGACCGCGTGGTGATCGAAGTCCGGGATGCCGGTCCGGGGCTCACGGAAGAAGAGCGGGAGCAGGTGTTCGATGCCTTTTTCCGCGGGCGCCGCGAGCCCTCCCAGCGCATCAAGGGAACCGGGCTGGGCCTTTCCATCGTGAAGGAATACGTTTCGGCCCACGGCGGCACCGTCGAGGCGCGCAACCTCGAGGGGGGCGGCGCGTGTTTCCGGGTCAGCCTGCCGCGACTGGCAAGCGGCCTGCCCGGATGAACCCGGAATGCCCAAAATCGTGCAGAACGACAACGTCAGACGCTACACTCTCATCCTTGTCATTGCGGTGCTGACGGCATGCGCAGCGCCGAAGCGCAGCAGTCCGCCTCCTGCGGTGCCGCCGGATCCCGCGCCTGTTCTCGTCGAACCGCCGCGCCCGGAGTTGAAACCCGAACCCTTGCCGTCGGAGCCGCAGCCCTCCGAACTGGATCGGGTGCTGCTCCACTTCGAGAGTGTGCGAAGGATGCAGGCCCCGGAGGCGGCAAGGGAGCTTGAGCAGGCGCGCCAGTCGTTCAGTCGCGCCAGAACTGACTATAACCGGGTGCAGTTCGCGTTGCTTTCGCTTTTGCCCAACACCGGCGGCCGTGATGACGCGAAGTCAATTGCGCTGCTTGAGCCCATGCTCAAGGATTCGCCGAGGGACAAGAGTGGGGCCGGCAGCGGGTTGCGCGCGTTTGCCGTTTTGCTATACAACCAGATCACGGAAGAACGGAAGCTGGAGGACCGAATGAAGGAAGAGCAGAAGCGTGCAGACGCGCTCCAGCAGAAGCTGGATGCACTGAAGGAAGTGGAGAAGAGCCTGCTCGACCGCGAGCAGTCCCAGACCAAGAAGAAATGAACCTATCCCGACCCCGGGTGCTCGTGGTCGACGACGACCCCGATCTCCTTAAGCTTCTATCCATCCGCCTGAAGGCTGCGGGGTACGACGTGAATGCAGTGGCGAGCGCGGAGGCGGCGCTCGGCCAGCTCTCGCTGTCGCGGCCCCAGGCTGTCGTCACCGACCTGCGGATGGCGGGGATGGATGGGATGTCCCTCTTCGACGCCATCCATCGCAACAATCCGGCGTTGCCCGTCATCATGCTTACCGCCCACGGCACCATCCCCGACGCTGTCACTGCCACGCGGCGCGGCGTCTTCGGCTACCTCACCAAACCGTTCGATCCGAAAGCCCTGCTGGACGAGCTCGACCGTGCAGTGAACGTAAGCGGCGTCACCGAAACCAGCGTGACCCTGCCGGGAGACGAACCAGCGCGGGGTGATGCCTGGCGGGCTGACATCATCACCCACAGCCCCCAGTTGGAAGACCTGCTTGCCAAGGCGCGGCTCGTGGCCGAAAGCGATGCGAGCGTCCTCATCACCGGCGAGAGCGGCACGGGGAAGGAATTGCTGGCTCAGGCCCTCCACCGGGCAAGCCCGCGCCGGGCCCGACCGTTCCTCGCCGTGAACTGCGGTGCAATCCCCGAGCAACTACTGGAATCTGAGCTGTTCGGCCACACCAAGGGATCGTTTACGGGCGCCATCCGCGACTACAGAGGTCTGTTTCAGGCAGCTGACGGCGGATCCCTGTTCCTCGACGAGGTAGGGGACATGGCGCTGCCGTTGCAGGTGAAGTTGCTGCGAGTGCTGCAGGAGGGGCAGCTGCGCCCGGTCGGGTCGACCGCGACCATAACGGTGGACGTGCGCATCATCTCGGCGACCCACCGCGATCTGGAAGTGGAGATCGCGGCTGGCCGATTCCGCGAAGACTTGTATTACCGGCTGAACGTTGTGCACCTTGCCCTGCCATCGCTCGCCGAGCGCCGGGAGGACATCCCGCTCCTGGCCCACCACTTTCTGCGCCAGCTCGCAGCCCGGTACAAGAAGTCGGTGAACGGATTTGCGCCCGAAGCGCTGGAGCTTCTCGTTGCCTCCCCTTGGCCTGGCAACGTACGCCAGCTCAACAACCTGGTGGAGCAGACCGTCGCGCTCTCCACGTCGCCAGTGGTACCGCTTTCGCTGGTTCAGGGTGCGCTCAAGACCCAGGCGGAAAGCCTTTCTTCCTTCGAGGAAGCGCGCAAGCGGTTCGAGCGCGAGTACCTCTCGCAGGTACTGAAGATCACGAACGGCAACGTTTCCCAGGCAGCCCGCCTCGCCAAACGCAACCGCACCGAGTTCTATAAGCTCCTGCAGCGGCACCACCTCGATCCGCGCTTGTTCAAGCAGTTCGCGCAATAGCGCTCTGGTGTCGCCGGTTGGCGACGAAGCGGACCGTGACAAGATACGGCCTCTCGGAGCCTCGCGTCCCGTCGTCGCTCCGCGGCGACAGGCGCGCCGGCAGTACCTCCTCAGAAATCTCTGCAACAGTCTGTAATTCCTGGCTTTTTCTTCATGGCACGGGCGTTGCTGCCAGCTTGGGAGCCGTCTAACTTATGGAGTCGCCATGGACCAGGAATCGAGCGTCGTTGCCAAGATTTCCGAGGTAAGCGCAACCGTCCGCGAGCCGGAAGGCCAGCCGCAAAAACGAGGATTCAAGCCTCGCTGGCTGCGGCTGCAACGGCGCGAGCGAAAGCTGAAGGAAGCGCAAGCGCGAGCCCTTGCCCTGCGCCCCGTCGTTGGATAACCAATTTGGGCGATTCATTTTCGGCGGCTGGGCGCATGCCCGAGCCTCGTGAGGGCGTGCTCTATCCGTTGATGGTGATCGCCGCCATTTCGGTGATCCTCTTCAGCTTGTTCGGCATCGCCGCCATGCTCGGCTACCTGCCGCCCGCGCAATCCCCCGGTGCCACGAAGTCCGCGTTGCAGGTCGTGCCGACGGACTCATCGGCCAGTGGAGTCGACCCCCAGAGCGGGGCAGTAGCAGTACACGCGAACCCCCCCTCCTCCGCGCGGTCGGGACCCCCCGAGCAGTTCCCGGCGCAGTCACCGTCCGCCGCTCCGGCCACAGCCGACAGCCGTGCGGTCGAGTAGACGCGCAGCGGTAAAGCGAAGAGCGAACGTACTAAGCTTACCGCTTCGCCTTCGAAGTCTTGGGGTATCTGCGAAGTTGAGTGTATATTCGTTGCCGCTCACGAAACGCAAACGCGAGGTGCTGGCAAACCCTTCTCTGTTGGAGCTGCGTTCGTCGGCAACATCGGCAATTCTCTTCTCCTTGGAGGCTGATACGCGTGCCGGAAACAATCACGCAGCGAGCGGCGAAATCAGTTCCTTGGGCCATCGCAGAATCGGCCGGAACCGCTACGCTTGGGGCTATATCGATCATCTTGATGGCGCGCTTGCTGGAGCCCGGTGCCCTTGGAACCGTAGCGCTCGTTGTGGCCCTGGTCAGCTTCCTTGACTTCTGGATTACCGCACCCTTCTCGGAATCCCTCGTTCAACGACGTCCCCTGCAGGCCCTTCACGTCGATAGCGCCTTCTGGGCAATGACTGGCTTTGGTCTTCTAAGTTGCGCTTGCTGCGTAATCCTTTCCGGTCCCATTTCCGAACTTTATTCAGATCCTGCACTACGGGACCTGATTCGGGTATCCAGCCTCTCGTTGCTGATGGCGGGGCTAAATGGACTGCCGGCAATCATGCTTCAGCGAAGGCTTAGAGTTCGAGAGCTTGCCAAGCGGGGGATTGCGGGGCAGGCAGCAGCTGTCGCCACCGCAGTGACCCTCGCCATGCTTGGCTTCGGCGTTTGGAGCATCGTTTTCGGAGACTTGGTTGGGAAAGCGGTCGCGACCATCGTGCTCTGGATTGGTTACCCGGGACGACCAAGGCTTCGCTTTTCGCGTGCCCACCTCTTCGACTTGCTCCGATTCGGGTCAAGTACATCCTTCGAATGGTTCCTGTGGGCGTTCGCCCGCCGAACCTTCATTGCCGTCATCGGATACTTTCATGGCCCGACGGCACTAGGCTATCTGCACCTCGCCACGCGCCTGACGGACACGATTGTTCAGTTCCTGGGCGGGGTCAGCAATCGCTTTTATCTGCCGGTGTTTTCCGCGCTGCAGGCCGATGAAAGGAGGCTCAGGCTTGTGGTGGTCCAAGCCTCGCGCATGCACGTGGCCGTGTCTGTACCCGCCTTTCTCGGACTCGCAGCCATTGCGCCCATGGCAGTCGAAGTCGTTCTTGGCGCACGCTGGTTGCCGGCGGTTCCCCTGATTCAGATCCTTTGTCTTTTTTGGGCCCTGAGCGCGACGGTTTCGGCGGTAGGGCCGTACCTGAAGGCGATCGGCAGGCCATCCACTTTGATTTTTCCTGCCCTTGCTTCCACCATCGTCTCGCTCGTGGTCGCGCTTGCCGCTGTTGATCTGAGTCTGGAGGAAGCGCAGGCGGGTTTTGGGTTGAGGGTTCTAGTGATTACTCCCTTGCTGCTGTATTTTGCGCGGACGTTGGGTGGCCTCAGCGTACGCCGCTTTCTGTCGTCGATCTCGGTCCCATGCGTCTCCGCCGTGCTAATGGCGCTGGCTGTATGGGCGCTCGAGGCTGCCCTTCCCACCTCCCATTCGTGGCGCCAGTTGATTGCCTGCGTAGTCGCTGGCATTTTGATTTACGCCACGACGCTTTACGCCCTCGACAAACAGACCTCATACCTGTTTCAGCGGGTTGCTCGTCGAGCCCTTGGGTGGAGAACGTAGTGACCCGCGCTGCGCCGATTCTCGTGGCATTGCGTTGGGTCTGGCGACCGCGGGAAGAGTCCGACACCTGTCCAGAAGTGCGAGCTGGGCTAAACTGAGTCACTTGTGATAAACCGACGGCCGCCACCTTTTTTCTTGCTCGTGCTGCTCACTGCGGTGGGATGCAGTCAGCCCAAGCCTGTCGTCGGCCCCGGCGTGAACCTGTCGGGTTATTCACAGCCGTTCAAGGACGGCTTCGCCGCCGGTTGCAAGACGGCCCGCGGCACCGCTACCAAGGACGAGGCGCGGATGCGAGCCGAGACCGACTATAAGCTCGGATGGGACGATGGGGTGAGCGTCTGCGCGAAGCGTTGAGCGCGTCGCGTGCCCATCCACACCTTTGCTTCGGCATTCCGGGCGGTGAACGGGCGCCGGGTGGGCCCTATCAGGGGTTGCCCTTCACCCGCGTGATCCGAACCACCTCGGGAATGCGGCGGAGGGCCCGCATGATCTTGGCGAGATGCAGCCTGTTGTGCACCTGGAGCGTGAAATGGACGGTGCTGTACTGGCTGCCGTCCTGGGTTTCCATCGCCACGTTATCGATGTTCGATTCTCCGTCTGCGATCTCCGCTGCGATTCGCGCCAGCACGCCCCGCCGGTTTGCCGCAACGAGCTTGATGTTCACGTCGAAGAGCTTCTTCGTTTCCGGATCCCAGGCCACGTCGAGGCACTTGTCCGGGTCGATGCGGGTCTTCGCCATGACCGGGCAATCGTGAGTGTGGATGACCATACCCTGGCCCTTCTTGATCCAGCCGATGATGGGGTCGCCGGGAATCGGCCGGCAGCACTGGGCGAACTGGACCGAGATGCCTTCGGTGCCGCGGACCACGACGGTACCCGGGTGCTTGACGTCGAAGGGCGCCAAGTCAGCCATCGAGAGCAGTTGACGCGCCACGACCACGGAAAGACGCGTGCCGAGGCCGATGTCCGCAAGGATTTCGTCCTTCTCCTTGACTCCCGCCTCCTTCGCCAGCCGGTCCCAGCTTGCCTGGTCGATCTCCGGCAGGCTCGAGTTGAAACCGGCGAGGGCTTGGGCGAGGAGACGTTCGCCGAGCTGGCGCGACTCGGCGTACTGCATGGTCTTGAGGAAGTGACGGATGTGGGAGCGCGCCTTCCCGGTAATCACGTATCCGAGCCACGCCGGATTCGGCTTGGCATGCACGGCGGTGATGATCTCGACCCGGTCGCCGCTACTGAGCTCGGTGCGCAGCGGCATCAGCTCGTCGTTGATCTTCACGGCGACGCAGCGGTTTCCGATGCCAGTGTGCACGGCGTAGGCAAAGTCGACCGCCGTCGCCCCGCGGGGCAGCGCCAGGATCTTACCCTTGGGCGTGAAGACGTAAACCTCGTCGGGGAACAGGTCGATCTTCAGGTGCTCGAGAAATTCGATTGAGTCGCCGCTCTCCGACTGAATCTCGAGCAGACTCTGAAGCCATTGGTGGGTTTTCTGCTGGAGGTCGTTCAGACTTGCGTCCGAGCTCTTGTAGAGCCAGTGCGAAGCGACGCCGGCTTCCGCGATCTTGTGCATCTCATGGGTGCGCAGCTGTATTTCCAGGGGGCTGCCGAACGGTCCGAACAGCGTGGTGTGCAGTGACTGATAGCCGTTCGC
>JBEVOI010000055.1:0-16434 GCA_040507665.1 Burkholderiales bacterium
AAGACAGCCGCATGAAATTCGACGTGCGGTATTACCTCGTCGCGATCCTGTTTATCCTGTTCGACCTGGAGATCGCTTTCCTTTTCCCTTGGGCCGTGGTCCTCGACGAAATCGGGCTTTTCGGTTTTGTATCGATGATGATTTTCCTCGGCATACTGGTCGTGGGCTTCATCTACGAATGGAAGAAAGGGGCGTTGGAGTGGGAGTAGCCGCATGACCCACCGAGCAGGGACCCCACGGCTTTGTGGGGATGCGAGCAAGGGCAATGCGGCCAGCCGCCGAGTCGGGAGCGGGTTGGTGTTGCACATTGGGTGGAAGGCGGCGACGCGCTCAAACGGGGCAGGGGCCCCGCGCTTGCGCGGGGATGCGACGCGGGAGCATATCGATGGCGTGGGTTCCGACGGCGGTTTGCCTGCGGATGGTTTTGGGACACGGACGCTCAGCCGAGCAGGGGCTCCAATGACTCTCGCCGGAGTTGCACGCATCACTCTCGCGACCGCCACCATTGCGGCGGGATTTGTCACCCTTTTCCAGGGCAGGAGGTTCTGACCATGGGTGCAGAAGGCGTGCTCGAGAAGGGATTCGTTACCACCTCCCTCGATACCGTCATCAATTGGACCCGGACCGGCTCCATGTGGCCGATGACCTTCGGCCTCGCCTGCTGCGCCGTGGAAATGATGCAGGCGGGCGCGTCGCGCTATGATCTCGACCGGTTCGGGGTCGTCTTTCGCCCGAGTCCCCGCCAGTCGGACGTGATGATCGTGGCGGGCACGCTCTGCAACAAGATGGCGCCCGCGCTGCGGAAGGTCTACGACCAGATGGCGGAACCCCGGTGGGTGATTTCCATGGGATCGTGCGCCAACGGCGGGGGCTACTACCATTATTCGTACGCCGTGGTGCGCGGTTGCGACCGCATCGTGCCGGTCGATGTCTACGTACCGGGCTGTCCGCCGACGGCCGAGGCGTTGCTGTACGGCATCATCCAACTGCAGAACAAGATCAAGCGTACCAACACCATCGCGCGCTGACGGCCATTCATGACCGCCCGACTCGAGACCCTCGAAGAGAAGCTGCGCGGCGCCTCGGGCGGCAGGTTGACGCGTGTCATTTCCGCGCTGGGCGAGCTCACCATCGAGGTGAAGGGCGCGGATCTCCACGCAGTGGCGCTGGCGCTGCGAGATCAACCCGATCTCGCGTTTTCCCAGCTCATCGACCTCTGCGGACTCGACTACCGCGATTACGGTGAAGGCACCTGGGACGGCCCGCGCTTTGCGGTCGTCTATCACCTGCTGTCGATCCGGCACAACTGGCGCGTGCGAGTGCGCGCGCTCTGCGCGGACGACGATCTCCCCATTATCGACTCCGTGGTGGACGTCTGGCCGGCCGCCAACTGGTTCGAGCGGGAGGCATTCGACCTCTACGGGATCGTCTTTCAGGGTCACCCGGACCTGCGCCGGATCCTCACCGACTACGGCTTCATCGGCCATCCGTTCCGCAAGGACTTTCCGCTCTCCGGGAATGTGGAAATGCGCTACGATCCCGACCAGCAGCGGGTCATCTACCAGCCGGTTACGATCGAGCCGAGGGAGATCACGCCGCGGGTGGTGCGGGAAGACAACTACGCCGAGGGGCCGGGGTTCAGGAATGGCTAGGCGAGCGTGTTTGCAGATCACTTCGAGTTCCGACCCGACCTTCGTCGAGAGAAGCTTGATCTGCGCTGAAATTCTTCATGCAGGCCGGGTTATCATCGATAACTGATCAGGCTCACCACGACTCGCGATGGCTGAGATCCGCAATTACACGATGAACTTCGGCCCGCAGCATCCGGCGGCGCACGGGGTGCTGCGGCTCGTCCTCGAGCTCGACGGCGAAGTCATCCAGCGGGCCGATCCGCACATCGGCCTCCTGCACCGTGCCACCGAGAAGCTCGCGGAGCACAAGACGTTCATCCAGAGCTTGCCTTACATGGACCGGCTCGACTACGTGTCCATGATGTGCAACGAGCACGCCTACGTGATGGCGATCGAGAAGCTGATGGGTCTGGAGGTGCCGCTGCGCGCGCAGTACATCCGTGTCCTGTTCGACGAGGTCACGCGCATCCTCAACCATCTGCTCTGGCTCGGCGCGCATGCCCTCGACATCGGTGCCATGACCGTGTTCCTCTATTGCTTCCGGGAGCGCGAGGACCTCATGGACTGCTACGAGGCCGTGTCCGGCGCGCGCATGCACGCCGCCTACTACCGCCCCGGCGGCGTGTACCGGGACCTGCCGGACGTGATGCCCCAGTACCAGGCTTCGCGCATCCACAACGAAGCGGCCGTGAAGAAGCTGAACGAGAACCGCGAGGGCTCGTTGCTGGACTTCATCGAGGACTTCGCAGACCGCTTCCCGGCGTGCGTCGACGAATACGAAACGCTGCTCACCGACAACCGCATATGGAAGCAGCGTACCGTCGGCATCGGCGTGGTGACAGCCGAGCGCGCCCAGGCCCTCGGGTTTACCGGTGCCATGCTGCGCGGCTCCGGGGTCGAGTGGGATCTGCGCAGGAAGCAGCCGTACGAAGTCTACGACCGGCTCGATTTCGATATCCCGGTGGGAGTGAACGGCGACTGTTATGACCGCTATCTCGTGCGCATCGAGGAGATGCGGCAGACCACGCGCATCATCAAGCAGTGCATCGACTGGCTGCGCAAGCATCCCGGCCCGGTGATGATCGAGAACCACAAAGTCGCGCCGCCTTCCCGGGTAGCGATGAAGACCAACATGGAAGAGCTGATCCACCACTTCAAGCTCTTCAGCGAGGGGTTCCACGTGCCCGAGGGGGAAGCCTACGCCGCGATCGAGCATCCGAAGGGCGAGTTCGGCATCTACCTCGTCTCCGACGGCGCCAACAAGCCGTATCGCCTGAAAATCCGCGCCCCCGGGTACCCGCATCTCGCGGCGATGGACGAGCTCGCGAGAGGTCACATGATCGCCGACGTGGTCGCGATCATCGGCACCATGGACATCGTGTTCGGTGAGATCGATCGATGAAACGAAGCGCCTGCTCTCGCGCGAGCCGTCGTATTTGCCTGGGCGAGCCGCGACCATGAATGCTCCGATGCTCCTCTCGCCCGCCGCGCTCGCGAAGATCGACCGCGAGTTGACCAAATATCCCGACGATCAGAAGCGCTCTGCCGTGATGGCGGCACTCGGGATCGCCCAGGACGAAAAGGGGTGGCTTTCCAGCGAGACCATGGAGTTCGTCGCCCAGTATCTCGGCATGCCGGCGGTGGCGGTCTACGAAGTGGCGAGTTTCTACACCATGTACAACCTCGCTCCGCCCGGAAGCTACAAGATCACCATCTGCACCAATCTTCCATGCGCGCTCTCCGGCGCGGGGGCGGCGGCCGATTACCTGAAGGAGAAGCTGGGTATCGGTTTCGGCGAAACTACTGCCGACGGGTCGTTCACCCTCAAGGAGGGGGAATGCTTCGGGGCTTGCGGCGACGCGCCGGTGCTCCTCGTCAACAACAAGCGCATGTGCAGCTTCATGAACCGCGAGGCCATCGACAAGCTGCTCTCGGAGCTTGCGCAATGAACGCCCCTTTGCCGCCCTTCCCCCCCGACATCTACGGCCCGGAAGCGGTGCTGATGAAAGGCCTGACCGGACTCAATTGGGGGCTCAAGGACTACGAAGCGCGTGACGGCTACAAGGCCCTCAGAAAAGTCCTCGAGGAGAAGATCACGCCGGAGCAGGTCATCGCGGAGGTGAAAGTCAGCGCACTGCGTGGGCGCGGTGGAGCGGGCTTTCCGACCGGGCTCAAGTGGAGCTTCATGCCGCGCAATTACACCGGGCCGAAGTACGTGGTCTGCAACTCCGACGAGGGCGAGCCCGGGACCTTCAAGGACCGCGACCTGCTGCGGTACAACCCGCACATGGTGATCGAGGGCATGATCCTCGCGGGCTACGCGATGGGCGCTAGCGCCGGCTACAACTATATCCACGGAGAGGTCTGGGATGTCTACGAGCGCTTCGAGGAAGCCCTCGATGAGGCGCGTGCCGCCGGCTTCCTCGGCCCCGACATCCTCGGGTCGGGATTCGGCTTCGAGCTTTATGCCCACCATGGTTACGGCGCGTACATCTGCGGCGAGGAGACGGCGCTGCTGAATTCGATCGAGGGCAAGAAAGGGCAGCCGCGCTTCAAGCCCCCGTTTCCTGCCACCTTCGGGCTATATGGTCGGCCGACCACCATCAACAACACCGAGACCTTTGCGAGCGTGCCGTTTATCATGCTGCACGGCGGCCACAAATTTCTCGAGCTCGGCAAGGCGAACAATGGTGGCACCAAGCTCTTCTCCGTGTCGGGGCACGTCAACAATCCCGGCAATTACGAGATACGAATGGGCACGCCCTTTCCAAAGCTGCTCGAGATGGCGGGCGGCATGCGCGGCGGCCGCAAGCTGAAAGCCTGCATCCCCGGCGGGTCCTCCATGCCGGTACTCCCGGGCGACGTAATGATGGCGTGCGACATGGACTACGATTCCATCGCGAAAGCCGGGTCGATGCTCGGCTCGGGGGCGGTGATCATCATGGACGACACAACCTGCATGGTGAAGGCGCTGCGGCGACTCTCCTACTTTTACTTCGAGGAATCCTGCGGACAATGCACGCCTTGCCGTGAAGGAACCGGCTGGCTCTACCGCGTGGTCAATCGCATCGAGACCGGGCGCGGCAAGCCCGAGGATCTCGATCTTCTCACCAGCGTTTCCGATAACATCCTAGGTCGCACCATCTGCGCGCTCGGCGATGCGGCGGCGCTGCCGGTGAAGAGTTTCGTGCAGCATTTTCGCGACGAGTTCGCCCACCACATCGAGCACAAGCGGTGCTTGGTGACCGGCGGCTGCTAGCCGCGCACAAGCGAACGCCGACAGGAAACCATGGCTGACCTGATATCCCTGGAGATCGACGGCAAGGCGGTCCAGGTTGCACCGGGCTCCACCGTGATGGATGCCGCGAACAAGCTCGGCATCTACATCCCGTACTTCTGCTGGCACAAGAAGCTGTCGATCGCAGCCAACTGCCGCATGTGCCTGGTGCAGGTGGAGAAGGCGCCGAAGCCGTTGCCCGCGTGCGCGACACCGGCAGTCAATGGCCAGAAGGTCCAAACGCACTCGGAGTTTGCAATCAAGGCCCAGCAGGCGGTGATGGAGTTCCTGCTCATCAATCATCCGCTCGACTGCCCGATCTGCGATCAGGGCGGAGAGTGCCAGCTGCAGGATCTGGCCGTGGGCTACGGCGCGAGTGGCTCGCGCTACGAGGAAGCGAAGCGCGTGGTGCCGAACAAGAATCTGGGGCCCCTCATCTCCACCGACATGACCCGCTGCATCCACTGCACTCGCTGCGTGCGCTTCGGGCAGGAGATCGCAGGCGTGATGGAGCTCGGGTTGGCGGGGCGCGGTGAGCACGCCGAGATCCTCGCGTTCGTCGGCAGGACAGTCGATTCCGAGCTCTCGGGCAACGTCATCGACATCTGCCCGGTCGGCGCGCTCACATCGAAGCCCTTCCGTTACACCGCCCGAACCTGGGAGCTCACGCGCAAGCGTTCGGTCAGCCCGCACTGCGGGCTGGGATCCAACCTCGTGATCCAGGTGATGCAGAACCGGGTGATGCGGGCACTGCCGCTCGAGAACGAAGAGATCAACGAGTGCTGGCTGTCGGACAAGGATCGGTTCTCCTACGAGGGACTAAACGCGCCCGATCGCCTGACCGCACCGATGGTGCGGGTGGACGGCCGCTGGCGCCAGGTGGATTGGCAGACGGCGCTGGAAGCGGTCGCCAGGGGGCTCGCGCAGGTGCGCGACAGCCGCAGCGGCGAAGCGCTCGGTTTTCTGGCGACGCCGCACTCGACGCTCGAGGAGCTGCATCTGCTCGCGAAGCTCGCGCGGGGGGTAGGCAGCAACAATGTCGACTTCCGGCTGCGCCAGATCGATTTCCGGGCCGACGGCAGAAGGTCGGGCATCCCCTGGCTCGGGATGAAGGTCGCCGAGATGAGCGGCCTCGACCGCGCCCTGGTTGTCGGCAGCGTGCTGCGCAAGGACCACCCGTTGCTCGCCCATCGCCTGCGGCAGGCAGCAAAGCGCGGGTTGCAGCTCACCCTTGTGAATGCAAGCGACGATGAGTTGTTGATCCCCACGGCCGGCAAGCTCATCGTTGCGCCGGCCGAACTCTTGAACGCGCTGGCGCAGATCCTGAGGGCCGCCGTCGAGCGTTCTGGCGCGCCTGTCGACCCGGACCTGGCGGGGGATCTCTCGCTTTCGACTGCGCTCGCTGGTGTAGCCGTATCGGATGCGGCGCGGGGCATCGTCGACAACCTCCTCGCGGGTGCAGGAGTCGGCATTTTTCTCGGCAACCAGGCGCAGCATCATCCGCGCGCGGCCGAGCTTCAGCACCTCGCGCAGGCGCTCGCACGTGTCACCCGGGCGCGCTTCGGCTTCCTCGGCGAGGCGGCGAACAGCGTCGGGGGCTACCTCGCCGGGGCGACGCCTTTCGCAGCCGACGTCGCTGGCCTGAACGCGCGCGCGATGCTCGACGCACCCCGTGCGGCCTATGTTCTGCTCAACGTAGAGCCCGAGCTCGACTGCGCGAATCCACGGCAGGCGCTCGCGGCGATGGACGCCGCTGAGTTCGTAGTCGCGCTGTCGGCCTACAAGCACGGCGCCCAGGGTTACGCGGACGTGCTTCTGCCGATCGCGCCGTTCACCGAGACCTCCGGCACCTTCGTGAGCACGGAAGGACGTGCCCAGAGCTTCAGCGGCTGCGTGCGCCCGCTCGGCGACGCGCGCCCCGCGTGGAAGGTGCTGCGGGTGCTCGGCAACCTGCTCGGCGTGCCAGGGTTCGATTACGACAGCAGCGAAGCGGTGCGCAACAACCTGCAGGCCCGAAACGCAGATCTGTCTGCTGTGCTTGGAAACAGCATCTCCGGGATCGTGGCTGGTAGCCTGTCCCCCGCCTCAACAGGCGGGATCCAGCGCATTGCCGAGGTGCGCATCTACGACGCCGACGCCATCGCGCGACGCGCGCCGTCGCTGCAGCAGACCCGCGACGGTCAACCGCCGGTCGCGTCCATGCACAGTTCCCTGTTCCAAGAACTGCAGCTCCAGGACGGCGACAGCGTGCGCATCCTACAGGGGGGCGGCGAGGCGATTCTGTTCGCGGAGCGGGACGACGGGCTTCCGGAACGCTGCGTGCGGGTGCCGGCCGGGCATGCGGTCACATCCGCATTGGGCGCGGAGGACGCCGAGGTGACCCTCGAGCGGGTCCCTGGCGCGCAGCGGGTCGCAGTGTAGCGAGGGGCGGCAGACCGAAATGGAATTTTTCCAGGAACTGCTCGGACCAGCGTGGCCTGCCGTATGGGCGCTGGTCAAGATCGTGGTGATCACGCTACCGCTCATGCTCGCAGTGGCCTACCTCACGTTCGCAGAGCGCAAGGTCATCGGTTACATGCAGGTGCGCATCGGTCCGAACCGGGTTGGCCCGAAGGGCTGGCTGCAGCCGATTGCCGACGCCCTGAAGCTGCTCACGAAGGAGATCATCGTCCCGAGCGAGTCGAGCAAGGGGTTGTTCCTGCTCGCGCCGGTGCTCACGATCATGCCTGCGCTTGCGGCGTGGGCGGTGGTGCCCTTCGCACCCGAAGTGGTGCTTGCCGACATCAACGCCGGCCTGCTCTATGTGATGGCCATCACCTCGATGGGCGTCTACGGCATCGTGATTGCCGGCTGGGCGTCCAACTCGAAGTACGCGTTCATCGGCAGCCTCCGCTCCGCAGCGCAGGTGGTGTCCTACGAGCTGGCGATGGGCTTCGCGCTCGTATGCGTTCTGATGGTCGCCCAGAGCCTCAATCTCTCCGACATCGTGAAGGCGCAGCAGGGCGGCGGCTTCTGGAGCTGGAACTTCATTCCCCTGTTCCCGATGTTCCTCGTCTACCTGATCTCCGGCGTCGCCGAGACCAACCGCGCGCCGTTCGACGTGTCGGAAGGCGAGAGCGAGATTGTGGCGGGCTTCCACGTGGAATACTCGGGCATGGGGTTCGCCATCTTCTTCCTTGCCGAATACGCGAACATGATTCTGGTGGGGGCGCTGACCAGCATCATGTTCCTCGGCGGCTGGCTCGCCCCTCTCAATATCTGGCCGCTCAACGCGATCCCCGGCATTTTCTGGCTGCTCGGCAAGATCGCCTTTGTGCTGTTCCTCTTCCTCTGGTTCCGGGCGACGTTCCCGCGGTACCGCTACGACCAGATCATGCGTCTCGGCTGGAAGGTGTTCATCCCCCTCACCATCGTGTGGATCGTCGTGCTCGGCGTGTGGCGCATGACACCGCTGTGGGTGTGGTGACCGGCGGGCGATGAAGGAGACTCGACGATGATCCAAAGCGTCAAGGATTTCTTCCGGACTTTCCTACTGTACGAGCTGGTGAAGGGCATGATGCTCACCGGCAGGAACCTGTTCGCGCGCAAGATCACGGTCCAGTTTCCGGAGGAGAAGACCCCGCAGTCGCCGCGCTTCCGCGGCCTTCACGCGCTGCGCCGCTACCCCAATGGCGAGGAGCGCTGCATCGCGTGCAAGCTGTGCGAGGCGGTGTGCCCGGCGCTCGCGATCACCATCGAGTCCGAGCAGCGCGAGGACGGCACGCGCCGGACCACCCGTTACGACATCGACCTCACGAAGTGCATCTTCTGCGGTTTCTGTGAGGAGTCGTGCCCAGTGGATTCCATTGTCGAGACCCGAATCCTGGAGTACCACGGGGAGAAGCGGGGCGACCTGACCTACACGAAGGAGATGCTGCTCGCGGTCGGCGACCGCTACGAGGAGCAGATCGCGAGGGATCGGCTGGCAGACGCGAAGTTCCGCTAGTGTCCTATTCCGCTAATTCGTGATGAAAAGACCGCCGAGAAAACGCGCCATCCAGCGTTACGGTACTCGCCAAGTGCCCAACCTGGCTGCGTGCCGCGCCTTGGCTGGCACGTTTTTCGGCGGCTTTTCGCGGGCATCGGACAGTCAGGCGACATAAGGCAACGAACCAGCGGAACAGGACACTAGGGGAGGGCGGGCGAGGGGCCCGCAACACAAAAAGACGATGACCTTCAAGCTGTTTATCTTCTACTGTTTCTCCGCGATATTGCTCTTCGCCGCGCTGCGGGTCATCACCGCACGCAACCCGGTGCATTCGGCGCTCTACCTCGTGCTCGCTTTCGTGACCTCGGCCGGCATCTGGCTGCTGCTCGAGGCGGAGTTCCTCGCCATCACGCTGGTGCTCGTCTACGTGGGCGCGGTGATGGTCCTGTTCCTGTTCGTCGTGATGATGCTCGACATCAACCTCGACCGCCTGCGCGAAGGTTTCTGGCGTTACCTGCCGCTGGGTACCGTGGTCGCGCTGATCATGGTCGCGGAGATGGTGCTCGTGCTCGGCGGCGACTATTTCGGCCTCGGCGAAATGCCCGCGCCGCCGGCGACGCCGGCGGACTACAGCAATACCAAGGAGCTCGGGCGGCTCATCTATACGGACTACGCATACCCGTTCGAGCTCGCCGCCGTGATACTGCTGGTGGCGATCGTCGCCGCCATCGCACTCACCATGCGCCGACGCAAGGACACCAAGTACGTCGACCCGGCGAAACAGGTATTGGTACAACCGAAGGACCGGGTCCGTCTCGTTTCCATGCCCTCGGAAAAGAGGGACACGCCTTCGATCAACAAGGTCTAGCTGCTACAGCGGGCCCGGGACAGCTGGTGTCCGGGCGGTCGCTAAAGAGGGAGGTTTCGTGCTGTCTCTGTCCGATTTTCTGGTGCTCGGTGCGATCCTCTTCGCGATCGCAATAGTGGGCATCTTCTTGAACCGCAAGAACGTGATCATCCTCCTCATGGCGATCGAGTTGATGCTGCTCGCCGTGAACATGAACTTCGTCGCGTTCTCCCGTTATCTGCAGGACACGGCCGGGCAGATCTTCGTCTTCTTCATCCTGACGGTGGCGGCGGCGGAGGCGGCCATCGGACTCGCCATCCTCGTGGTGTTGTTTCGCACGATGGGGACCATCAACGTGGACGACCTCGACCAGCTCAAGGGCTGACGCGCAGAGCGTAGACATGAAGACTCTCTACCTGATCGTTCCCCTCGCGCCGCTCGTGGGCGCCCTCGTCGCCGGCCTGTTCGGACGCGCCATTGGCCGCGCCGGCGCCCACTGGGTGACCATCGTCGGCGTGTTGATCTCGTTGGCGTGCTCGGTGTTGGTCCTGCTCGACGTGCTGAAAGGGAACACCTTCGACGGGAATCTCTATACGTGGATCACGAGCGGGGACGTGAGCTTCCACATCGGCTTCCTGATCGACCGGCTGACCGCGCTGATGATGGTGGTGGTGACCTTCGTGTCGCTGCTCGTGCACATCTACACCATCGGGTACATGGCCGATGATCCCGGCTACCAGCGGTTCTTCAGCTACATCTCACTTTTCACGTTCTCGATGCTGATGCTCGTCATGAGCAACAACTTCCTTCAGCTTTTCTTCGGCTGGGAAGCAGTCGGCCTCGTCTCGTATCTGCTGATCGGATTCTGGTACACGCGCCCGACCGCAATCTACGCGAACCTGAAGGCGTTCCTCGTGAACCGGGTCGGCGATCTTGGATTCCTGCTCGGCATCGCTCTCATCCTCGTTTGCTTCGGGTCGCTCCATTACGGCGACGTGTTCGCAGCGGCACCGAAGATGGCGAAGGATGCGATCCAGATCCTCCCCGGGCACGAGTGGCTGCTGATCTCGGTGATCTGCATCTGCCTCTTCATCGGCGCGATGGGCAAGAGCGCCCAGTTCCCGCTCCACGTCTGGCTCCCGGACTCGATGGAGGGTCCGACGCCGATCTCCGCCCTGATCCACGCGGCCACCATGGTAACCGCCGGCATCTTCATGGTGGCGCGCATGTCGCCGCTGTTCGAGTTGTCGGAGACGGCGCGCTCCTTCGTGATCATCATCGGGGGCATCACCGCGCTCTTCATGGCGTTCATCGCGGTCGTGGTGTACGACATCAAGCGCGTCGTCGCCTATTCCACCCTCTCGCAACTCGGCTACATGACGGTGGCGCTCGGCGCCTCCGCCTACCCCGCTGCGATCTTCCATCTGTTCACCCACGCCTTCTTCAAGGCCGCGCTGTTTCTCGCCGCGGGATCGGTGATCATCGCCATGCATCACGAGCAGGACATGCGGAAGATGGGCGGGCTGTGGAAGTACCTGCCCATCACCTACGCCACCGTGGTGATCGGCGGGTTCGCGAACGCTGCCTTTCCCCCGTTCGCGGGGTTCTTCTCCAAGGATCTGATCATCGAATCCGCGCACCTCGCGGACGTACCCGGAGCGGGGTTCGCATATTTCTGCGTGCTCGCGTGCGCATTCGTCACTGCGCTCTACACGTTCCGGCTCGTGTTCTACGCCTTTCACGGCAAGCCGAGGTGGGACGCTCACGACGCCGCCCATGACGTCCACGGCACGCACGATACCGCGCACGGTCACGGCGATCATGGCCACGGCGATCATGGCCACGGCGGGACGCCTCACGAGTCGCCGGCCGTGGTGACGATCCCACTCATTCTGCTCGCCATTCCTTCGATCTGCGCTGGATGGCTCGTAGGCACCATCGTCTTCGGCGATTACTTCGGGAGTTCGATCTACATCGCGCCGGAGCACGACGGACTCGCGGAGCTCGCCAAGGAATTCCACGGTGTCGTCGCGATGGTGATGCATGGCTTCTTCACGCTCCCGTTCTGGCTCGTGGCCGCGGGCATCGCGACGGCCTTTTACCTTTACATCGTGAATCCCGACCTGCCCGGAAAGCTGCGCGAGCGCTTTGGGCTCATCACGCGCATCCTGGAGAACAAGTACGGCTTCGACGACTTCAACCAGCGCGTCTTTGCAGACGGGGCGGTCGGGGTGGGCAATGGGCTTTGGAAGGGCGGCGACATGACCGTCATCGACGGACTATTCGTCAACGGCTCGGCGCGGGCTGTGGGCTGGATCGCGAAGCTGAGCCGCCATCTCCAGACGGGTTACATCTATACCTACGCCTTCACGATGATCATCGGCGTGGTGCTTCTGCTCACGCTCTGGTTCACCCGGGGCTGACCGGCCGAACAAACTTTCGAATCGACAATACGAACGACAGCATGCTCTTCGGCCTTCCCCTCCTCAGCACCGTCATCTGGCTCCCGATCCTGGCGGGCGTCGTGGTCCTCTTCACCGGCTCGGACCGCAACGCGCCGCTCGCCCGAATGCTCGCCATGCTCGGCGCCATCGCAGGCTTCGTGGTCGCGATTCCGCTCTATACCCATTTCGACTCCGCGGCTTCCGGATTCCAGTTCGTCGAGCTGGCGCCATGGATCGAGCGGTTCAATGTGAATTACCACCTTGGCGTGGACGGCATCGCGACGCCGCTCATTCTGCTCAACTGCTTTACCACTGTGCTCGTCGTCCTGGCCGGCTGGCAGGTCATCCAGACCCGGGTGGCGCAGTACATGGCGGCCTTCCTCGTGCTGTCGGGCCTCATGAACGGCGTCTTCGCGGCGCTCGATGGACTGCTGTTCTACGTCTTCTTCGAGTCGACCCTCATCCCGATGTTCATCATCATCGGCGTCTGGGGCGGGGAGAACCGTGTTTACGCGGCGCTCAAGTTCTTCCTCTACACGCTGCTCGGTTCGCTCCTTACGCTGGTCGCGTTCATCTATCTCTACAACGCCTCCGGAGGCAGCTTCTCCATTCTGGACTGGCATCAGCTGCCGATCGGATTGGGCGTGCAGATCCTGCTATTTTTCGCGCTTTTCGCCGCGTTCTCGGTGAAGGTTCCGATGTGGCCCGTGCACACTTGGCTGCCCGACGCTCACCCCGAGGCACCGACGGGCGGGTCGGTGGTACTGGCGGCAATCATGCTGAAGCTCGGCGGCTATGGGTTCATCCGTTTCTCGCTGCCGATCCTTCCGGACGCAAGCCATGCGCTGTCCGGATTCATGATCACGCTGTCGCTGATCGCGATCGTCTACATCGGGCTGGTGGCCCTGGTGCAGAAGGACATGAAGAGGCTGATCGCCTACTCGTCGATCGCCCACATGGGATTCGTGACCCTCGGCTTCTTCATCTTCAATGCCTACGGCGTCGAAGGCGCGGTGATCCAGATGATCTCCCACGGCTTCATATCGGGCGCGCTGTTCCTCTGCGTGGGCGTCGTCTACGATCGCATGCACAGCCACCTGATCGCGGACTACGGCGGAGTGGTCAACACCATGCCCGTGTTCGCGTCCTTCTTCATGTTGTTCGCCATGGCGAACTCCGGTCTGCCCGGCACCAGCGGCTTCGTGGGCGAGTTCATGGTGGTGATGGGGGCGATGCAGGTGAGCTTCTGGTACGCCTTCGCGGCCGGGCTCACGCTTATCTTCGGCGCCGCCTACACCCTCTGGATGTACAAGCGCGTCATGTTCGGCGCGGTCGCCAACGATCACGTGGCGGCGCTGAAGGATATCGGCGCGCGCGAGACATGGGTGCTGGGGCTCGCCGCTGTGGCTGTGCTGGCGCTCGGCATCTATCCGCTCCCGCTCGCCGAGATGATGCACACGTCGGTGAACGAGTTGCTCGCCCACGTGGCGACCAGCAAGCTACCCCTGTGAGGCGAGCGTCATGACCCCGTTTCCGATGCCGGATCTGCTGCCCGCCCTGCCCGAGATCTTTCTCGTCGTCATGGTTTCGATCCTGTTGATCACGGACCTGTTCGTGGGTGACGATCGCAGGGGCGTGGGCTATGCGCTCGCGCTCCTCTCTCTTGCCGGCGCGGCGCTCATCACGCTCCTGACCGCCACCGGCACGCCGGCTTATACCTTCTCGGCCCTGTTTGTGGACGACCCGATGGCGGATGCGCTGAAGCTCGGCGTCTACGCCTCCGTCGCTGCGGTGCTCGTCTATTCCCGGGAGTACGTGCGAGTGCGTGGCATGCAGCGTGGCGAGTTCTTCGCCCTCGCGCTCTTCGCGACGCTCGGCATGATGGTGATGATCTCGGCGAACAGCTTCCTCACGCTCTATCTCGGCCTCGAGTTGCAGAGCCTGTCGCTGTACGCGATGGTGGCCCTGCGGCGGGAAGACAAGGCCGCCACCGAGGCTGCGATGAAGTACTTCGTCCTCGGCGCGCTCGCCTCGGGCATGCTCCTCTACGGCATGTCGATGCTCTACGGCGCAACCGGCAGTCTCGACCTTGGCGAAGTCGCCGAGACCATTGTGAATGGAGAAGCGAACGGGCCGGTGCTGGTCTTCGGGCTCGTGTTCATCGTTGCCGGAATCGGCTTCAAGCTCGGCGCCGTTCCCTTCCACATGTGGGTCCCGGACGTCTACCAGGGCGCGCCCACGGCGGTCACCCTGTTCATCGGCTCGGCCCCGAAGCTGGCGGCCTTCGCCTTTGCGATGCGGCTGCTGGTCGAAGCTCTGCCGGAGCTTGCGGCGGACTGGGGCGACATGCTGATCATCCTGTCGGTGCTATCGCTCGCGATCGGCAACATCACGGCCATCGCCCAGTCGAACCTGAAGCGGATGCTGGCGTACTCGACCATTTCGCACATCGGGTTTCTCCTGCTCGGCATTCTGAGCGGTACCACCGACGGCTACAGCGCTTCGATGTTCTATGTCGTGACCTACGTGCTGATGACGCTCGCCTCCTTCGGCATGATCCTGCTGCTGTCGCATGAAGGGTTCGAAGCGGAGAATCTGGACGATTTCAAAGGGCTCAACCAACGCAGCCCCTGGTACGCGTTCATCATGCTGCTGGTGATGTTCTCGCTTGCCGGCGTCCCGCCAACGGTGGGCTTCTACGCGAAGCTATCGGTCCTGCAGGCTGTTATCGATGCGGGCTATGTCTGGCTCGCGGTGTTCGCGGTGATCTTCTCCCTGATCGGCGCCTTCTACTATCTGAGAGTGGTGAAGCTGATGTATTTCGATACACCGGAGGTCACGACCGCCATCGCCCCGCGGCCGGAGATGAAGCTGCTGCTCAGCATCAATGGGCTCGCGCTGCTTTTCTTCGGCATCCTGCCGCAGCCGCTGATGGGCTTCTGCACCCAGGCCATCGCCGGCTCCTTCTAGCCCACCGCCTAACCAGTAGCGACGCCTGCGCACTCCGGCAGGCGGCTTCTTTCCGCATGCCGGTCGCTGCGAGCTGGAACCGGTTCCATTTGCGTGCCGTTTGGTCTACCAGTAGATTTGCGGTTCCCTCCGGCTAGCCCGAACCCGATGAGAGCCGAACCATGACCGCGGAAGAAACTCGACTCGAGGAAGCGCGCGCGGGGACGAAACGCTGGCGCCGCTGGGGCCCCTACGTCAGCGAACGCCAGTGGGGCACCGTGCGCGAGGACTACAGCCCGAACGGGACCGCCTGGGAATGCCTGAGCCATGATCAGGCCCGCTCCCGTGCTTACCGCTGGGGCGAGGACGGCATCGCCGGGATCTCGGATGATCGGCAGCAGTTGTGCTTCGCGCTCGCACTCTGGAACGGCATCGATCCGATCCTCAAGGAGCGCATGTTCGGCCTGACCGGGAACGAGGGCAACCATGGCGAGGACGTCAAGGAATACTACTTCTACCTGGACAACGTTCCCAGCCATGCGTACATGAAGTTCCTCTACAAGTATCCGCAGCGGGCGTTTCCCTACGCCGATCTTGTCGAGCAGAACCGGCGTCGTGGCCGCGCCGATCCCGAGTACGAGCTGCTCGACACAGGGATCTTCGACGACGACCGCTATTTCGACGTGTTCGTGGAGTACGCTAAAGCGGCCCCGGAGGACATTCTCGTTCGGGTGAGCGCAGTCAACCGCGGTCCCGACGCGGCGACGTTGCACCTGCTGCCGACCCTGTGGTTCCGGAACGACTGGTCGTGGTTTCCGGGCACGACGAAGCCACGCATCGAGCTCGACCCATCCGACGCGGACGCCGTCACCCTCAAGGTCGCGCACCGCGAATTGGAACCCTACTGGCTCTACTGCGAAGCGCCTGGAGAGGTGCTCTTCACCGAAAACGAGACGAACGCGGCGCACCTGTATGGAGTGCCCAACGCCACGCCATTCGTGAAGGACGGCTTCCACGAGTTCGTCGTGCACGGACGGCATGACGCCGTGAACCCCGAGCGCTTCGGCACGAAGGCCGCGCCTTACTATGTCCGCCTCGTTGGCGCGGGCGAGACGTCGGTCATCAAGCTGCGTCTGAGCAATGCAGGAGATCTGCGCGAGCCCCTGTCCGGACAGTTCGATGCCACCTTCGAGACGCGCAAACAGGAGGCCGAGGCTTTCTACCAGCGGGTCACGCCGTTCGAGCTGCCCGAGGATATGCGCAATGTGCAGCGCCAGGCGTTCGCAGGCTTGTTGTGGAGCAAGCAGTACTACCATTTC
>JBEVOI010000069.1:0-4115 GCA_040507665.1 Burkholderiales bacterium
GCCTGTTTCCAGTCCACATGCCCGGCTGCGATCGGAGCGAGCGCGGAAATCAGCGCAAGAAGCGCGGACGCGGTCGCAATCGGGATCGCCAGCCTGCCCGCCCACTTCACACCGCACAGATTGACGAACGTGAACAACAGCACGAGCGTGCAGGATATGACGGGCACCGGCACGTCGGGCAGGTACCATTCGTGGATCGCGGCCGCGGAAAAAATCGCGGTCAAGCCGCAGGTCGGCACCCAACCCCACCAGTAGCAGACGCCGGTCAGGTTCGCCAGCACCGGGTTATACGGACGAAACGCTTCCGCGCAGGTGGCCGCAATGCCGCCAACCCGCTTGGGATACATGAGGACGAGCTCGGTCCAACCCGGTGCGGCAGCCCACCCTAGCAGCAGCCCGACTATCAACAGCGGAACAGCGGCACTGCCTTGGCCGGGAATTTCGCCCTGGCCGGCAAAGAGCGCGGTAATGAGAAACAGGCTCTGGTTGCTACCGCCCATCGCCAAGGCGGTCGTAGCTACCCAACCCAGCGTGCGGGGATGATCAACGGTCGCGGAAAGCGCGTCAGCGTTCGAACGCCCAGAGCCCTGCAGTAACTCCTGCATAGCGCGGTGATCTCTCCTTCGATTCAACCAGTACTTCCAAGCGGCGCATCATACGCCGCCGGCACTATCCCGACAAAATTTGTCCACTTCTGCGTTATCGGCGCGGCGTTTTGCCGTGGACGAAGACGGGAAGATCCACTTTTCCGAAGATCGGGTCTACCCGTACCTGGCTTGATTGCCGGAGGGAGCCGTAACGGGTTAATGTATCCACAGGAGCCCGTGTAGGGACCTTTGGACTTGTCGCTGTGCCACAGCCGGAACCCGATGCCGTAGTTCAGTTCGTCAAGGCGACGAGCTTCCGGAGAGAGTCAGTCCTCCTTCAAGAAGTGGCTGACCTCGCGATCGCCGCGCGTAACTCCCCGTTCGACTGGACGCGCGAAAAGCGCCGCGCGCCGGTTAACTTAGTCGGTTATGCCTCAACACAGCCATTCCATGCGTGACGCTCTGATTGCCACACCAGAAGCAGCTATTCGTGCCGTCGATGCTGCACGCTTCTTCCAGACGGAGCGTGGGTTTCACGGACGTTTCCATTGCGCGCTTCAGGAGCAATTAGACCGCGCTGGCCTGATGACCAACGGCGCCATATTGGAGATGGAGTACCAAAAGAGCACACGCCATGACCTGACGCAACGGCCTGACATCGTTTTTCACATTCCGGCCGAGCATTCCGGTGCATCCGTGCAGGCCAACAATTTTGCGGTTTGGGCGCTCAAGCGGCGCGCTTCGATCATGCGCACTCAATTGGACTTCGTTCGGCTCCACGAGATGTTTCGCACCCTTCTCTATCCGCTTGGGTTCTTCGTAAACATCGATGCAACCGATCCCATGCGACAGCACTACACTGGGGCATATCGCGGTCGCCTCGCTGCCGTGGCTGCAAAGCTCACTGGCTCAGCTCGGAGTCTATTGGATGCCGCCAGATGCGCAGCCATAACGATTCATTCGAGCTTTTGCCGAAGAGCGGTTCAGTTGAGCGGCAGCGTTCAACGCGCACATGGGAAGCGATCTTGGACCGCATCTTTCCTTGACTCCCAGCGCTTGAAAAGAACTCGCCCCCTCCAGAACCCTGACACCACATGATTTCTCTCGCTTGTGTCGATGTGCTCGCTGGCAAAGCGCCTCAGAGCACGACCGTTACCATCAAGGGGTGGGTGCGTACGCGGCGCGATTCGAAAGCCGGCATCTCTTTCGTCAACGTTTCCGATGGCTCTTGCTTCCACCCCGTGCAGGTCGTGGTGCCCGACACTCTGCCAAACTACGTGGAGGACGTGCTCCATCTGACGGCTGGCTGCTCGGTGGAGGCCACCGGCCTGATCGTTCCGTCACCCGCGAAGGGACAGCGCTTCGAGATGCAGGCGAGCGCGATCAAGGTGCTCGGCTGGGTGGACGATCCGGACTCCTACCCGATCCAACCGAAACCGCATACGCTCGAGTTCCTCCGCGATGTAGCCCATCTCCGGCCACGAACGAACGTCATCGGAGCCGTGACCCGGGTTCGACACACGATCGCGCGGGCGATCCATCGCTTCTTCGACGAGCGCGGCTTCTTCTGGGTCAACACGCCGATCATCACGGCCTCGGATACGGAAGGCGCAGGGGCCCTCTTCCGGGTATCGACGCTGGATCTCGCGAACCTCCCACTCACACCGGACGGGCGGATCGACTTCGTCCACGATTTCTTCGGGCGTGAGACGTTTCTCACGGTCTCCGGCCAGCTAAACGTGGAGGCCTACTGTCTGGCGCTGTCACGCGTCTACACCTTCGGTCCGACCTTCCGCGCCGAGAACTCGAACACGAGCAGGCACCTGGCGGAGTTCTGGATGGTCGAGCCCGAGATTGCCTTCGCCGACCTACACGACGACGGGAACCTCGCGGAAGCGCTGCTGAAGCATGTGTTCCAGGCGGTGTTGAATGAAAGCCCGGACGACATGAGCTTCTTCGAGGAGCGCATCGAGAAGGGGCTGATCGCGAAGCTGCAGGGCATCGTCGACTCGGAGTTCGTGCGTATGGATTACACCGAGGCAATCGCGATACTCGAGCGCGCGAAGGAAAAGTTTCTATTCCCGGTGCAATGGGGTATCGATCTGCAATCGGAGCACGAGCGCTACCTCACGGAACGTCATGTCGGCAAGCCGGTGATCGTGATGAACTACCCGAAAGCGATCAAGGCGTTCTACATGCGCGTCAACGACGACGGCCGCACCGTCGCGGCCATGGACGTGCTCGCTCCCGCGATCGGGGAGATCATCGGCGGCAGCCAGCGCGAGGAACGACTCGACGTCCTTGATGCGCGAATGACAGAGGCGGGACTCAACAGGGAGCACTACGGCTGGTATCGAGACCTGCGCCGCTACGGGACCGTCCCCCACGCGGGGTTCGGACTCGGATTCGAGCGCACCCTAGCCTACGTTACCGGGCTCTCTAACGTCCGCGACGTGATTCCGTTTCCGCGCACACCAGGAAACGCCGAGTTCTAGCGCTCTCGTAAGCCTCCTCTATCAATGGCTCGTGGCCATGAACGCGTGGATCAGCTCTACCAGCGTTGCCGGCTGCTCCAGCATCGGGCAGTGTCCGCAGCCCGGAATCTCCTGGTAGGTCGCGCCGGGAATGCCGTGCGCTACTTCACGCGCCAGTGGCGCCGGCGTAGTCTGGTCAAGCGCGCCGCAGAGCACAAGCGTGGGATTTCGGATCTTCAAGAGCTGAGGCCGGAGATCCAGGCGCGCAAGCGCGACGCAGGCGTGCGCGAAACATTCCGCATCGACGCGCCCGAGCTTCGCTCTGCGCGCGGCCACGATCTCCGGGTTCGCCGCCGCGAATTCGGGCGTGAACAGGCGCGCCATCGCAGCATCGAGTACCGCCGACATCCCTCGGGTGCGCACCGTCTCGGCCAACGCGAGCAAGGGTGACTTCGCTTCCGTAGGAAACGCTGCGACCGCACCGGCGACGATCAGCCGGTCGAAGCGCGTCCCATGGTGGATGGCGAGCTCGAGTGCGATGAGCGCACCGAGCCCGTTGCCGAATACCGTGGTCGTGGTCCGCGGTAGCGCGAGGGCATTCATGACGGAACCCACGTGGTCGGCGTACTCGCGCACGCTGTCGGGTGGCGCGGGGCTCGACGCCCCAAACCCTGGAAGGTTGAGGCGCGTCACGCGGTAGCGCTGCGCAAGCCCGGAAAGGACGGGCTCGAACACCGTCAGGTCAGTATGCAGGGAGTGCAGGAGAAGGAGATCCGGTCTCGGTTTGGTCTGTTCGTATTCGACCGGCGTCCCCGAGAATGAGACGACTGGCATGGCGCCTCCTCGTGGTCAATGAGCGCCGAGGCCGCTCACCGTGGGCGCGGATAGCGCCGGCGCTGCCTGATGATGCTACCGCGTTTCGCCGGCCGCTGCGATAGGCAAGTAAAGAAGCGGCCGGGTTTGGCGAGGGCGAAGTACGCTGGATGTCCGGAAGCTCGTAACCGAGACTCAGACGCCCCCCCAACCAGGCGTAGCGCACGCTCCTAGGCCACGA
>JBEVOI010000171.1:0-8685 GCA_040507665.1 Burkholderiales bacterium
TGACAAAAAACACCGCGCGCCCGAAAGCGCGCGGTGCAGTGTCTGAACTACGCCTCAGTCCGCCAGAGGGTCAAGGGCCTTGTGGAAGCCGTTGGCATGGGAGCGCTCGGCCTTCGCCACGGTCTCAAACCAATCGGCGATTTCGTCGAAGCCTTCATCGCGGGCCGCCTTCGCCATCCCCGGGTACATATCGGTGTATTCGCGTGTTTCTCCGGTTATGGCCGACTTCAGGTTTCGCGGGTTGCCCCAAACCGCAGATCAGTAGCCGGATCCCCACAGGTCTCGAGATACTCGAGATATCCATGGGCGTGGCCGGTTTTCCCCTCCGCGGTTGAGCGGAACACCGCGGCGACGTCATTCTGCCCCTCAGCATCCGCCTTGGCCGCAAAATACACATAACGACGGTTCGCCTGGGATTCACCCGCGAACGCATATTTCAGGTTGTCGTGAGTCTTGGAGCCTTTCAGTTCCAGCTGTTTCTGCTTGCTGGGGTAGGGTTGCACACAGACCTTGCCGCCGGGGAAGGCATGATTCGCCATCCCTTTCATGGCCGAGTTCAAAACCGCAGGCGCAGGCAACCGCCACCTTGAGGTGTCCTGGGCACGCCGGATCGTCGTCCCTAGCCTGCTCGCGTCAG
Organism: Burkholderiales bacterium; assembly: GCA_040507665.1. Taxonomy (GTDB): domain Bacteria; phylum Pseudomonadota; class Gammaproteobacteria; order Burkholderiales; family JAEUMW01; genus JAEUMW01. The sequence continues at coordinate 638 of JBEVOI010000171.1, forward strand.
CATGGATTCGATCTCCGCGAAGGTGCGGGCGACCTCCGTCGTCTGGATGACGACCCCGAGCTGTCGGGCGATTTGCGAAGCCGAGAATATCCCCCGCACCATCTGGCGACCCTGCTCGTCCCGATCCACTACGATCGCATGCTGACGACCCGCTGCCTTCAGTGTGGCGACGACGTGTCCCACCTTCGCGACGCGCACGTCTTCCATCTGCAGGACGTGCAGTTCCGAGTGCGGGGTCATCACGTCGCGCACCAGCACTTCTTCGCGGTGGACACCCCGGCTATGGACGACTTGCATGGGCCGCTCGCCCAGCACATCGGCCGCGGTGATGACTCCCTCCACGTGGCGCGATTCGTCCACCACCAGCAACAGGCGGACACCCCGTTTCTTCATGCGCTCGTTGGCGGAATCGATCGTGACGTCGGCCCTGATGGTCACCGTGGTAACAAGGCGGAGGTCGGTCATGCTATCCAAGGCGGAACTATTCAGCTTGACACGCGCCGGCAGGACGTGCCTCGGCTCATGGTACGTCAGGTCGCGCTCGACGAGGCGCTCTGGAAGTGGGATGTACTCTCGCAGCATGACAACGATCCTCCGTTAGATGGGCACGCAACCGCGTTCGGCACGCCGGCTAACCCGGATCGTAGGGGGACCGGAGTAGTTATTCAAGCGACTCGCGCAGGATCCGCAAAAGTCGCCGGTTTCGGGCATAAGGAAAGAAGTTCCGCGAAGATCCGCACGGCATCGACAGTATGTGCGGCGCGTCAGCGCAGACCGAGGCCGGATCGGGACCAGCGCACCGAAGGAGTTGGCAGGAACCGGGAAAGTTCGGAGAGAGCCCTTTGATATACTTCGCGCTTGAACTCGATCACCGACTCGAGCGGCACCCAGTACTCATGCCAGCGCCACGCATCGAACTCTGGTCGCGAACTCGCCCGCAAGGACACATCGCAATCCCGCCCGACCAGCTTGAGCAGGAACCAGATCTGTTTCTGGCCGCGATAGCTCCCGCGCCACTCTCTTCGAACCCAATCAGCAGGCACATCGTAACGTAGCCAGTCTCGCGTCCGGCCAAGGATCTTTACATGATGCGGGAGCAGCCCGACTTCCTCCATGAGCTCCCGAAACATCGCCTGCTCGGGCGTTTCACCGGGCTTGATGCCGCCCTGAGGAAATTGCCAAGAATGCTCTCGTACCCGCTTGCCCCAGAAAACCTCGTTCCGGCTGTTGCACAATATGATGCCGACGTTGGCTCTGTACCCGTCCCGGTCAATCATGCCAACCACCTGTTAAATCAACGCAATTTGACACGATTGTTGCACAATTTGGGCGCGAAAAGAAGCACGACAAGCGTGGATATCAATCAGGATATCTCGAGTTTCGAGAGTCAGATGAAAAGACGCCGGGAATCGTGGGGATTCATGAGTTTGAGCTCATCCACGAAGGCAGGAAACTCGAGGCCATAGGCTTCGGCGAGCAGCTTTGCCCGGTGCCGCAGCGTCTTCCAGGGCGGTTCCTCCTGTCCGCGTACGAACGCCAGCGTGATCAAGTTCCCTCGTTGCTCATCCCTAAGGCGAAGCACCCTACGCTCGAAAATCCTGTCAAGCAGGTGAAGATGACCGTCCAGTTCCTTCTCGCGGGTGAAGAGATTCGTCACCAGAACCCCGTTCTCGGACAACGCGCTGGCGCAATCCGTGTAGAACGCCGTGGTCGCAAGCTCCGGCGCGCCGCCGTCGATCCCAAAGCCATCGACCATAAGAGCATCGGGGCAAGCGGCGACGCCCCGCACGTATTCGTGCCCGTCGCTGACCACCACCTCGAGCCGCCCCGGGTCATCAGGAAGCTCGAAGAACTGGCGCGCGGCGGCGATCACCTGGGGATTGATCTCAACCGCGGTAATCAGCGTGCCGGGCATCCTCTGGTAGATGAACCTGGCCAGCGAGCCGCCCCCGAGGCCGATCATCACCACCCTTGCCGGCGGCGGCACAAATAACAGGAACGCCATCATGCAGCGGGTATAGGAAAGCTCCAGATCGTTCGGCCGCGAAAGGCGCATCGCGCTCTGGATCGTGTCGCTTCCCAAGTGCAGGTAGCGGACCCCGTTCTTTTCGCTCACCTCGACGCTCGTGTAGGTGGCGACCTGCCTGTGGATGCGGAAGCGCGAGAAGAGGGACACGCTGGTAGGGATGCAGACGCAACAGGGGCAGCCGGGGCGAAAACGCTAGAATAGCGGCTTTTCCCGCGGGAGCGGTTCATGCGCGTCAGCCAGTTTTTTCTCTCGACCCTGAAGGAGGCTCCAGCGGAGGCCGAGCTCGTCAGCCACGCGCTGATGGTGCGCGCCGGCCTCATTCGCAGGCTCGGCAGCGGGCTCTACACCTGGATGCCCCTAGGGCTGCGCGTCCTGCGCAAGGTGGAAGCGGTGATACGCGAGGAGATGAATCGCGCAGGTGGCGTGGAGCTGCTGATGCCTGCGATCCAGCCTGCTGAGCTTTGGCAGGAGACGGGCCGGTGGGACGTGTTCGGTCCGCAGATGCTCAAGATCAAGGACCGCCACGATCGCGATTTCTGCTTCGGCCCTACCCACGAGGAAGTCATCACCGATATCGCGCGCCGGGAGATTCGCAGCTATCGCCAGCTCCCGATCAATTTCTACCAGATCCAGACCAAGTTCCGGGACGAGATTCGGCCCCGTTTCGGCGTCATGCGCTCACGTGAATTCGTGATGAAGGACGCGTACTCGTTCCATGTCGACCAGGCGAGCCTCGAGCAGACCTACCGCGTGATGTACGACACCTACAGCCGCATCTTCACCCGCCTCGGTCTACGCTTCCGCACCGTCGCCGCGGACACGGGAGCTATTGGCGGCACCGGATCCCACGAGTTCCACGTGCTGGCTGACTCGGGCGAGGACGCCATCGCCTTCTGTCCGGATTCCGATTACGCTGCCAACGTCGAGCTCGCCGAAGCGCTGGTGCCTGCCACCCCGCGCCCTGCCCCCGGCGCGGCTGTTGAAAAGGTCGCCACCCCGGGGCAGAAGACCATCGAAGAGGTAAGCGGCCACTTGGGTGTTTCGCCGGAACGGATCGTGAAGAGCCTGTTGGTCGCCGGCGGCGATCAACAGGAATGTCTCTTGCTCATCCGAGGCGACCATACCCTGAACGAAATCAAGGCCGGAAAGGTGTTCCCCCGCAACGAAGGCTATCGCTTCGCCACCGAACCCGAAATCCGCGCCCGGATTGGTGCAGGTCCAGGCTCCATCGGCCCCGTGGGGGTCGACATGCCGGTGATCGCGGACCGAGCCGTAACGACGATGGCCGATTTCGTTTGCGGCGCGAACGAAGATGGCTATCACCTGACGGGGGTGAACTTCGGCCGCGACCTCCCGGAGCCAACCCAGGTAGCTGATCTCCGCAACGTCGTATCCGGCGATCCCAGCCCCGACGGCAAGGGCCGGATCGAGATCTGCCGCGGGATCGAGATCGGGCACATCTTCCAGCTCCGCACCAAGTATTCGGACGCCTTGGGCGCCACGGTCCTCGACGAGAACGGCCAAGCCCGGGCCATGGAGATGGGCTGCTACGGCATCGGCGTCTCGCGTATCGTGGGCGCGGCGATTGAGCAAGACCACGACGCCCGCGGCATCATCTTTCCGGAAGCTATGGCCCCGTTCCGCGTGGCCGTCGTGCCCATCGGTATGGGCAAGAACCCACAGGTGAGAGAGATGGCAGATCGTGTCCACGACGAGCTCGAAAAGGACGGCATCGAAGTCCTGCTGGACGATCGGGACGAGCGACCGGGTGTGATGTTCGCGGACATGGAGTTGATCGGTATCCCGCACCGGATCGTGATCGGCGAGCGCGGTCTGAAGAATGGCGTCGTGGAATATCAAGGGCGGCGCGATGCCGTTCCCCAGCAGATCGGAACGGCCGAGACCGCCTCCTTCATCGCGTCGAAAATATGCGGGCACTGAAGCTCATCGCAGTTGCCGCCCTGTTGCTCCCGGGGACGGGTCTCGCCGGCACCCAAGCCGAAGAACCGCTGGCAGCAAGCGTGCGGACCTCGCTTCAGCGCGCAGTCAGCGACCGCGCGGCGCCCCGGCTCGCATTTAACTCCGAGGTGGAAGCGCGGAGATGGTTCGGCCCGATGTCGCGTCAGCTCGAGCGTCAGATGCCGGACGAGGGCCAGCGCATCGATTTTCTCAGGACGGTACACTACGAGGCGACCCGCGCAGGCCTTGATCCCGAGCTGGTGCTTGGTCTGATCCAAGTAGAGAGCGCCTTTCGCAAGTACGCGGTATCTTCGGCGGGGGCCCGGGGCTTCATGCAGGTAATGCCGTTCTGGGTAAATACAATCGGCGCCGCCGAGCACAACCTCTTTCATCTCAGGACGAACCTGCGTTACGGCTGCACCATCCTGCGCCACTACCTCGACATCGAGCAGGGAAATCTTTTCCGGGCGCTGGGCCGCTACAACGGCAGCCTCGGCCAACGCGAGTATCCCGACCTCGTCCTGCGCGCCTGGAGCAATTGGCGGCTCCCTTCCACGCGCACCGTGGAGTACACGTCCGCGGGTCGCGCCTCCCCGCTCACTCCCTAAGCATCACTCCTTAAGCGCGCACTCCCGCCCGTGGCGTCGGCTATTGGTGGGTCTCGATCAGGGTCTCGATCTGCCTGCGCGTGATCGCGCCCAAGTGGGTCTTCACGAGCTTTCCCTTCGGATCGTAGATGAGCGTGGTCGGCAGGCCGCGGATGCGGCCAAACTGATCCGTGGTCTTCTTGTCCCCGAGTACGATCGGATACGAAACCAGCATGTTGTCCGCAAACTCGACGACTTCCTTCGGATTCTGGAAATCGACCGCGACCCCGATCACGGCGAGATCTGTATCCTTCCGCGCATCGTAGAGGGAGCCGAGATCCGGCATCTCCTCGAGGCACGGTGGACACCAGGTCGCCCAGAAGTTGACCACGACCCACTTCCCGCGAAAGTCGGCCAGTCGGAGCATCTTGCCCTTTGAATCAATGACGGAAAAAGCCTGAGCACTCGCCGCGGGCGCGAAACAGAGCGCAAGCAGGATCAACAACAGTCGCGCCAAGAGTGATTCCCCTTATCCGGATTGTGATTCACGACCCCGTCGCCCACGTCGAGTTCCGCGCCAAGACCGTCCCGTGCGCAACAACAACTCTAACGACACCTAGCCGCCGGCGGCGGCGATACGACCCTTGCCGTTGCGACCCGCGTCGCCCGTTGTACTGGCCGTCGGCTCCGAAAAGAAAATCTCCTCCAGCGAAACCGTCAGCTCTTCGCCCTTGCCCAATTCGAGGCGCGCGAGGATGCGCTGGACGGGCGCGAGCGCCGGCGGGACCGGCCCATCCAGCGGCGCGAACACGAAGCGCTCGAACACATCGGCGAGCGTGATCGCACTCGCGTCTCGCCCCAGCACCCAGCCGCCGCGATTGGCTTCGCATACCCATCCGTAACCGGAAAGCTCGACCAGCAGCGCCTCGGTGTCCGCGGCACCGAGGCCCGCCGTCTTCTGGAGCCGGATTGTGGACAGGACGTCGCCACTCCGGTGGGCCAGCGCGAGTTCGCGCAGCATGGCGAGTACGCGGTAGAACTGATGTCCGATCCGCTGCTGTCCGGCATGTGCCCCAGCCCGCCAGTCCGGAAGGACGGCAACCACGACAGCGCCCAGCAGGACGATGAGCCACGACAGGTAGATCCAGAGAAGAAACGCCGGCACGCCTGCGAACGTGCCGTAAACCAGCGTGTAGGTGGGGAAGAGCGCGAGGTATCGGGAGAATCCGACCTTCACCGCCTCGAAGACGAACGCGGCGAGCACGCCGCCGATCAGCGCGTCGCGGGTCGCGACAGACCGGTTGGGGACGACGTTGTAGACAAAGGCAAGCGCGAGCATGGTGAGAATAAAAGGTACGCTCTTGAGCAGCATTCCATTCATGCCCGGCGCGATCCTGGTGAGATCCTCCGACAAGGCGAGCAGCCATGAAGTCACGGACAGGCTGCCTCCTATCAGGATCGGCCCCACTGTGAGCACCGCCCAGTAGAGCGCGATGCGAATCACCAGCGGTCTTGGTCTGCGGACGCGCCAGATGCGGTTGAACGAATCGAGAATCGTATGCATGACCAGCACGGCGGTGATCCCCAGACCGATGATGCCGAAGGCGGTGAGGCGGGCCGCGTTATCGACAAACTGACGTCCATAGACCGTGATCAGCCTGGACGCTGCCTCGGGCACCAGATTGGCCAGCAGGAAGTCCTTGATATGGGCAGTGAACGACGCGAAGACCGGAAACGCCGAGAACACGGTGAGCGCGATGGTGACGAGCGGCACCAGCGCCAGCAGGGTGGTGAAGGTGAGGCTTGCTGCCGTGTCGAGCAAGCGCTCCTCGCCCACGCGCTCGGCCACCAGTTCCGCGAGCACGCGCGTTCGGGAGAGCGCCGCCGGAACCGACCGTGTAAGGAGCTGCCTCATGACCCGTCATATAATACCCGCGATTCCATCACGCTCCCCTCGTGCGCGAAGTCCTCGTCCTCTACTACAGTCAGCATGGTGCCGTGCGCGACATGGCGCGTCTCGTCGCTCGCGGGATCGACGACGTCTCGGGATGCGCGGCGCGCATCCGCACAGTTCCGAAGGTTTCCACGGTCTGCGAGGCGGTAGCGCCGCCCGTGCCTGAGGCAGGCGCGCCATATGTCGAGTTGCGGGATCTCGAAGAGTGCATCGGTCTCGCCCTCGGCTCGCCGACCCGCTTCGGCAATATGGCGGCGCCGCTCAAGTACTTCCTCGACGGCACATCGTCCCAATGGCTCTCCGGTGTGCTTGCGGGCAAACCCGCAGCCTTATTCACGTCGACCGGCAGCCTGCACGGCGGGCAAGAAACAACCCTGCTGTCGATGATGCTGCCGCTGCTTCACCACGGGATGCTGATCGTCGGCGTGCCGTACACGGTCTCGGAACTCTTCTCCACCGCGAGCGGCGGCACGCCTTATGGCGCGAGCCACTGGGCAGGACCGACCGGCGAGCGTGCTCTCACCGACGAAGAGAAAAAGCTCTGTGTTGCCCTGGGGCGTCGTCTCGCTGAAGCCGCCCTGAGGCTGACGCGGTGACGCCGGCGGACAAGGCCCGTCGCCTGCTGCGCCACTGCCGCTTCGGCGCGCTCGCGACCCTGTCGCAACGCCTGGATGGTCATCCATTCGCGACCATCGCGCCCTACGTGCTCGATCAGGAAGGGCGTCCGGTGATCCTCATCAGCGCTCTCGCCGAGCACACCAAAAACCTGCAGCAGGATCCACGTGCGAGCCTTTTGGTCCACGCGGACGCGGAGGACGTGCTCAGCGCTGCGCGGGTTACCTATGCCGGTCGGGTGGAGAAGCTCGAAGATCCGCCCCCGGCCCTGGTGCAGCGCTACCTGCGCTACATTCCAAAGGCTGCTTCGCTGCTGGGCCTAGGCGACTTCGTCTTCCATCGCATCGGGCCGCAGGCGCTGCACTGGGTCGGTGGCTTCGGTGACATCCAGTGGATCACCGCCGACGCATACCGGGCGCCCGCAGCGAACCTGGCGGCGGCCGAGGCAGATATGGTTGCGCATATGAATGCGGACCACGCCGATAGCATGCGCGAATACTGCCGCTATGCGCACCACCGCGACGTGCTTGACGTGGAGCTGGCTGGCGTGGATTGCGACGGCTTCGATGTGCGCGCAGACGACGTTCTGCTGCGATTCGAATTCCAGGGCCCCGTACATGACGCCCAGGCCGCGCGCAGCGCGCTCGTCGAACTGGCCCGGGCCAGTCGCGGATGATCCGCCTGTTGCAATGGCTCTCGTGCGCCAGCCTGGTCGCGCTGATCGCCCTGTGCCTTGCGTGGGAGCTCTGGCTTGCCCCGCTGCGGCCGGGAGGATCCTCGCTGGCACTGAAATGCCTGCCGCTGCTCCTGCCCCTGTTCGGACTGCTGCGCGGCAAACGCTACACCTACCAATGGGCCTGGATCCTCGGCCTTGCGTACTTCACGGAAGGCGTAGTGCGGGCCT
>JBEVOI010000193.1:0-8986 GCA_040507665.1 Burkholderiales bacterium
GCGTGGAACCCTCGACATAGGTCTCCAGATCGATCAAACGCAAGCCGGCGTCGGAAAGTTCCTTCCACTTCGCCTTGAATCCGTCCCAGTCGTCGCCAACCCAGAGGGCGTGGGCATCGGTGCCTGCTCGGAAGACTCCTGCGTACTTCCGCATGGAACCCTCGACATAGGTCTCCAGATCGATCAAACGCAAGCCTGCGTCGGAAAGTTCCTTCCACTTGGCTTTGAACCCGTCCCAGTCGTCGCCAACCCAGAGGGCGTGAGCATCGGTACCTTCGCGGAAGACGCCCGCGTACTTCCGCGTTGAACCCACGACGTAGGTTTCAAGGTCGATCAGGCGCAAGCCGTCGTCGGAGAGTTGCTTCCACTTGGCCTTGAACCCGTCCCAGTCGTCGCCGACCCAGAGGGCGTGGGCATCGGTGCCTGCGCGGAAGACGCCCAGGTAGCGGGTGCCTTTGCTCGCCGCTATCAGATGGGATCGAAACGGGTGCTCCAACGTTTGACGGATAACGGCGACCTGCTTGGGGCTCAGCGTCACCGGCTGGCACCTGAAATAGCTCATGACGTTGGAGCGATCGGGACTAAAGCTCACACCGGCGATCTTGAAGCTTGCGGGGCCACCGCACAGATCAGTGGACACCTTCGCCTTGTAATAGTCAGGGCCCGGATCAGGCGGTGTATCGGAAAGCAGATCGCCGTTCAACCCGGCAGCCCCCTCGGCTTCGACAATCTCGACGATCTTGTCGAAGTCCTTCATCGGTCCCCATGCCGGGTGTGTGTGGAACAGTCCGAGGTAGTGGCCGATCTCGTGCGCCAGCGTTCCACCCGCGCCGGATCCGAACTTGCTCGCCTGGTTGGTGATGGCCACGAAATCCACGTTGTCCGTGGGCAGCTTCGCTCTGGGGGGAATGGCCTGGCCGATGTTCGGCGGGTATGCGAACCAGTTGTTGGCCGGCGTGTTTTCGGCGTTCGGCGCGCCGTATCGAAGAAAGATTACGAGTCTGCCCTTGTGCTGCGCCGCCACCTTGTTGGCCGCCTCCCACCATTTGGTTCCGCCGTTGTGCAGGCTATTCAAGATTGTGTTGTTGCGCGGCTTCCAATCCGCCTCGGGATCGAAGGCGAAGCGCACGTCCGCGGGCTTGAAGATCTCGGTGACCTTCTCCAGTGCTTCATGGAAGCTCTCCTTGGTCACCGTGTTCGCCCGCTTCCCGTCGTTATCCGAGAGCGGAATCGCGTGGACATGAATCGTGTACATCTGAGCCATCACTGTTCTCCTCGCTAGGGCGTCGGTGCATTCAGAGGAGTCAGCCAAGACCGGGCTCCTCTACTCGCGGCAGTCTGTTCAACCCTTCAGCGAATACCCTTGGTAGGTTTCGGTGGAGGCGTACGTGAGGAGACCGCCGTCGCAGCACTATCGCAAAAGATTGCGGGCGCCCAAATCCACAAGAAGACCTAGTCCTGGCTCTGCGAAACAAGTCTGTGTGACAGCGAGCAGCGCGAGTAGACGCTGCCAAGCCCTGGCCCGTTGTAATGCGCGAACACCGCATCGATGAGACGACAGAACTTGTCGAGGAAAATCGGCGACCCCTGGGGCTCCCGGGCGATCTGGTAGAGCTTCTCGACGCACGAGTGGTATAGCTCTGCAGACACGGTGCCCCCTCGAAACGGGTCTAACCAACCTACTTTCGCCCGCCGGCCTGCGCGCCCGGCAGGGGCGGGATCCAACACGAGTCAAGCAGCCTTTCTTGCTCTTACCTCTTGTACAGCATGCCGATGCCATGTTCGCATCAGACTTTTGGCCTAATCCGCGGCGGTCTATCGAAGAGCTGACCGGCGGTTGAGCGACAGCTTATGCGGGTCCAAAATGATCTGGCTGCCGTATTTGACTGGTACGAAGAACAGCGATCGGGGCTCGGAGAAAAATTTCTCTCCGCGGCCCAGTTGACGTTCAAGGGCGTGGGGCTCTACCCCGAGACCTTCGCATGCGTGCACGGAGTGGTTGTACTTGGAGTCGACCACTTAGCAGCAGCCCATGCGCACCCAACACCAGCAGCTTACCAATACGCCATCGCCTCCGGCAGCGACGCGCCGCACGCACATTTGCCCTGCGCCTTCGCGGAATCGGCCATTCGCCCACAGGCCGGACAGCGAACCCACATCGCGCCGATGCGCTCCGAAGTCCAGACGCTGGTCATTCCTCCGTTTGCGAGCTCCGGTCCAAAGAATCGTCCCATCGCCTCCTTGTGCGTCCCGCCCCGCATCAACTGGCGGGAGTTGTCGGGACTCTCCCACGCAGTCACCGTCATCATGCGATGGCCAATGGTCATGCCCACCCACCCGATAAATCCTTCCATCGCGAGCATCTCCAGAGCGGTTTTTCGGGACAGGTCTTGAACCCGCTGAACCTCGTCGTCGGACCGCGTTTCGATATTGGTGATGCTGAAGGCGCCCGGCTTGGTCTTCTTGCCCGACTGCACCGAAACGCTCGTGCCGAACGAGAACGGGCCGATCGCATGCGGCTGTACCATCACTTGCAGGCCGAGCTGCTCAGGCACTGCCCGCGAGTCGAAGTAACCCTGCACGGATCGGATCCGGTCTCCCTCGACCTGAATGAAGTCGGCACCGGGAACCGTGACGCTCCGGCCCGTGGGCGGCAGACCCCGCATCGACCCGGTGTTGGTTCCGCGCATTATCCACTGCGCGGCGACGAGCCCCGCTCCATTGTCGGCAGCACTGACGACCTCGAACGACAGATCGGGAAATGCAGACCACAAGGATTTGGCATAATCAGCAATGGCCTCGCCACGCAGTCCGTCGGCATTGGGGTCGCTGAAACTCCCGTCGTCAGCAAAGGTAGTCACGATCGCATCCGCGTCGCGGCAGTTCCACGCATCGAAATAGCGTTGCGCAACCTGCAAAGCGTTCATAGTTGAGACCCTCCGGAATGGGCGTGCCCGGTTACAGCGGCCATGGTGTTGGTATAGTCGACTACGCGAGGAAGGCCAACTTCGATTGCGTCGCCGCGATCAGAACGGAATGCGCCCCGTGAGCATGTCCCGGAACATCACCCAATCGCCCATCAGGCTGTAGAGCGGATACTGGAATGTGGCGGGGCGATTTTTCTCGAACGCGAAGTGTCCCACCCACGCAAAGCCGTAGCCAGCGACGGGCGCCGCGAGCAGCCAAAGCGGATTGCGCGTCGCGATCGCCGCGGCCACCACCGCGAGCACCAGCGCGCTCCCGAAAAAATGCAGCCGCCGGCAGGTCCGATTGCGATGCTCCGACAGATAGAACGGATAGAACTCCGCGAAACTCCGGTAGCGATCGTCCACTGCACCGCCTTCACTTCAGCGTGCCGCCCATGTCCTTCACAAGCCGCTGGAAATCGGGGGAGGAGCGCAGCAGAAGCGCTCCCATGTCGCGCAGCCGGTCGACTTCTTCATCGGAGAGCACGAAGCTCGTCGGCAGGTTCATGAACCACGCGCGCTCTTTCGGGTCCGGTATCGACTCGAAGCTCACATCGATCGCATACAACGCGATTTCGGGGACGCTTGCCTCCGCCTCTGCCTCCGTCTTGCCTTTCAGGCGCGCTCGGGCCACCGCAAGCTCCCGCCTCGTCTGCCAGCGTTGGATCAGATCCTTCATCAGCTCGACCGACTCGTAGGAGTAGCGATCGATGGGCACGCTGGAGGCCTGCAGAAGCTGGCTCACGAAGCCGGGTGCGGACTCGCCCTTGTCCCAATCCGTGCCCGGCGCCGAGCGCGAATTGACGACGATCACCACGACCCGACGCGCCCCCTGGACGCCCGCCTCCTTCCGGTACGCTTCGCTCGCCTCGAGCTCCTCGAGTCCTTCGAGTATCCCGCGCATGCCGAGGTTGTCGGAGACGCCACCGTCGACGAGATGAATGAATGGCCGCTCCCCGCCCTTCTGGAATTCCTGCATGTCGCGATAGCGCAACAGCGCACGCCCCGCCGGCCGCTTGCGATTGTCGGGATCGGCGACGTCCTTGACCCACGCGGGATACCGGAACTCGCAGGTGCCGCCGTAGTTGTTGAAGGTTACCGGCGACAGCACAACCGGCACCGCGGAGGAGGTTGCAGCGGCGCGTGAAAGGCGCACCTTGGAGAGATCCGAACAGAGCAGGTCGAAGTCGCTTTGGGTGAACGCAAGGCGCGCCCCGGTCGAGATATCCGTGCCGGTTACCATCACCATCGGCGCAGGCCGGTTCATGAGATCGCCGAACGTCGCACCCTGGAACAGGATCTCGTCGTAGTAGTCCGCGGCAAGCTCCGAGCGCCCGTAGCTCCCGCCGACGATCTTCGGCCAGGAGATCGGATTGAACGTGCGCGCAGTCAGCGTGCCTTGCACATCGCGCTTGAGGAAGCGCTGTTCGTACTCGGAGAAGAGCTTGTCGCCGTAGAGCGCATACGCGAGCGCAGTAAAGCTTCCGCCCGACACGCCGGTGATAATGTCGACCTCGTCGACCAGGCGGCGGTGCTGACCGTCCACGACGATCTCCGTGCGATACAGCTCGTCGAGCACGCCGTACGAAAACGCCGCTGCGCGCGTGCCGCCGCCGGAAAACGCGAGCGCGAACAGCGTCTTGCGATCCTGGTTCGATCGCTTCGAGGCTTGCACCGCCGCCCGATAACCGCCGGCCGGATCGGCCTTCGCGATCGGCTCGTTGATTGGACGGCTGGCGCAACCGGCGAGCAGGGCCGCGATGAGCCCGACCATCACCGATAAGCAGCGGCAGGGAAAGCTGAACGGGATCATGAATGCAGGGTCGGCTTGCGAACGTTAGCGCCAGAACGATTGTTTGTTTGGAGATGATAGCGGCGCGTGCCCTCGGCGGCCAGACCGCGGAACCTCGGAGCGAGTCGCCGATGTCAGGCTGCGAGCCCGTGCTCCAGATCGCGCTTCAGGTCCTCCACCGACTCCAGGCCCACCGCGATCCGCAGCAGCCCCTCGCCGATACCCGCCGCTGCCCGTGCCTCGGGTGTGATGCGTCCGTGGGTCGTAGTCGCGGGATGCGTGATGGTGCTCTTCGTATCGCCGAGGTTTGCGGTGATGGAGATGAGCCGGGTCGAATCGACGACCCGCCATGCCGCTTCGCGTCCGCCTATCACATCGAAGGAGACGATGGCTCCGCCGCTCTTCTGTTGCCGCAGCGCAAGCGTGTGCTGGGGATGCGAAGGCAGGCCCGGATAGTAGACACGCTCGATCCGTGGCTGTGTTTCGAGCCAGCGGGCAAGCTGGAGCGCCGACGTGGATTGCGCCTCCATGCGTATCTTCAGCGTCTCGAGCCCTTTCTGGATCACCCACGCGTTGAAGGCCGAGAGCGTGGGACCTGCGGTGCGCAGAAAACCGAATACGCCCTCCATGATCAGCTCGCGGGGTCCGAGCACCGCGCCACCGAGGACACGCCCCTGCCCATCGAGGTACTTGGTCGCGCTGTGGATGATGATATCCGCGCCGAACTCGATAGGCCGTTGCAGAGCAGGCGTGCAAAAGCAGTTGTCCACGACGAGCCACGCTCCCGCCGATCGCGCCACTTCCTTGAGCGCGGCGATGTCCGAGATCTCGGTCAGCGGATTCGACGGCGTCTCGAGATAGAAGAGCTTCGTGTTCGGCTTCGCGGCGCGCCTCCACTGCTCGACGTCAGTGCCGGAGACGAAGGTCGTCTCGACGCCGAACTTGCGGAGGATATTGTCGAAAAGTTGCACCGTGGCGCCAAAGATCCCGCGCGAGGAGACAATGTGCTCTCCCGCCTTCATGAGGCCCATGCAGCAGGCGAGGATCGCGGACATTCCGGACGCCGTCGCGACACAGGCCTCCGCCCCCTCCATGGCCGCCAGCCGCTCCTGCAGGGCAGTGACGGAGGGATTGGTGAAGCGCGAGTAGATGTTTCCCGGCTCCTGGTTTGCGAAGCGGGCCGCCGCCTGGGCCGCGTTCGTGAAAACGAAGCTCGAGGTGAGATAGATCGGGTCGGAGTGCTCGCCGAACGGCGTGCGGTGGATGCCCGCCCGAACCGCCAGGGTCTCGATGTCGTAGTGCTCGTCCATTCCGTGCTCCTTCCGCGCGGTCGGCGCAGAAAACAAGAAGCCCGCTCAGCTTGCGCTTAAGCGGGCTCGGCGTCGCTTTAGCTGAATTTCGGAACCGGATCCGGCTCCTGCGCCCGCAAGCTGGGAATCAAATCGGCGCAACGCCGACGCTAAACGCATCGGCACTGGATGTCAATGGTCACTCAGTCCGCGGTCACCAGGTTCAGATCGAGCTGCGTGGCCGCCTCGTCGCGCAGCGCGCCGTCGTTGCGGCTCGCCTCGACACCTGCGAGATATTCCGGCGTCACATCGCCGGTTACGTATTCACCGCTGAAACAGGAGGTCTCGAACTGCGTGATGCGCTCGTTGCCGGCGCGAACGTCGCGCACCAGTGCGTCGAGGTCCTGATAGATCAGCTCGTCGCAACCGATCTGCGCGCGAACCTCGTCGTGGCTGCGGCCGTTCGCGATGAGCTCCGTGGCGGTCGGCATGTCGATGCCGTACACGTTGGGGTAGCGCACGGGGGGCGACGCGGATGCGAAGAAGACCTTGCGCGCGCCCGACTCGCGCGCCATCTGCACGATCTCCTGGCTGGTGGTGCCGCGCACGATGGAATCGTCGACGAGCAGCACATTCTTGTCCTTGAACTCGAGGGCGATGGCGTTCAGTTTCTGGCGCACCGACTTCTTGCGGGTGGCCTGGCCGGGCATGATGAAGGTGCGGCCGATGTAGCGATTCTTGATGAAGCCTTCGCGGTACGGCACGCCCAGACGGTTGGCGAGCTGCAGCGCGGAGGGGCGGCTCGAATCCGGGATCGGGATGATGACGTCGATATCGAGGTGGCGGTAGTCCCGTTCGATCTTGTCCGCAAGGCTCTCGCCCATGCGCAACCGCGTCTCGTAAACCGAAACACCGTCGATGAGCGAGTCCGGCCGCGCGAGGTAAACGTACTCGAAGATGCACGGGTTCAACGACGCGCGGGGGGTGCACTGGCAACTGTGAAAGGTGCCGTCCTCCTCGATGAGGATCGCCTCGCCCGGCGCCACGTCCCGGACCAGCTTGAAGCCCAGGGTATCGAGGGCCACGCTTTCCGAGGCGACGAGGTACTCCACCCCATGCTCGGTTTCAACCTTGCCGAACACCAGCGGGCGGATACCGTAGGGGTCACGGAAGGCGATCAGGCCGTAGCCGGCGATCATGGCCACCACCGCATACGCACCGCGGCAGCGCCGGTGCACGCCGGAAACCGCGGCAAAGATGGTGGACGGGTCGAGATGGTAGTTCGCGGCGGCCGCCACGAGCTCGTGCGCGAGCACGTTCAGCAGCACTTCCGAGTCGGAGTTCGTGTTGACGTGGCGCAGATCCTCCCGGAAGAGCGCGCGCTTGAGCTCGTCGGAGTTGGTGAGGTTGCCGTTGTGGCCGAGGACGATGCCGTAGGGTGAGTTGACGTAGAACGGTTGTGCCTCGGCGGCGTTGTAGGCCGACCCCGCGGTCGGATAGCGGCAGTGGGCAATGCCCATGTTGCCCGAAAGATTGCGCATGTTCCGCGTCCGGAATACGTCGCGGACCATCCCGCTGGCCTTGTGCATGTGGAAGCGATTGCCCTCGCCCGTGGCTATGCCGGCCGCGTCCTGGCCTCGATGCTGCAGCACGAGGAGACCGTCGTAGAGGAGCTGATTGACCGGCGAGGTCGCAACGACTCCGAGTATTCCGCACATAGCGCCGACTCCTACCGATTCCCGTCTGGGGTTGCGTGGACCTCCCCCATCACCGGAACCGCACGTACGTTGGCAGCGGCTCCGGCAGGTAGCTGCGGGCGAGCACGGCCATGGGCTCCACGATCGGCCGGGTTGTGGCCTTCTGCCAGTCCTCTGTCTTGGGCAGGCTCGTCAGCCCGGCCAGAAGCGCAACGATGGTCACGACCAACAATCCACGCGTCAGCCCGAAGAGCGCCCCAAGCAGCCGATCCAGGCCGCCCAGGCCGATCGCCTTGAGCGTTCCCGACAGCAGCAGTCCGACGATACCCACCAGGATCAGGACGACGATGAAAACTGTTCCCCACGCCGCTCCAATGCGCACACTCTCGTTGTTGGACAACGGCGCGTACCATACGGCAACGCTCGGCGCGAAAAATTTCGCCGCAAAGAAAGCTATCAGCCACGACAGTAGCGACAACGCCTCGCGCACCACGCCCCGCCATATCGCGAACAATACCGAAAGACCCACGATCGCGATCACCGCGAAATCGATTAGCGTCACGGAAACGGCTCCACGCGCTTCGCCTCAACCCCTGGGCGCGACGACGCCCGACAGCCCGATCTTTTTCAGGTCGTCTGCCGCCTTCTGCGCGGCCTCTTTGCTTCCAAACGGCCCGACGCGCACGCGGGTCACATCCCCCTTCGCAGTCTTCACCACCTCCGTATAGGCGCGTAGCCCGTTGTCGGAGATCCTGCTCTTCAGCGTGCGCGCCTTCTCCGTGTCGGTGAGCGCCGCCACTTGGACCACGAAGCTCTCCCCGCCCGATTCCTTTTCCTTCGGCGCCTCGGCGGCCGGCTTGGGTTCCGGCTTGGCCGCGGGTTTCGTTTCCGCCTTCGGCGCAGGCCTGGACTCTGCCTTCGTCGATGTTCCCGCTTTCGCGGCGCGTTCCTCCACTGTCCGCTTCTCCGGTTCAGCTCGACGCTCCGGCTCTGCCGCGCGCTTCTCCGCCTCGCCGGGCATCCTCTCGGCGTCAGACGATGATTTGTCCGTCTCGGCCGCTGCGGGCGTCGCTGGCTCTGTTGCCTTCGGATCCAGACCGGCCTGGGCTGGAACCGACGGCACCGCCGCGACACGCGAGGAGAACTGCGAGGACTGCGGTGGGATCTGGATGTTGATCTCCTGGTTCAGGGGGCGCGGCTCGCTGTCCAGGAACATGGGCAGCAGCACGATGACCAGCGTAA
>JBEVOI010000196.1:0-3304 GCA_040507665.1 Burkholderiales bacterium
GAAGAAGAATGAATCGACGCTACGCTAAGTCTGTACGGCTCGTATCGAGCGTGCTCTCGATCTTGCTGCTCCCTCCGGTCACCGTCAGTCATGCGACGGAAGCGACACCGCCGCAGGACGAGGCGGTGATGAAGCGCGACGACTTGGAGGAATCGGTCGCGCAGCCAGGTCCGGGGCTCGCCCACGAGATCGGCCCCGTGCGTCTGGAAGCCCACGGACAGTCGACCTTCATCCGCCAGCTCAAGCCGTCGTTCCCCGCAGAGTACTCCGGGCCGAACAGCCTCCTGCCAGACCGGGCGTGGAGCCGGTCGTGTACAGCCACACTGTTCCTGGGCGCGCGCATCGGCGATACCACCGAGATCTACTACAACCCGGAGGCCGCGAGCGGCGTTCCTTTTTCGGATCTGCACGGGCTTGCCGGCTTTTCCAACGCGGAGCTCGCCCGCACTTCCGGTCCGAACCTAGCCTTCTATAACGCGCGCGCGTTTCTCCGGCAGACCTTTAACCTGAACGGACAGATGGAGGACGAGGAGTCCGAGCAGAATCAGGTGCAGACCCGCTACGCCAGCGAGCGCATCGTTCTGACCTTGGGTACGATCTCCGTGCTCGACCTGTTCGACGCGGTGGACTACAGCCGCGATCCACGCACCCAATTCCTGAACTGGTCTTCGATCACCTACGGCGCGTGGGACTTTCCAGCCGATGCACGCGGCTACACGTCCGGCGTCGCGCTCGAGTACATCACGCCGCGCTACGCCCTGCGCGCCGGGCGCTTTATGGTGCCGAAGGAATCCAACGGTCTGCCCCTGGACACGCGCATCTTCAAGTATTACGGCGACGTTGCGGAGTTGGACGTGCCGTACCGGTGGCGTGGCCGCGACGGTGTCTTCCGCCTGCTGGGGTTTCGTAATTACGCGAACATGGGCAACTACAACGAGGCCATCGCCCTCGGGCTCGCCACCCGCACCGTTCCCAGCGTTGCCGCCGTGCGCCGCCCGCAAGACAAGTACGGATTCGGCGTCGGCGTGCAGCAGGAGATCATGAAACGCGTCGGCGCGTACGTGCGCGTTGGCTGGAATAACGGGCTCACCGAAACCTACGCCTTCACCGAGATCGATCGTTCGTTCTCCACCGGCGTGCTCGTCAATGGTGGGCTGTGGGGGCGCGATCGCGACACCGTCGGCGCGGCCGTCTACGTGAACGGTCTGTCCGGTCCCCATCGCACCTACCTCGAGCTCGGCGGCCTGGGATTCTTCCTCGGCGACGGAAAGCTCAACTACGGCACCGAGAACATCTTCGAGACCTACTACAGCTGGAACCTGCTGCCGCGCCTGTGGGTGAGCTTCAACTATCAGCACGTCTGGAATCCCGGCTACAACCGCGACCGGGGACCGGTGGACTTCTACGGCATCCGGCTTCACACCGATTTCTGAGGGCGCGCCTTGGTGTAGATCAGCCGGTGGCGGATCAGCCATTTCTCGATCTCGACCGTAAAGAACACAATCGTCGAGACGGCGAAGCATAGCGTCAACTCGGCGACATCGAGCGGCTCGGTCTTGAAGATCGGGTTGAGGGCCGGAACGTAGATCGTCGCCAGGTGCAGCGCGACGGTCAGCAGCACCGCGCCCATGAGAAGCGGGTTGGACCAGAAGCCGATCGTGAAGACCGAGTGGTTCTCGCTGCGGATCGAGATGCACTGGGCGAGCCGCGAGAAGCAGAGAACCGTAAAGATCATTGTCTGCCAGTGGGAGTTCCCGGCATGCCACGCCCAAGCTTGAAGCGGCACGCAAACGGCGGCGATCGCGAGGCCGACCCAGACGATGTGCTGGCCCATTCCGTGCGCGAACATGCTCTCGTTTGGCGGACGCGGCGGACGCTGCATGACGTTGGGTTCGGCGCGCTCGTTCGCCAGCGCGAGCCCCGGCAGGCCATCGGTGGCGAGATTGATCCACAGGATCTGGATCGGCAGTAGCGGGATCGGCAGTCCTGCTAACGGCGCGAGGAAGATGGTCCAGACGGTGCCCGCGTTGCCCGTCATCGAGTACTTGAGGAACTTGCGGATGTTGTCGAAGATGCGCCGTCCCTCGCGCACGGCGGAAACGATGGTGGCGAAATTGTCGTCGAGCAGCACCATTGCGGCCGCTTCGCGCGCGACGTCAGTGCCACCCTTTCCCATCGCGACGCCGATGTCCGCGCGCTTCAGCGCGGGAGCGTCGTTCACACCGTCGCCCGTCATCGCCACGAATTCCCCGCGCGCCTGCAGTGCCCGCACGATACGGATCTTCTGCTCCGGGTCGACACGCGCGTACACCCGAATGTCGCGCACGCGTGCCGCCAGCGCCGCATCGTCCATTTGCGCGAGCTCGGGTCCCGACACTACCTCGCCACCGGCGTCGACGATGCCGAGCTCGCGTGCGATCGCTTCGGCGGTGGCCGGGTGGTCGCCGGTGATCATCACCGGGGTAATGCCGGCAGAGCGGCACTCGTCCACGGCAGACGCCGCCTCCGGCCGCACCGGATCGATCAGCCCGGCGAAGCCGAGAAAGACGAGGTCGCGCTCGAGCTCATCGTTTGCGGGGCGCTCCCTCGCCATCTCGATCCGCCGCAGCGCGAAGCCGAGCACGCGATAGCCGCGTGCGGCCAGCATGTCCGCAGTCGCGAGCACGGCAGCCCTGTCCAGCACCTCTACACCGTCTCGTCCGAGCTGGACGGAGCAGCACGCAAGTGTCTCCTCCGGGGCTCCTTTCACGAACACGACCCAAGTATCCATCTCGCCCCGCGCAGCCTCGCAATGCAAAGTGCTCATGCGCTTGCGCGTCGAATCGAAGGGCAACTCGCCCACCCGCGGCAACGCTTCCGTCAAGGCGTCGCGATCCCAACCCGCGTCGCGTGCCGCTTCCAACAGCGCAGTCTCCGTGGGATCGCCGACCGCGCGGCCCTCGCGGTCGAAGCTCGCGTCGTTGTTGAGCGCCATTGCCTGAAACAGGAGCGGCCATGGGTTCCCCTCCATCGCGTTCCCAGCCTCGAGCTTCTTCTCCCGTCCGGCAGCGAAGACGACCTCGACCCGCATCCGGTTCCGAGTGAGCGTCCCGGTCTTGTCGGAACAGATATAGGTCACGGAACCCAGCGTCTCGACCGCGGGCAGTCGCCGGATGAGCGCGTGCTTCTGCACCATCTTCCGCGCGCCGAGCGCGAGTGAAACCGTGACGACCGCCGGCAGCGCCTCGGGGATCGCAGCCACCGCAAGACTGACGGCGGTGAGAAACATGAGCACAAGTGGCTCGCCTCGGAGCAGACCTGCGAC
>JBEVOI010000223.1:0-3610 GCA_040507665.1 Burkholderiales bacterium
ATTCGCTGCAGAAAAGATGTCGAGAATCGACGCCATACGGCGTTGCCCATGCTCGCAAGGTGTCCAACCTTGCTGCGCTGGGCGCCTTGTCTGGCGCCGATTTCGCCACTTTTCCAGACGTATCGTGAGGGCATGAGTGATTATTCCGCGAACCAACGACTCAGGACACTAGCGGGTTGCTCCCGGCAATCCGGACCTTCCTTGGAGCGCAGTTCGTACGAAGCTGGGAATAGAATCACTGTGTGACGGGTATTGCTGTACACAGAGACGGGACGTCGGTGACCGAGCAGACTCGATCGGAGCGGTTCCAGCAAGTGGTATTGCCTCACCTGCACGGGGCCTACAACCTTGCGCGTTGGCTGTGCCGCAACGATCACGACGCGGAAGACATCGTGCAGGAGGCCTGCCTGCGAGCATTCAGGTTTTTCGACGGCTTTCACGGCGAAGACGCCCGCGCGTGGCTGCTGACCATCGTCAGGAATACGACCTGGACTTGGTTGCAGCAGAATCGCCGGCATGAGTTGAGCACGCCTTTCGACGAGCAGTTTCACGGGCCAGAGGAAGGCGCCTCGGTCACGATCCTGAATCAGCCGGACAGCAACCCCGAATCCATTCTGGCGCGAGAAGACGATAGAGGACTGGTGAACCGGGCGCTGGAAATGCTGCCGCTCGAATTTCGCGAAGTGCTGGTATTGAGGGAGATGGAAGATCTGTCCTACAGGGAGATCTCAGAGATCGCGAGCATACCGATGGGGACGGTGATGTCGCGTCTTGCACGCGCCCGCAGGCTGTTGGGGGAGCATCTGCGAAGAATGGTCAAGGAGTCACGCGGTGGATTGCAAAGAAACCAGGGACCTGCTGCCCGCCCACGCGGATAGGGAGCTCGGCTTGCGTGATGCCGTCGAGATCGACCGGCATTTGATCGCCTGCCCTGCCTGCCAAGGGGAATTCGCGCGCCAGAGTGCGCTGCGTGCGGCAGTGAAAAAACATGCGACCCGATTCACGGCCCCACCTCATCTCGAGAATAGTATCCAGGCCGCGTTGCCGGGCGAAACGGCACATCCGGCAGTACCCGTGAAACGGATGTGGCACTGGAACTGGCTCAACGTGGGTGCCGCACTCGCCTCGGCCGTCGCCATCGTCTGGAGTTTCGGGCTTTATCTGGCTGTGCCATCGGCCAATGACCGGATCGCCGATGAGGTGGTCTCGAGCCACGTGCGGTCGCTGATGGTGAACCATATCGCCGACATTGCTTCCTCCGACCAGCACACGGTGAAACCGTGGTTCAACGGCAAACTGGACTTCTCCCCGACCGTGAGCGATTTCACTGCGCAGGGGTTCCCGCTGGTCGGGGCTAGACTGGACTACCTCCACGGCCGGCCGGTGGCGGCGCTGGTTTACCGCCATCGCCAGCACTGGATCAACGAATACGTCTGGCCGGCCAGCAATAGGAATGAAAGCGAAAACGCGTTGTATACCCTGAACCGCCAAGGCTTCCACATCGTGCACTGGTCCGAGCATGGCATGATCCATTGGGTGATTTCGGATCTGAATCCGCGCGATCTGATGACGCTCGTGCAGCTTCTGCGCAGCGGTGAGGGAAGTCCGATGGCCTGGAGTCTGGTTGTAGAGGAGATCGGATGGGGATGATGGTTCCCCTCGTCACGCGTCTCTCGTCACGCGTCACCCGAGCTCTCTATTCATCCTGCGAAAGAAGCACCGCGCTATACGGCCCGATTCCTACCGCGCCCCCGAAGGGCATGTCGTCGCTCGCCCCGCCCCGATCGGCCCACAGATCATCGCTGCGTTGGTCCGTGAACGCTGCACTGTAGCCGCGCCAGTCACCGTTGAATCGCACGCGCCACGCACCGCCACGTGGCAGGCCGATGTGATAGCTCGCGTAGCCTCGGTTCGCCAGGTTCACGAGCACGATCACATCGTCGCGCGGGCCGCCGCGGTCCCAGCGGTGGAACGCGATCACCTTGTCGCCATCGTTCACATGGTAGACGTTGACGTTGTGCCCCTTGAGCCCCCGCGTCGTGTCGAACCAATTGCGCCGCAGGCGGATGAGATCGCGGTGGAGATCGTGGATACCGGCGAAGCGATCGAGCTTGCTCCAGTCCAATTCGCGCGCATCGGACCATGCGCCCGATTCGAGGAACTCCTGACCCATGAACAGCATCGGAATGCCCGGCGCGGTGAGCATCAACGCGGCGCCGAGCGTCGCTCGCTTCTGCGAGAAGTAGCTGTCGGCATTGCCGGGCCAGATGAGCTCCGGAACCCGCGCCTGCCCGGCTGACTCGGCGACCTCGTCGTGGGATTCGGTATAGACCACGCGCTGGAATGCATCACCGTTGAACCGCTGAGCGAGCACGTCGCGCAGTGCGTGCATGTCGCGCGCCGGGTCATCCCCACCGACGATGGCCCCACGCACGGTGTGCAGGAACCCTGCGCCCCACTGCGCGCTGAAGCCGGCGCCGCCCGCACCGACCGGGCGCGTCAGCCACTCGTTGTCCTGCATATCCTCGGCGATCGAGATCTTCCATGGCTGGCGGTCGCGGATCTCCGCGTTGATCCATTGCATGAGATTCCAGCCGTCGGGGATGTCGCTGCCGGGATCGTTATTCCTGCCGTGAACGTTGCGGACCCAGCCCGTCGCATCCCAGCGCAACCCGTCGCAGTGGCGATCCTCGAGCCAGCGCAGCGCATTGTCCCGCAGATAGCGCCTCACCTCGCCGCGGCCATAGTCCGGACGCGTGTGTCCCCAAGGTGTCTCGTTGCGCCAGTCGTTGTAGAAGTAGATTCCGCCCTGGTCATTCCTGCTCCAGCCATCGAACTGCCATAAGTCGAGATCGCTGGGGCCCAAGTGGTTGTAGACCACGTCGTAGATCACCGCGATGCCGCGCGCGTGGGCCGCGTCCACGAGCCGGCGCAATCCGTTCGGTCCGCCGTAGCTCTGCTCGATCGCGAAGATGTACGAAGGGTTGTAGCCCCACGAAATGTCGCCCGGAAATTCGTCGGAGGGCATGAGCTGGATCGCGCTTACGCCGAGATCGCGCAGGTAATCGAGCTTCGTGATGACGGTATCGAAGTTCCCGCGGCCGTTGGCGCTGTGCACGTCGAACAGGAAGCTCGCGACGTGCAGCTCGTAGATGACGAGCTCGTTCCACGCGGGTTCAAAATAGCCGACGTCATGCCACGCGTAATCGTGCTCGGCGACGATACCATTGCCGACCGAGCTGGTCAGAGACCGCGCCCAGGGATCATTCTTCCAGAACGGGCCGGAGCGGAACGGGCTCTCGAGGACGAACTTGTATTCGTCGCCAACCTTCGCTCCGGGCACGTCGGTGGACCACACACCGTCGCCTTCGAGTGTGAGGGGAGCAGCGTCCGGCGTCCAGTCGTTGAAGTTACCGGCGACGGCGACGCTGTTGGCAAAGGGCGCCCAAACACGAAACGCGACCCCACTATCGTGAGGAAGCGCCCCCATGTCGGGGAGAGTTGAGGGGGACATATGGCATGCTCCTAACGTAGGTCGAACGCGCTCACGACGGCACGGAAGCTCGAACTCCTGCGCGGAGCACTCTCGCCTTCGCTGTTCTTCACGGTT
>JBEVOI010000251.1:0-4202 GCA_040507665.1 Burkholderiales bacterium
CCGGCGCCGCGACTGGCTCCCGTGACGATAGCGACGGGTGGATTGTTGGACATCTCAGGTCATCTCCGACAGGTCAGTACGTTGGTGGGCAAGAGCAGCATCGGACGAAGGTTGTCCAGTGCCGCCCGCCCACAAGGGTCAGGCTGCCGTTTCCTGGCTGATCAGCGCGTATTCGCGGCGGGAGAAGCGCCACACGCCACCTTCGCGAACGAACTCATCGGTGTAGACCCCGGCCATCTTGTGCAGAGCGCCCGACTTGAGCGTCATGATCTCGTACACTGCCGACTTGGCGGTGGCATTATCGCCGGAGACCACGATCTCGCCAACTTCGTTGAAAGCTGCGACTTTGTCGAAGTTGATCCAGGTGGCGGCCCACATCTGCTGCAGGGCAGCCTGACCGCTCACCTCGAAGAGCGATGTTTTCCAGGTCGCATCGGCGGACCAGCAAGCCAGCCATGCATCAGCGTCCTGCTGCGCCACGGCAAGGGCGTACCGACCATAGCGCTCGCGGATGAGCATGCGGTCGAAAAGACCGTCCGTGTCTAAAGGCATGGCAATCCGCTCCTCGTAGGCTTGTTCGTCATCTTGCTAGCCAGCACGACTTGCCTAGTCTATGTGGGGCTTCGTCGCCAGGCTGCTGTCCATTAAGCCGAGTTCGAAACGTGGCGGATCGAAGACCATTCCCGCCGTCTCGGAGCGTCCGCGGAACAGAAAGGAGTTGGCGGCGGTGATCTCGCCGCCCTCCTTCAGGGTGTCGCCGCCATCGGACGGAACCGAGTTGAAGTAGATGTCGCGCCCATCCATGCCGCCGAAGCGCAGCTGGGTGATCGATCCCGCAGGCGTCGGGTAATCGGGCAGACGGCTGCCATCGGGCGCGAGCCGGGTGAAGAAGTTGGACCGAAATCCGGTGATCCACACGTTGCCCTGGACATCCAGGCACATGCCGTCCGCATCTTCCTTCTCCAGGAAGCGCTGGCGGTTGGTGAGCCGGAGGTCATCGGTCACGTCGAACGCCCAGGTGCCATGGAACGTGTCGTTGCAGTAGAACCGTCGCCGTGCGGCGTCGTACATGATGCCATTGGTGAAACCGATGTCCCCGGCCAGCTTGATCGCTCGGCGGTCCGCGGTGAGCCGCCACAGCTCGGTCGGGCGGGTCTGCTCGCCCTTGATCACCATCTCGATGTCGTTCGTGCCGAAGAATATGCCGCCGGCGCCGTCCGGCACCATCTCGTTGATGCCGTTGATCGGATTGCCTTCGAGCGTGTCCAGCAGCCAGCCCGAGGCGCCTGTCTCGGGATCGTTCCACATGATCCCGCCCTCGCCGGTGGAGAGCACCTTGCCATCGCCGTTGACCAGCACACCGCCGGTCCACATGCGACCCGCATTGAACGCGGTGACGGGGGTGCCGTCCGGCTTCACGCCATGGATGCCCCCGGCGATCACGTCGCTGTACCAGATCACCTCGCGCTGCCGGTCCACGGCAAGCCCTTCGAGGTAGGTGCCCGCGGCGACCTTGTCGAACGTGTCAGTGACGGCTTGCGTCATGTCCTTCTCTCCCACGATGGCTTCCTTGCGGCCGTATCGCCGGCCATCACCAACTTGTCGCTTATGGTTGCATTCGTCATAATGTTAGCGCGCCATGATGCTGTCAAGGCTAGAAGCAGCGGGCCTCATTAGCAAAGCGGGCTGCGCAGGGCGTCGAACGAGGATGATTGAAAGGGCCGCCGCCTTTCGCTAACAAAACGACGAACAAACTTTTTGGGACGAGGACATGATGGGGAGCGAAGAGCCCGACTTCTACAAGGACCCCGCGGTCGTGCAGGATCCCAGGAGCTACTTCGCTCTTCTGCGCGCACGCGGGCCGGTCACGTGGGAGCCACACCAAGGAACGCTTATGGTGACCGGCTTCGACGAGGCGATCAAGGTGCTGAACGACAAGGAGGGCATTTACTCCAACGCCGCATCCGTGGTCGGCCCGATCCCGGGCCTTCCGTTCACGCCCGAGGGTTCCAACATCCGCGATCAGCTCGACGCGCATCGCGCCGACATGCCCTGGGCCGATCACCTGGTCGCGTTCGACGGCAAGAAGCACGCAGAGTATCGGGCTATTCTGGGCAACCTGCTCACCTTCAAGCGGTTGAAGCAGAACGAGGAATATCTCTATGGCCTGGTAGATCGGTTGATCGATGGCTTCATCGGCAACGGTGCTTGCGACATCAATCCGCAGTTCGCCCACGCCACGACGGTCTATGCCATCTCGGATCTGATGGGCATCCCGGTGGAGCACCGGCCGCTGCTGCTGGAACAGATCGGCGCGCCGCCCAGCCAGCTTGAGGGCGACTTCGGCAAAGTCGGGCCCGATCCGCTCCAAGCGATGAAACCGCTGTTCGACGGCTATCTGCACGACCGCCAGGAGAACGACCGCGGCGATCTCATGTCCGAACTTGTTCGTGCCAAGATGAAGGACGGCTCGCAGCCCGACTTCGAGATCGTCTCGGGCCTCGCGCGCTTCCTGTTCGGCGCCGGGCAGGACACGACCTCGCGGTTGATCGCCATGGCTGTGCTGATCCTTGCCGAGAATTTCGACCTGCAAGCGCTACTGCGGGCCGAGCCGGCCCGAATCAAGGACTTCATCGAGGAGTGCTTGCGCTTCGAGGCGCCCGTCAAAGTCTCATACCGGCTGGCTCTGCAGGATACGCAAGTTAGCGGTGTCGATGTTCCCGCCGGCACGATTCTGGCCGTGCTGCTCGCAGCAGCGAGCAACGATCCCGCCAAGTTCGATGATCCTGGTACGTTCAACATCGACCGCGCGCATGTGCGCGATCACATGGGATTCAGCCGCGGCGTTCACGGATGCATCGGTGCTCCGCTCGGCCGCATGGAATCGCGCATCGCGATCGAGAAGCTCCTTGAGCGCATCCCGCGTTTCTGGATTTCGGAAGCTCACCACGGACCCGCCAACGCTCGCCGCTTCCGTTTCGAGCCGACCTACAGCTTTCGCAGCCTGGCCGACTTGCACATCGAATTCACGCTGGTCTCAGGCTAACTCGCCGGGGCCTGTCGTGATCGATCTGAGCTCCATAATGCTCGCCTTCTCGCCGATGTTCTCCGATGGGTTTACGCGCGAACGAGCGACAACTAGGCAGGACAGCGTAGGCAAAGGGGAAGCATGGGACAGGCTCAAGCCAAGCCCGAGCGGCGCATGGGCCCGGTCGGCTCCGAGAACTGGCACGCGATGCTCGATGGGGCGCAGAACATCCTGCTCGAAGAGGGCCACGCCGCGCTCACCTTGCGGCGGGTTCTGTGGGCAGCCTCGACGGGATCGAGCGGTTCTGGATCGAGAGCAAAGGACGGATCGTCGATGACGTTGTCCGAGCCTTGGCCTCCATCGCCCATTCCAAGGTACTTGCCCAGGTGGTCGACCCGTGTCATCCAGGGGCGCAGGAAGCGAGCCTTGTCGGGCTTCTGCGCGATGGCCTGTAGGCGACCTCGGTAGGCGTTTAGGGCACCCACGGGATCGTTGCGGTACTTGGTGGCAATCTCCCGCGCGAACGATGTAGAGTTGATGCCCCCCCATCGAAAGGCGATGGCTGCGACGCTGGGTGGGCGTCGTCATAGGCGGGCTGCCAGTAGCGATCCTTGGCGATGCTGCTCGCCTGCGCAAGCGTCAGGTTGGCGACATCGACGTCCGGGTTGTTCCGCTTCGTGATGCCGAACTTCGTCGTTCCCCCGCCATCCCGGTTATCGACTACCTGCGCTCCGCCTTCGAGGTCACCCTGCCGCCTCCGCGTCGACCCCAGCCCAGTACCGCTGCTCAGCATGGCCCCTAAGCCGCTGCGCCTGCTCGAGGCTGTCTGTGTTCAACTCCAAGCGAAAGGGAGCCCTGCCGACTAAGGGCCAAAGCTCTTTCGGGTACGCGCGGTTGTAGCACCAGCGCCACTTGCGTGTGATGAGGTAGGATTTGCGGGGCAACTCGGGTGTCTCGTATGTGACCATCGTATGTGTCACCGCCTGCCGAGAACCGCAGAAATCCTTACGTTACATCCCACTAAGAGATGCTGGTGCCCAGAAGAGGACTCAAACGTGAGCCACAACCACTGAATACGGTCTACAAAATTGCGTTTGATCGATCTAAATGGCCCTGTTCTTGGCCCGCTTCATAGTACTTAGAAGCGGTTCTATGCCTAATAATGCTAACATAG
>JBEVOI010000265.1:0-3346 GCA_040507665.1 Burkholderiales bacterium
ACTGCTCGTCCCGACATGGCGATGACGTTCTTCTGGAGCATGCGGCCCATTCCCGCCACGCCGATCGCCGACAGCAGCCCGCCGATGGTCGTAGGGATCAGGCAGACCAGGAGCGCGACGAGGACCGTCACGGTAACGGGATCCCCCGCGTGCGCGACATCGACGCTGTAGATCGAGAACGGCAGCAAGGTCGCGGTTGCGAGCAGGAATACGAGCGTCAACTTGACCAACAGAATCGTGAGCGCGATCTCGTTGGGAGTCTTCTGCCGGCGTGCACCCTCGACCATCGCAATCATGCGGTCGAGGAAGGACTCGCCAGGCCGCGCAGTGATGCGCACGATGATCCAGTCGGAGAGCACGCGGGTCCCGCCCGTGACGGCGCTGAAGTCGCCTCCCGCTTCGCGGATGACGGGCGCGCTCTCGCCGGTGATCGCGCTCTCGTCCACCGAGGCGACGCCCTCGATCACCTCTCCGTCGCCGGGGACGACGTCGCCGGCTTCCACCAGCACCACGTCGCCCTGGACGAGCTGGCTCGACGGCTTGAAGTAGACCTGGGCATCCCGTTTCGCCTCATAGAGCTTCTTCGCCACCACGTCTTTCTTCGCCGAACGCAGGGACGCCGCCTGCGCCTTGCTGCGGCCTTCGGCCAGAGCTTCGGCGAAATTTGCAAAGAGCACCGTGAACCAGAGCCACAGCGTCACCGCGAGGATGAATCCCGCCGGCGCCTCGCCCGTGCCGCCGAGCGCCTGGAACCAGAGGATCGTCGTGAGAATGCTGCCGACGTAGACGACGAACATCACCGGGTTCTTCCACTGGTGCTGCGGCAACAGCTTCACGCATGCGTCCTTGAGCGCCTCCATGAAGATGCCGCGCGTAACCAGCGGGCGCGGCAGCGCGTGGGTCGATGAAAGTGCTTGGGTATCAGTAGTCATGGTCGATGATTCCGGGGCGGAATTACTTGATCCCGTAGAGCATCAGATGCTCCACGATCGGGCCCAGCGCGAGCGCGGGGATGAAGGTGAGCGCGCCGACAATCACGACGACGCTGATGAGGAAGGCCACGAAGAGCGGCGTGTGCGTGGGCAGCGTGCCGGCGCCGACCGGGACCTTCTTCTTGGCGGCGAGGCTACCCGCGAGCGCAAGGGTGGGCACTGCGAGCCAGTAACGCGAAAACAACATCGCGAGCCCGAGGGCGGTGTTGTAGAAGGGGGTATTGGCAGAGAGGCCCGCGAACGCGCTGCCGTTGTTGTTCCCTGCGGAGGAGAAGGCGTACAGGATCTCGGAGAACGCATGTGCGCCCGGGTTGGCCACGCCGGCCCGGCCCGCATCGACCATCACGGCAAGGGCCGCGCCGGCGAGCACCGCAACCAGCGGCACCAGGACGACGATCGCCGACATCTTGATCTCGTAAGCCTCGATCTTCTTGCCGAGGTACTCGGGCGTGCGCCCGATCATCAGCCCCGCGACGAATACGGCGACGATCGCGAACACGATCATCCCGTACAGCCCCGAGCCGACGCCGCCGAAGATCACTTCGCCGAGCTGCATCAGCCACATCGGCACGAGCCCGCCCAAAGGGGTGTAGGAGTCGTGCATGGAATTGACCGAGCCGTTCGACGCCGCGGTCGGTGCCGTAGCCCACAGGGCCGACTTGAAGACACCGAAGCGCGCGTCCTTGCCTTCCATGTTTCCACCGGGTTGCGTCGCGCTGGCTGTCTGATCGACGCCGAGCTTGGCGAGCAGCGGATTGCCTGCCTGCTCGGAACCCGCACACACAGCGAGCAGTACCACAAACACGATCGTCATGGCGGAGAGGATCGCCCAACCCTGACGGGTGTCGCCGACCATGCAACCAAACGTGTAACAGAGCGCCGCCGGAATCAGCAGGATCGCCAACACTTCGAGAAAGTTGGAAAGGGGCGTCGGGTTCTCGAACGGGTGCGCCGAGTTGACGTTGAAGAAGCCGCCACCGTTGGTGCCAAGCTGCTTGATCGCGATCTGCGACGCGGCAGGGCCGACAGCAAGGATCTGTTCCTTCTGCACCACTTTCTCCGTGACGGGGTTGCCCTGGTTGTCCTTGAGCGGCTGACCGGCGGCATCGAGCGTGGGCGCGTCGTACTCCACTGATTCAACCAACGGCACGGTGTGGTAGGGCGAGAGGGTCTGGACCACGCCCTGGCTCACCAGAACCAGCGCGAGCACGAGCGAGAGAGGCAGCAGGATGTAGAGCGTGCTGCGGGTGAGGTCCACCCAGAAGTTGCCGATGGTCTGCGCGGTGTGACGCACCAGCCCGCGGATCAGCGCGATCAGCACCGCCATGCCGGTAGCCGCGGAGACGAAGTTCTGCACCGTCAGCGCAAGCATCTGCGTGAGGTAGCTCATCGTGGATTCGCCACCGTAGCCCTGCCAGTTGGTGTTCGTCGCGAAGCTCACTGCCGTGTTGAACGAGGAGTCAGGTGATACCGCACCGAACGCCTGCGGGTTGAGCGGGAGGTACGATTGCAGGCGCTGAAGGGCGTACACCACCAGAACGCCGAGCAAGTTGAACAGGAGCATGGCGAGCGCGTAGCGCGTCCAGCGCATCTCCTTCGTTGCATCGACGCCGCAGAGGCGGTAGATCAGGTTCTCGAGCGGCGCGCCGAGCCGCGTGACAACCGAGCGCCCCTCGTACACATTCGCCATATACGCACCGAGCGGTTTGGCAAGCGCGATGAGCACCACGACGTACAACGCGAGCTGAAGGTAGCCGTTCTGGGTCATCAGAATTTCTCCGGGAAGAACAGGGCTGCGAGCAGATAGACGAAGATCGCCAGCGTGACCAGTCCACTCAGGATGTAGATCCAGCTCATGACGGATTCCTCAGTCGTTCGCAGGCATAGACCAACCCGGCGCTTGCAGCGAAGAAGGCGAGCGCGATCAGCAGAAAGAGAGCATCCATGGAATGGAATCCTTGCGGTTCTCGATGGGCTGGCAGTCTAGCCGCTCCGCCATCAAGACGATGTAAGCATCTGCAGCCCGGGTGTAAAGGCGTCGTAAAGACGCATGGCTGGCGTGAAGCAGGAGCACTCAGACGCGGGTCGGTCGAACGGTTCCGGCAAGGCAGCTAACGGGAAAAACAAGCGCTGCGGAAGCCTAGGGAACCTCTGAACAAGTCCACGGTGGGCGCGACGGCGGCTTTCCGTGATGCAATGCCAGGCGCACGGACAGCCCCGTCCCTTGTATCTTTGACCTGGAGGTTTCGTTTGGCAAAGCTCGTGCAGCCTGACCGTCCCTGGGGCCTGCAAGCCCGTCCCGAAGCAGATGGCGCGCGAGCCGAGCCGCTTGTTTGAAGCCCGAACAGTTGGTT
>JBEVOI010000269.1:0-3217 GCA_040507665.1 Burkholderiales bacterium
GCGATCAAGGGCGGCGTGCGGGCCGACTTCTTCTGGGGTTTCGGAGACGAAGCAGGAAAGCAGGCGGGACGCATGCGCCAGCAGGGCCGCATGTGGGTTCTTCTGCCCGCCGGCTTGGCACCGCCAAGCTGAGCAGGTCATCAGCGCGGTCCGACCTCGTTCGGCAGGCCGAAGCGAAGCTCCAACAACACGCGGCTCTTCACGATCCGGCCGCCCTTGCTCCCTGGCTGGAACCGCGCCTCGCGCGCAGCGGCGAGCGCCGATCGTTCGAAGTAGCCCTCCGGCGCGGCTTCCACGACCGAGGCCTCGGCCACGGTTCCGCTCTCGTCAATGAGGAGCAGCACGACGACACGGCCTTTCCGTGAAGACCCATCCCCGGACTCCGTGTACTTCGGCTGGATCGGCACGAGCGCAAGGGGCAACTCGTCGAGCTGCTTCGCCGGGTACCAGGTCGGGTCGCGCGGTAACGGTACGGCAACCTCCGGCAGCGCTGCAGCCCGTCGAACACCCGTGGCGGATGCGACGTTGGAAACAGTCGGAGCAAGCGGCATCCGCACTGCCTTTTTCGATGCGGAACGTTCCGGACTATTCGACGGGCGATGGAGGAACGGCAGCGTGGGAGACCCACCCTCAATCCCCAGGGGCACCGTGGAATCGGCAGCGGGATCACCCGCGGCGGCCGGTAGCTCCTGATCCTCCGCGACCAGCCGCGCGCTAAGAACCGTGATAGGCGGCCCTTGTGCCCCGCCTGGGCGGACTCGCAGGCCGTACAGAAGAATACTGTGGATGACTACCGAGACCATCAGAGCGAACGCGAGCCGCCGCAATGCAACCCGCGATTCGCCGTCGAGACCAAGCCCAGCGAGCCTCGCGGGAAGGGTTGCGCTGCTCATTGGTGGCCGACGCCCCACGTTCCATCAGCAGCACAGCTTATTCAGAGGTTCCTCAGCACAGCGCCTTGCCTTCCTTTGCGCAGCGGGCGTCTGCTTCGTTGATCAGACGGTCCAGCTCGCCCGCCGACTTGGCACCTGCAACCCGCGTTCCGTCCGCGAGGATCATGGTGGGCGTCGCGCCAATGTGCTTCTGCTGCGCGAACGCGACGATCTTGTCGACGGGGTTTTCGCAGGTCTTCGGTCCGGTCGGGTTGACGTTGTTCAGCATCAGCTCGTCCCACGTCTTCTGGCGGTCCGCCGAACACCACACGGCGCGCGCCTTCTCGGTCGCGGCCGGATGCAGCTGCTCGATCGGAAGCAGGAACGTATACACGGTCACGTCGTTGAGCTTGGTCAGGTCCTGCTCCAGCCGTCGGCAATACGGGCAGTCGGGATCGGAGAACACCGCGATCTTGCGCTTGCCGGTGCCCTTCACTTTCTTGAAGGCCAGGTCGAGCGGAAGCGAGTCGAAACGCACCGCCAGGAGCCGATTGACGCGCTCCTCCAGGATGTCCTTCTTGGCGTCGAGATCGAGCACACGATCGGCGACGATCAGGAACTGTCCCTTTTCGTCGACGTAGAACACGCTGTCGTTCGCGACCACCTCGTAGAGGCCTGGCAACGGCGACTTGCTGATGCTTTCGATCTTGAGCTGCGGCACCTTCGCTTGCAGAGTTTTCTTCAGTGCCTCGTTGGCGAGCGCAGCGCCGCTCGCGAGCAGGCAGACGGCGGTGAGAATGGAGACAATCTTCTTCGGCATGGCAGGGATTCCCGGGTTGTGCGCTTTGGATTCGTTATCCGACGGCGTGTTGTGTAAGGAGCGACCGGACCAGACCGATGCGGCCCGTGAGCCGGAGCCCCCAGTTGCGGACCGCCGCCAGGGCGGGGAGTTCATTGTTGAAGAGCTTCTGGAGGCCGTCGGTGGTCAGCATCATCGACAGGATGTCCTCCTTGCGGGCGCGCTCGTAGCGGCGCAGCAGCGGCAGGGCGCCGCAATCGGCACTCGGACCGCGGGCATGCAACACCGACGCCAGCTCGCGCGCATCCCGGAAGCCCAGGTTGACACCCTGACCGGCGAGCGGGTGCACCACGTGCGCCGCGTCGCCGATCAGCGCGACCCGCGGTGCGACCAGACGCTCCACCTTTGTCCGGCGAAGCGGAAACCCCGCCGCCGGCGTGATCAGGGACAACTCGCCGACCGCATCGTGGCTTGCTTCCCGAACCTGCTCGCAGAGCGCTTCCCGGGGAATCGAGATCAGCACCCGACCCTGGGTTTCCCATGTGGACCAGACCATCGAGACGCGATCGCCCGGGAGCGGAAGCAGCGCCAGTACACCGTCCCGGCGAAACCACTGGCGAGCGACGCCGCCGTGGGGCTTCGCACATGTGAAGTTCGCGACCACACCGAGCTGGCCGTAGGGCCGACTCTCCGCGGAGATTCGCGCCTGGTTCCGCACCCATGACTCGGCACCGTCTGCGCCGACAACGAGCTTCGTCCGGAGCTCGCGACCGTCTTCCAGTCTGAGTTCAGCGTGACCGTCCCGCCAGGTAACCGATGCACAGCATGCGGGAGAAAACACGGTCGTTTCGCCATCGTCCGCGAGTGCCTGCCAGAGGGCCGACTGCAGCCGCTGTCCTTCCACGATCCACGCCAGGTTCGAGCGGCCGATCTCCAGGCTGCTGAAGTCGAGACGGGAAACACCGTCGTCGCCGAAGACGTGCATGTCGAGCACGGGCTGGAGGCGCGCGGAATCGAGGCGCTGCCACGCGCCGCAGGCCTCCAGCAGGGCGACCGAGCCGGGACTGATGGCGTAGATTCGGCTGTCCCACCCCTCGGGGAGAGTTGCAGGAGGAAGCGCGGGCTCGACCACGGCGACGCGCAGCCCGGCACCGGCCAGGCTGGTGGCAAGGGTCGCGCCGACGAGGCCGGCGCCGACGATTACAACATCGAAGTCCACGATAGGGGCGATGGGGAATTACGCGATGTGCCGAGTGTAGGCAGGCCCGCCCGCCGGCGCAAACGCAGGCCGACCGGGGGGTGCGAATCGCGGAGCGGGCGGGGTTTGATCAGGCTGACCGAGGTTCAGCTTCGGGGCTGCGCGCGAATGAACACCTTCTCCTCCTGCATCGTCTTGTCGAGGAGCTTGGTCAGAGCATAGACCGCATCGATGTGCGGGGTTGGTGTGTCGGTCATGCGACCGAGCTCGACCACCGCCCCTACCAGCGCATCGATCTCCAACACCCGGCCGACTTCCACGTCCTGGAGCATCGAGGTCTTGTGCTTG
>JBEVOI010000272.1:0-3101 GCA_040507665.1 Burkholderiales bacterium
GGATGTGCGCTTGATCACCCAGCCGGAGATGGCGATGCGCCCCGCGCCTTGCGCAAAAATCGCGGGAGGTTACTGCATAGCCTTGGACTACTGAGAACCCTTATTTTGCAGCGAGTTTTCGACTTTCTCGGACTTGTTTGGAAGGGTGGATGGTGGAGACGAGGAGGATCGAACTCCCGACCTTCGCATTGCGAACGCGACGCTCTCCCAGCTGAGCTACGTCCCCACGAGGCGCAGTATCATAGTGCCAAACCGCTTTCCCGACAATTGAGGCGCAGCCCCGGCGCCCCGAATTCCGCCGATCCGCAAGCCCCATTCCTGTGAACATCACCCCACCCTTCGCGTACCGGGAAATCGTCCCCCTTCTCAAAACTCACCGTGTGGTGACGCCCCGGGGGAGGGGCGTGCCGAAGGTGTTTCAGAATCTCAACGCGATCCCGATCAGCCGGGTCGAGTTTCCGGTCGCGGCGCGAGACTACCCGATCGTATTCGTGGCAAGCGACGGAAAGCGCTTTGCTCCGGTCGCGGAGGTCGGCATCGAGGATGGCCAGAATCTCTTCGTCCTCCCTGGAAACGAGTGGGAGCCGGCCGCGTACTTTCCGGCCTATGTGCGTCGCTATCCGTTCTGCATGGCGAAGGTCACGGTCGACGGCAGGGAGCAGGCACAACGGCTCGCGTGCGTGGAAACGCTTTCCATCCACGCCAAGGGGGACAATCTCTTCGACCAGGCGGGCAATCCGACGCCGACATGGGTGGAGCGGGAGAAGCTCCTCTTCGAGTACGAGCAGGATCTCGCCCGGACCGAGGCGCTGTGTGGAGTGCTCGCGGAGCTCGACCTGCTGGAGCCGATGACCATGCAGGCAAAGACGCCGGTCGGCGAGTCCCTCAACCTCGCCGGAATGCACCGGGTGACAGAGGCACGGCTCGCTGCGGTGGACCACGCGAAGCTTCGCGCACTGTTCGAGAACGGCTCGGTCGCGCGAATCTATGCCCATCTATTGTCGCTCGACAACTTCCCGCGCCTGCTCGAGCGGCGCGCGGCGGCCAGAGCCGCAAAGTAGCCATCAGCCCCGGCGCTGGTACGCCCAAAGCATCATCGCGACGCCCGCAAGGATCATGGGGATGCTGAGCCACTGCCCCATCGACAGGTTCAATGCGAGCAAGCCGAGAAAATCGTCCGGCTCGCGGGTGAACTCGACAACAAAACGGAATACGCCGTAGCCGATCAGGAACAGGCCCGACACGGCGCCGGCCGGCCGAGGTTTGCTCGAGAACCACCACAGCAGCACGAAGAACACGATGCCCTCCAGCGCGAATTCGTAGAGCTGCGACGGATGGCGCGGGAGTTGGTCCACGCCGGGGAAGACAGTTGCCCAGGGTACGTCGGTGGGCCGCCCCCAGAGCTCGGCGTTGATGAAATTGCCCAGGCGTCCCGCCCCCAGACCGAGGGGGCAAAGCGGCGCGACGAAGTCCATGACTGCGAACCACGACTTCCCCGTCTTGCGGCAGAAAAGCGCCATCGCGACCAGGACCCCGAGGAAGCCCCCGTGGAAGGACATGCCGCCTTCCCAGATCGCGAAGATCTTGATCGGATCGGCAAGGTAATCCGAAAGCTTGTAGAACAGGACGTATCCGAGCCGCCCGCCCAGGATCACGCCGAACAGGGCGTAGAACACCATGTCGTCCAGATCGCGCAGCGTGATTCCCAAGCTGGGCTGGGTGCGGATGCGGTAGCGGCCGAGCAGCATCGCGATGACGAAGCCGATCAGGTACATGAGCCCGTACCAGCGCACGGCGAGCGGGCCGATCTGGATCGCGATCGGGTCGAACTGCGGGTGAACGAACATGTAGGCGTCCGGCTTTGCGATAAGATTCGCGATTATACGGGCCCGGCCTGGCGTCATTCCCCGCCGCCGCTTCGGTGCCTTGACGAACCGCGCCCGTCGCCCGCAGCGCACAGGAGAATCCCATGCCCGACAATCGCAGAAGCCGCATCGTCACCCACGGCGTGCAGCGCTCGCCCAACCGCGCCATGCTGCGTGCCGTCGGCTTCGGCGATGGCGACTTCGAGAAGCCCATCGTCGGCATCGCGAACGGCTACAGCACCATCACGCCCTGCAATCTCGGCCTGAACGACCTCACCCGCCGCTGCGAGCTGGCGGTGAAGGCGACCGGCGGAATGCCGCAGACCTTCGGCACCATCACCGTGTCCGACGGCATCTCCATGGGCACCGAGGGCATGAAGTACTCGCTCGTGTCGCGCGAGGTGATCGCGGACGCGATCGAGACCGCCTGCAACGCGGAGAGCATGGACGGCGTCGTGACCATCGGCGGCTGCGACAAGAACATGCCCGGCGCCATGATCGCGATGGCGCGCATGAACATCCCCGGCATCTTCGTCTACGGCGGCACCATCAAGCCCGGTCAGTATCGCGGACGCGACCTCACCATCGTGAGCGCTTTCGAGGCCGTGGGCGCATTCACCGCAGGCAAGATCGACGAGACCGAGCTCCTGGGCGTCGAGCGTCACGCTTGTCCCGGCGCAGGCTCGTGCGGCGGCATGTACACGGCGAATACCATGTCCTCGGCGTTCGAGGCCATGGGCATGAGCCTGATGTACTCCTCGACCATGGCAGCGGAAGACGAGGAGAAGCGCGAAAGCGCGGCGAAATCCGCCGAGGTGCTGCTCGGCGCGATCCACAAGCAGCGCTTGCCGAGGGACATCATTACGCGCAAGTCGATCGAGAACGCGGTGGCGGTAATCATGGCGACCGGCGGGTCGACGAACGCGGTGCTGCACTTCCTCGCCATCGCCCACGCTGCAGAAGTCGAATGGGCGATCGACGACTTCGAGCGCATCCGCATCCGCGTGCCAGTACTGTGCGACCTGAAGCCGTCGGGAAAGTACGTCGCGACCGACCTGCACCGCGCCGGCGGCATCCCGCAGGTGATGAAAATGCTGCTCACCCACGATTTGCTCCACGGCGACTGCATGACCATCACTGGCCAGACCGTTGCCGAGCTTCTGAAGGACGTGCCCTCCGAGCCGCGCAAGGACCAGGACGTGATCCGTCCGTGGTCGCAACCGATGTACGAGCAGG
>JBEVOI010000157.1:0-3258 GCA_040507665.1 Burkholderiales bacterium
GCTGGGGGCTGGGTTTTAAAGTTTTAATTGGGTGGTTTTCCTGGTTCCACGTGTCCCCGCCAGGGGGCTTGTTGCTGGGGTGTGCGTTGTAATTTGAAATTGTAAACGACCGGTATCTCGGAAAACTCCTCGAACAACGGCGGCAGGTCAGGCAGATCAAGACGGCCGTGCAAAGTAGTGAGATGTGGCTTAAGCATCCTTCGCGCGAGCGGAAAGTGAAGGTAGTCCGTGTGGAAGTGGATTACGTCGAACGCCGCGGCGCGCTCTACCACTTCTTCCAGCAGCAGATAGTGCCATATCAGGGGGTCGCGGGACCCGCCAGTCAGCCGCAATGCGTGCCCGAGGCAGGGAATGTGCTGCGCACGGGTGGTCGAATCTCCACTGGCGAACAGCGTTACTTCGTGGCCTGCACGGACGAGTTCCTCGGTGAGATAAGACACAACCCTTTCAGTGCCACCATATAACTGTGGTGGAACACTCTCGTACAGCGGCGCAACCTGCGCAATCTTCACCGGACGCGGAACCGTGCTACCACCGTCCCGCGAGCAAAAGCAGGAACACGCAGCAGCACCACGCCAAGCAGATCGCTGGTTAGGTAGCGCCAGCTTCGGGCGTAGCGCCAGTCAGGCACGACGGCGACGAGGAGCACACTAAGGACAATCAATAGAATCGTGCCGATGCTCATGATTCGTCTCTCCTTGCCATGGCAAGAGGAAGCACCGCGAGGGCAGCGCGCACTACCGGGAAGAGGGTCCCCGCTGCGCGCATGAGTATGCTATCGGCAGGCGACCCTTCCAAACCAGGGGTACGCGTCGGAGCGCCCTGCGCCGTTAGATTTCCAGTGATGAACCCTAAGCCAGCTCCTGAAAGGAGCAAAAGGGGTATCAGCTCATCACCCAATCTCCGACGAAGCAAAGATACCCGAACGCGTATCACCCTGTGCCGGTCGAGAATCCGCCGCTCGGCCATCGTCACCTGTGCAATTAGCGGTAATGACTTACGGTCGTCCTGACTCCTGGCAAGTGTTGTCATGAGCGCTCCGATATCCCAAGGTCGGGGGAAACTGATCGAAGGCTTCGAATCGTTCCCGGGAACTGCAGATGACGACCTTTGTGGCGAATGACCCGGTAGAGCACCAGCGCGCCTGCCAGATTTACAGCGACAGTGAGCAGCACGGCAACGCCTTCCATTACCCCGATGCCGATCAGACCGACCACCGCAGCTGCTAGGAGTCCCAACCAAGCGCTCGCAAGCAGCACCGCCATCATGATCCCCGCGACAATCATGGCCACGAGACTTTCACCCGCCAATCTCGCCTCCAGCGTCGCCAGCTGCACTTGGTCTTGCACAAGGCGGAAAACTTCCCGCAGTGACGACCCGACCTCCTCCAAGAGGGTGGGCGGAGGCGCTGAGACGCCCGGTGGTGCATCGTGCCCCGGAGCCTCCTGCGTAGCGTGCCGCGCTTCCATGGACGAGATCCGCTCAGCGCGAACTGACCACACGGCTCAACACGAACCCTGCCGCGATCGCAATCCCGAGCGCCATCATGGGATTCTCGCGCACATAGTTTCGACCGGCCTCTACCAAGCGCGCTTGGGCGTCATTCAACTGCTCGCCCTTGATGCCTAATGTCTCCACCACCTGACCTGCGGCGCCGGCGATCTTGTCGACGGCCTGATGCGCGCCGGAGGCGAGGCGGTCAACAGCGGGGCGCGCCGTATCCGACACCTTATCGATCGTGCTGTGTGCGCTCGCGCCCGCCTGACCGATTGCGCGTTCCAAGGGGCGGGTGGGATCGGTGGTGCCGGGTGTGTAGTCCTTGATCGTTTCCATAGTGATCTCCTTGCTCGATAACGTGAACTTGCGAATGATGCTGCAGACTCCTTCCAGATGGTTACGCAGCAACGAATACACATAAGTAATGCATTTATCGTGCGCGTACCTTTGAGAGGTGCTGCGTAGACCATGCCCTAGACAAATGCTGGCACGCCGGGCGCGCTCGTTGCCCGGAAAGCAAGCGCGTAGGCCGCGCGCTCGCCGTAGACATACTCATAGGCCATTCGCAGTTGTGGAAGCGCATTCGCACCGCCTTCTAATATCGCGACGGTAAAACTTGCATCCATGCGGTAACATTTCATCAAGTGTAAGCCAATGCGGCAATCCGAAGACCTTCGCTCGCGCTCTGTTCGAAGACCGGGTTCGACCGCTCAGAGATACGTCTCAGATGTCGCCGTGAAATCACGCTTGCGCTGGTAGCGGGCAAGGGAGGCACGGGATTCGATTGACACACCCCCGTTTGCGCGACGGCGGCCTGGATTTCCTGACCGTGTGCGCCCCCCGTCTCTTGGCAGGCTTCGGTCGTCCCGCTTTACCCTCGACGCTCTTCTTGAGCGCCGCCATCGTTATAGGGACCTACGGAAAACTTTTCCCGGCGAAGAGCTGCCGCCGATTTCCATCGAAGCTTCGAACGCGAGGCCTACCATCCGTTAGCCTGGTGGGCAGCTTCAGCATTGAACACGTCGGGGCGCCACCGCAGAAAGCGGATAGGTCCGAACAGCGTGGCGAAGGCTGCGTCCGCAGCGTCCCGCGTCGTCGCGATCCGGATCAGGTCTTCCTCGGGGGAGAGGCGGGTGGGATCGAACAAAATCCAGCGACCGCCGAGGAAGGCCTCGAACATCGCATGGAAATCAGGGGGTGGATCCTCGTACTGGGCATAGCCGGTGACAAGCCGCGCGGGAATATTGAGAGCCCGGCACAGAGCAATGCACACGTGCGCGAAGTCGCGACATACGCCTGCGCGCTGCAAGAGAACATCGCGTGCGGACGTGCTAGGCACGCTGGTACCAATCGCGTACTGTACGTTGTCGCGCACCCACTGACAGACGCTCTCGACCCGCCCATAGCCTTTCGGCACCTGGCCGAAATGGACCAGCGCGAGGCGGAACAGCGAATCGGATTCGCAGTAGCGACTCGGCCAAAGATACGGCGTGACCTCTGATGGCAGTTCCCGTATGGGGACCTCTTCCTCATGGCCGGTCGGTCGCCGGTATCGTGTCTCGACCAATGCTCGATAGCGAACGGTCAGGTGACCGGGTTTGGCCGCGAGCCGCGCCAGCCGCATACCCGTCGTCGCATGCACGTGATGTTCGACCTCATACCTCGGCTCGCTGGTCAGTCGCTCCTGCAGGACGCGCTGATCCGGATGATGCGCGGCTTCAATGTTGAAGATGAAATCCGCGGGCTCTGCGTCCACGGCGT